>NZ_CP025030.1:5813803-6119793 GCF_002812705.1 Achromobacter spanius | reverse complement strand
TGATCTTGTCCGGCGTGCCGAAGATGGGGCCGCGCCAGGCGTCCGAGGCGCGTCGCTTCACGTGGTTGATCGACGTGTTCTATGACCACCGCGTCAAGCTCATCATGTCGGCCGAGTGCGAACCTGAAGAGATCTACACGGAAGGCGCGCTGGCCAATGAATTCCATCGCACCGTGTCGCGCATTCTGGAAATGCAGTCGCGCGAATACCTGGAATCCGAACGCCGGTCGACGGCGACGTTGTAGTAATGCCGCAAGCGGCCCGCATGGCGCGGGCCGCCTGAAGATAGCATTGGTAATGCAAGTCATTATCAATTAACATTTTGAGACTTCAGGTCCCGCACCGCCGTCTCAATCGTGCCTTCCCCCTTGCTCTCCTCATCGGCCCCGTGTGCCGACGCCGTCATCGCGTCCGTTGACGGGCTCGTCGATAGCCGCGTTGATAGTCTCTACCGCGAGCATCGCCCCTGGCTGTTCGGCTGGCTGCGCCGCAAGCTGGGCTGCGACCACCGCGCGGAAGACCTGGCGCAGGATGTGTTCGTGCGGGTGATCCAGGGGCGCAAAGCCGTGCGCGCCCATGACGCGCGCGCCTTGTTGACCACGATTGCGAAGGGGCTGGTGGTGGACCACCAGCGCCACGCCGCGCTGGAATACGCCTACCTTGGCTATCTTTCCACGCTGCCGCAGGCTTATGCGCCGTCACCCGAGACGCAGGCCGAACAACTGCAGGCGCTGGTGCGTCTGGACCACTTGCTGGACGGCCTGCCTCCCAAGGCCCGAGCCGCGTTCTTGATGTCGCAGCTGGATGGGCTGACCTATCCCGACATCGCACAACGCCTGGGCGTCTCCCTGAGTTCCGTACAACAGTACATGGTGCGCGCGATGACCGCGTGCTATGCGGCGTTCTATGAATAACGCCGCGCACGGCATGCCGCCGGACCCGGTCGTGCGCCAGGCCATTGCCTGGTGGGCCAAGCTGCAAAGCGGCGTGGCCGACGCGCACGACCGGGAATCCTGTCGCGCCTGGCTGGAAGCGGATGCCGCGCACCGGCAGGCTTGGGAACGCCTGGAAGCGATCGGCCGCGACGCGCGGCGGGTGCCTGCGCCGCTGGCGCATGCGGCGCTGAATGCCCCGGCGTCTTCGGGGCGCCGCGCGGTATTGCGGTCGCTGCTCGGGGTTAGCGCAATTTCCGCGATGGGGTGGGCGGGCTATCGGCACACGCCCTGGCAGCGCCTGACGGCAGACTTGAGCACGCGCGTGGGCGAACGCCGCAGCGTGGCGTTGGCCGACGGCTTGCGCATCATCTTGAACAGCGACAGCGCGGTGCGCGTGCATGTGTCGGGCAGCGAGCGTGGCATTGATCTGTTGCGCGGCGAGATGCTGGTCGACACCGAGCCGCGTCCGGGCGTTGACGCGTTGCGCGTGGACTCGGGCCATGGCGAATTGCGAGCCGAGCGAGCCCGCTTTGATCTGCGACGCACGGATACGGATTCGCGCTTGGGCGTGTACGAGGGCAGCGTCGCTTTGCTGCGCGATGGGGCCTGGACCCAAGCCAGCGCGGGCGAACGCCTGGCTTTCTCAGACGCGCATGACGTCGTGCGCAAGGCCTCGGACCCGGACCGCCTGGCCTGGGTGGACGGCTTGGTGGTCGCCAAGGAATGGCGTCTGGATGACTTCGCGCGCCATCTGGCGCGCCAGCGCGTGGGTGTGATTCGGGTGGACCCGGCCGTCGCAGGGCTGAGGCTATCAGGCGTCTTTCCCTTGGACGATGCCGAACGCGCGCTCAGGGCGCTTGAACCCGCGCTACCCATTAGCGTCAGTCGGCACACCCAGTACTGGTTGCAGGTCGGACCACGCCAGATCTGACCGTTACAAACTTTTTTGCCCGACGCATTGCAGGTTTTCGTTTCCCGTACGGAAAGGCAGAGATAGATCACCGTACAGGGAGAGTTTCGTGTCTGCTTCATCTCAACCGCGCATGCGCGCCACATTGACGGCTGGCCGCAAGGCTGTGCTGACCGCCACCTGCGCGGGCGCTCTTGCCGTCGGTATGCCCGCCGTGTGGGCGCAATCCGCGCCCGCCGCCGCCCCAGTCTCCGTCAACGCGCAGCGCGGCTACCAGATTCCCGCCGGCGCCCTGGCCGATGCGCTGACGCAGTTTGCGCGCACGGCGGGCGTGGTGCTGTCGTTCGACCCGGCGTTGGTGCGCGGCCGTCATTCCGATGGGCTGAACGGCACCTATTCGGTCGGTGCGGGCTTTGCGCGGATTCTGTCGGGCAGCGGCCTGCAGGCGCGTGCGCAGTCGGGCAATACCTGGACGCTGGCGCCCGCGCCGGTCTCGGGCGACGCGCATGTGCTGGCGCCGGTGACGGTGTCGGGCATGTCGGAAAGCGCGTTGGCGCCCACCGTGGGCTATGTGGCCAGCGCCAGCGTCAGCGCCACCAAGACCGACACGCCGCTGATCGAAACGCCGCAATCGGTGTCGGTGATCACGCGCGAACAGATCAAGGAGCAAGGCGCGCAAACGCTGAACCAGGTCTTGCGATATACGGCGGGTGTGGCCACTGAATCGCGCGGCGCCACCGCCACGCGCCTGGACCAGTTCAGCGTGCGTGGCTTTTCGGCGTCGTCCTATCTGGACGGCTTGCGCGTGTTCGGCGGCCGTGACGCCTTGCCGCAAGTGGACGCCTACCGCCTGGAGCGCGTGGACGTGTTGAAGGGACCCGCCTCGGTCATGTATGGCCAGGGCGGCCCGGGCGGCGTGGTGAACCAGGTCAGCAAGCGTCCGTTGGAAGAGACGCTACGCGAAGTCGAGGTGCAGGTCGGCAACTACGATTACCGCCGCGCCAACTTTGACTTTGGCGGCCCCATGGACGAGGAAGGCAAGTACCTGTATCGCCTGGTCGGCGCGGGCTATATGTCGGACGGCCAGGTCAAGGACACCAAGGAACGGCGCTATTTCGTGTCGCCGGCCTTTACGTGGAAGCCCAATGGCGACACCTCGCTGACGGTGCTGACCAACTTCCAACGCGATCCGGACATGGGCTCTTACGGCACCGTGCCCGCCATGCGCACGCTGCTGTCGGCGCCGGACGGCATCCGCCTTCCGGCCAACTACTACGACGGCGACGCCAATTTCGAAAAGAGCGATCGCAAGAGCTATTCGCTGGGTTATGTGCTGGACCATCGCTTCAACGACACGTTCAAGGCCACGCAAAGCCTGCGCTGGACGCGGTCCGAGGCTCAGTACCGCAGCGTCTATGGCGCCATGACGAACAACTACGGCTACACGGACAAGCGCTACCTGTACCAGCAGCGCGCATCCATTGCCACGGACGTGGACGTGGGCGCGCTGACCATCGACAACAATCTGCAGGCGCGTTTCAATACCGGCCGCTTCGGCCACACGGCGTTGCTGGGCTTTGACTATCAGCACGTGAAGACCGACACGCTGGCGGGCTATGGCAGCGCGCCGCCGCTGTATGTACTTAACCCGGACAATCACCAGCGCATCGCCACCCCCGCGTTCTCGACGGACGCCACCTCCACGCAGTACCAGGCGGGCCTGTACTTCCAGGACCAGATCAAGATTGATCGCTTGTCGGTGCTGCTGGGCGGACGCTACGACTGGTCTCGCAACGTGGGTGAGACCACGACGATTGCCACCGGCCGCGTCGCGCCGTCTTCCTTGAATGCCGAGAAGTTCACGGGCCGCCTGGGCGTGATCTACAACTTCGACAACGGCGTCGCGCCGTACTTCAGCTATTCGGAATCGTTCGAGCCGCAGTCGGGCACGGGCTGGCAGAACACGCCGTTCAAGCCCATCGAGGGCAATCAGTACGAGGTCGGCATCAAGTACCAGCCGCCTGGCAGCGCAACCCTGCTGTCGTTCGCGGCGTTCGACATCCGTCGCGAAAACATGACCACGACGGATCCGGATCCCACGCACATCTGCGGCACTGCCGGTGGCCGGTGCTCGATCCAGGCGGGCGAGCTGCGCACGCAGGGTATCGAACTGGAAGCCAAGAGCGAACCGATGCGGGGCCTGACGGTGGTGGCCGCGTATTCCTTGATGAACAACGAGTACTCCAAGGCCAACCCCAACCTGGCGGGCTTGAACCTGAAGGACAAATCGCCGGCCGGCGTGCCGTCTCAGCAGGCGTCCGCATGGGCGCGCTATCAACTGCAGGACGGACCGTTGGCGGGCATGGGCGTGGGCGGCGGCGTGCGCTACATCGGCTCGTCGTTTGTCAATGAGACCAACACGATGAAGGTACCGTCCGTGACGCTGGTCGACCTGATGCTGGACTATGACCTTGGCCGTGTGTCGCCGTCGTTGAAGGGCATGCAGGTGGCCTTGAACGTCCAGAACCTGTTCGACAAGGAATACATCGCGTCTTGCTCGGGGGATTCCTGGTGCTGGTATGGCTACCAGCGTTCGGTCAAGGCCAGCCTGCGTTATCGCTGGTAAGCAGTCAGGTGCTGCGCGACTGCGCGAGGTAGGCGCGCCACCGTGCAAGAAAGGCTTCGCGGCCAGCCGCCGCTTCGGCTTCGTCCACCGGCACGATCTTGATGTCGGCAAGCGGCGGCATATCCAGGTGCTTGCTGACGTCGATGTCGTTGCGGCTGGGGCGGCGGTAGGCGTTTTGCAGCAAGGCCAATTGCATCTCGCGCGACAGCAGCAAGTCGTACATGCGCTTGGCGGCTTCCGGGTTGGGCGCGTTCTTTACCATGGCCATGTTGTCGGCCACGGTGAAGGTGCCGTCCGTGGGGTACATGATGCCGATCTCTTTCTGGCCGCCCGCCACATAGGGGTAGGCCGTGGACTCGAAAGTGATGCCCACGGCGTATTCGCCCTGGCCAACACTGCGCACCACATGCGAGGCCGCGCTGGACACGGTGACGTTGCGCGCCAGCGCTCTCAAGCCTTCGGTGCCCAGCACGCGCTCGATGCCCCACAAGGCGGTGAAGGCGGTGGAACTGTTGCCGGGGTCGCTAATGATGATCTTGCCTTTGAAGCGACGGTCGGTCAGGTCCGCCCACGACGTCGGCGCGGCGCCGGGCACGTGCCGCGCGTTGACCATGCCGACCACGATGTGAAGGTTGGCGGCCATCCAGAGATCGTCGGGGCCGTGCAGATCGTCGGGAATGGCGGCGATATGTTCAGAGCGGTAGGGCTCGAACAGGGCGCGGTAGCCATGCATGACGTTGGCGCTGGATGTCCAGAACAGGTCGCCCTTGGGCTGGCCGGCTTCGGCTTCGATCCGCTTGAGCAACTGGCTGCTGCCGCCTGCAACGGTGCTGGGTTTGATATGGGGCAGCACGTCGCGCGCGATGTCGCTGGCGGTCTCGACGGACTGCGCGTTCAGCGTGGTGTACAGGACGACCTTTTCGGCACGCTGGGCCAGCGCCTGGGTGGGCAGGGCGCCGATGCCGCCGGTGGCGGCCAGCAGCTTGAGCATCTGGCGTCGGTTGAAAGCGGGAAGCTGGATCATGGCGATTCCTTTGATGGGAAGGTGAATGAGCCGGTCTCAGGCAAAGAGCCGGATGTTGAAGACGCGGGTGGCCAGCAGCACGGGCGCCAGGATCACCGTGATCAGCACCAGGCCGTAGGCCGATGCCTGCGCCATCAGGCCGCTGTCGATCAAGCGGAAAATCTGGATGGGCAGCGTTTCATGCCCGGGCGAATACACGATGACCGAGGCGCTCAGTTCCGAGACGCTGGTGGTCCAGGTCAGCACGGCGGCAGCCGCGATGGCGGGCGCCATCAAGGGCAGCACCACTTTGATGAAGGACGCCAATGGCGGCACCCCCAGGCTGATGGACGCCTCTTCAATGGAGTCGGGCAGGTTGAACAGCGTGGACGAAGCGTTGCGCACGCCAAAGGGAAGCCGCCGCACGATGTAGGCCAGCACGATCAGTGAAGCGGTGCCGGACAGGTCGAAGGCGCCATGGCCGAAGGTCATCAACAGGCCAATGCCGATCACCGTGCCGGACAGCGCCAGCGGAATGGAGCTGAGGTAGTCCAGCCAGGGCGTCAACACGTTGCGCTTCTTGACGATCAGGTAGCTGGCCAGGGTGCTGAAGGCGATGGCGATCAGCGTGGCGGCGCCTGCGAACAAAACGGAGTTGAGCACCGGGCCCGGGGCGTTGATCAGCACCCGTTCCAGATGCGCAACCGTCCATTCGCCCCAGCGCATGACGGGGCCGTGCGCGCGGGTGAACGCGCCGACGGCCAGTGTGCCCAGCGGCAGCATGGACAGCGCCATCACGGCCAGCGCCGCGCCCGCCATCGCCAGCCCGCCCGGCCCCCGTATCGGCGTCTCGGGGGCGGCACGCCCCTGGGTGATTTCATAACGACCGCGCGACACAATCCAGCGTTGCAGGAACAGGGCCAGCATCACCAGGCCGATCGACGTGGTGGCAAGCGTGCTTTGCATGACCGGGTCGCTGCCTGTTTCGGACACCGACGCCTGATAGGTCAACACCGACAGCAGTTCGACGCGGTGCCCAAGAATCATCGACGTAGCGAAGTTGCCCACGACCATGGTGAAGACAAGCAGGGCGCTGGCCAGCACGGCGGGCATCACCACCGGCGCCATGACTTTCAGGCGTGATACGGGCGGCGACGTGCCCAGGCTTTGGGCGGCCTCTTCAAGCTGCGCGTCAAAGCCGCGGATGGCGGCCAGCGTACCGATGTAGATGTACGCGTAATACGTGAAGGTCATGACCGTCAGCAGTCCGGGCCAGCCATAGAAGGAGGGCGGGTCCAGCCCCAGCCCATCACGCAGCGCGCGCGTCAGCACGCCGTTATTGCCCAGGATCATCAGCCAGGTCTGCGCGCCGATGACTTCGGGAATGATGAGCGTGATCAGCGGCAGGATCGACACCAGCGCTTTACCGGGATAGCGGTGGCGCGCCGTCAGGTACGCAAGCGGCACACCGATGGCGACGGCCAGCAGCGTCACGCCCGCGCCCAGCAGCAAGGTGTTGCCGATGGCGCGCGGGTAACGCGGATCCGACAGCATGATCTGCCAGCCGGACAGGCCTTCGTCGCTGCGCGCCAGCACGCTGGCCGACAGGATATTCAGCACGGGCCAGACCAGGAACACCAGCAGCACCGCCAGTACCGCCAGCGACAACCAGGTCCAGGGCGACCGCAAGATGGGGGCCAGGCGCTTCATGATGCCAACACCAGGGTTTTTTGCGGGTTGAATACCAGATCGACCTCGGTTCCTCGCGCAAGCGCGGCGATCGGGTCGCCGTGCACGTCCACGTTCATATGGCGGCCGCTGGGCAGTTCGACGCGGTAGTTGGTCTTGATGCCCAGGTACTGCTGCGCCAGGATCCGCGCGGGCACCCCGGCGCCCGGCGTGGTGGACAGCAGGATGTCTTCGGGGCGCGCCACCAGCACGGCCTGCCCCGCCACGGGCACGGGGGCGTGCGCGGCCACGGCGTGCCCGTCCACCTGTAAATGCACCGGCCCGGTTTCAAGCGCGTGGCACTGCACGGGCAGCAGATTGGCCGCGCCGATGAAGTCCGCCACATAGCCGCTGGCAGGCGCGCTGTAGATGTCGCGTGGTGTGCCGAGCTGCGCCACGCGCCCCTGCTGCATGACGGCGATCTGATCGGATAGCGCCAGCGCTTCTTCCTGATCGTGGGTGACGAAAACGGTGGTGATGCCGGCCTCGCGCTGGAGTTCGGCGATCGTCTGGCGCACCTGGATCCGCAGCTTGGCATCCAGGTTCGACAGCGGTTCGTCCATCAGCAGTACTTGCGGCTGAATGACCAGCGCGCGGGCGAGCGCCACGCGTTGTCGCTGGCCGCCGGATAGTTCGGCCGGCAGCCTTGCCGCGTATTGCCCCAGCCCCACGCGGTCCAACGCCGAGGTCACTCTTTGCTGGATCAGGGCGGGCGCCACTTTTCTTGCGCGTAGACCGTAAGCGGCGTTGTCGAACACGCTGCGGTTGGGAAACAATGCGTAGTCCTGGAACACCATGCCGATGTTGCGCTGGTGCGCCGGCAGGCGGGTCACGTCGCGCCCGCCGAACAGCAGATTGCCGGACGCAATGGGCGTAAAGCCCGCGATGGCGCGCAGCAGGGTGGTCTTGCCGCAGCCGCTGGGGCCCAGCAAGGTAAAGAAGGCGCCGGGGGAAATATCCAGGCTCAGGCCGTCGATGACGCGCTGGTTGCCGTACGAAATGCAGAGGTTCTCGATGCGGATGTCCATGCCCGGGGGCTCCTGGTGCTTGCGGGGTGATTGAGGGGAAGGATCAATCCATTGCCTGGCGCACCAGATGCAAGGCTTCCCGATGGCGCGCCGGGTCGCCCGCGGCGAGGATGCGCGATGCCGGGTTGTCCAGCCCGAGCGCACGGCCGTTCCAGTCCGTAATGACGCCGCCCGCACCCTGGATGATGGGGATGAAGGGCGCGTAGTCGTAAAGCGCCAGCCGGGCGTCGATGGCGATGTCGGTGCGGCCGGCGGCCAGCAGGCCATACGCCAGGCAGCAACCGCCATAGATGCGCCAGCGCGTGCGTTCCCGCAGCGCCTGGAACGCCGGAAGTTCGTCGGGCGCGTAGAAATCCGGGTTGCTGGTGCTGAGCATGGCGTCGCCCAGTTGATCGCAAGCGCGCGTGTGGCAGGGGGCGCCGTGATGCAGCGTCGGGCGTCCGGCGGCGCCCACCCAGCGATCACCGGTGACGGGAAAATCCATGATGCCCAGCACGGGTGTGCCGCGCTGTAAAAGTGCGATCAAGGTTCCAAAGACCGGGATGCCGGCAAGAAAGGGCGCGGTGCCGTCGATGGGGTCGAGTACCCAGACGTGCTCGGCGTCCAGCCGGACCGTACCGCCTTCTTCTCCGTAGATGCCGTGCTGGGGATAGGCCTCTTCGATGCGCGCGCGCAGGTGCGCTTCGATGGCGTGGTCCAGCGCGGTGACAAGGCTGCGGTCCGGCTTGATATCGGTCTGTGGCAAGCGGGACGTTGCGCCGTTCGTGTCCACGCCCACGACGTGGCGCAGATAGGGTGCGTACATTTGTCGCGCCTCTTGTGCCAAGCCTTGCGCGAACGCGATATGGGCGTCCAGGGTGTTGATCATGAGGATTCCTTAGTCGAACGATTTGCCGGATGTGGATGCGATGGCCGCCAGCGTGTCGATGCGGGCCGGCGCAAGCAGGTGCCGGGGGGGCGAGGGCTGCCAGCCATAAAGCGCCTGGGTGGCGGCGCCGCAGATGCGGCCCTGGCAGGCGCCCATGCCGCAACGCGTGTGCAGCTTGGCGTCGGTCCAGTTGCGGTGTGGGGCCAACGCGGATTGCGGCACGTCTTCGCAACGGCAGATCAAGGTGTCGGGGCGGGCCAGGGACAACAGTGGCGCCCGCAGCGCGAAGGGTTCACGCAGCGCGTCGGCGAAGCTCTGCCAACGGGCAAGATCTTTGGACAGGCGCGCGGCCTGGGTCAGTTCGCCCGCCGCCGCATGCCCGGCTCGCGTGCCCTGTACCCGCGCGCGTTCGTTGCCGCCGATGCCCGTGCATTCGCCTGCGGCAAAGATGCCGGGCACGGTGGTTTGCTGCATGTCGTCCACTTGCAGGCCGCCGTGCGCGTCCAGCGCGCAGCCCAGCATCTGACCCAGCTTGATATTGGGCACCAACCCAAAGCCGCAGGCCAGCCGATGGCAGGCGATCTCTTCTTCGCCATCGGCGCGGTGCAGCCGCACGTGTTGCACGCGTCCGTCGCCGGTGGCTTCCAGGACGTGGCTGGCGGTACGGTATTGCGGGCTGAACAGTGCGGCGGCTTGCGCGGCCTTGGCGGGCCAACGGTGCAAGCGATAGGCAAAGCGCAGCAGCGCGCGCCAATCGGCCTGCTCGGCGATGCGCACGACGCGTGCGCCCGCTTGATGCGCGGCGCGCGCGGCGGCAAGCAATAGTGGTCCCGTGCCGGCAATGACGATACGTTTGCCGCGCAGCGGCACGCCGGCCTTCACCAAGGCTTGCAGCCCACCGGCGCCGGTCACGCCGGGCAGCGTCCAGCCGGGAAAGGGCAGCAGGAGTTCGCGAGCACCGGTGCACAGGATCAGCGTGCCATAGCGCTGGGCCCAGCCGTGGCGCGCGTTTTCAAGCATCAGTGCCGGCTGGCTTGGCACCCCGGCCATGCCTACCACGCGGGTGTCGCAGAGCAGCGTGATATTCGAATATTGCGCCAGTTGTTCACGCAGGCGGCGGGCCGGGACGGGCAGTGAGGCACCCGGACCATCGCGCCAGATCTGGCCACCCGGCGCGGCGTTGTCGTCGACCAGCACGATGGCGCGTCCACTGGGCGCGGCCGCCAGCGCGGCGGACATGCCCGCGGGTCCGGCGCCGATGATGAGCAGGTCGCAGGCCGGATGTTCAACGTCTTGCGCTGGGGCGTTGCAGACGGGGGCGGCGTGTTCCAATACCGTATCCACCCGCATGCCTTCCCGGCAAGGCGTCTGGCAAGCCAGGCGCAGGTGGCCGTCGACAAGGACCCGGCATTCATGGCAGACGCCCATGCCGCAGAATGCCGCGCGCCTTTCTCCGGATACGGATATGCGCGAGTTGCCGGGCGACCTGCTGGCCAGAGCGGCGGCGACGCTGCTGCCGGTTGCCACGCGCATCGGCTGACCGTCGACCTGGATGCGCAGGCGCGCGGAGTTTCGCGGAAACGTCATGGCGCTACCTCGGCAAATGAGCGGGACGGAGCAAAGGGCGCGGCCGCCAGCGGCGGCGTTGCGTTCGTTATCAGGGCGGTCAGCAAGGCGGCGGTGGCAGGCGCGGTGGTGACGCCAAGCCCCTCATGTCCCAACGCCAGCCAAAGCCCGGGGCGGGCAGGGTGCGGACCGATCAAGGGCAAACCGTCGGGCGTGGCGGCGCGGATGCCGGTCCAGGTGCGGATGAGGTTCATGCCCGACAGGCCCGGCAGGAAGTCGATGGCCCGCTTGAGCATGCGAGACAGCAACACGGGATCAATGTCGGAATCGGCTTGCCCGATTTGGCGGGACGAGCCGATCAGCAGTTGCCCGGTGGGCCGGGGCTGCACATTGAATGCGACGGCGGCGCCGTCGCGCTGTTGGGTGCTGGCCATGTAGCCAAGCTCGACCAGTTGATGGCGGATGCCCGTCGGGTAGCGGTCCGTGATGGCCAGATGGCCTTTCTTGGGGGTGAGCGGCAGGTCGTCGCAAAGGCGGGTGGCCGACATGCCCGCCGCCAGCACGACGGCTCCGGCATTGCGGCGCGAGCCATCGGCCAGCACGACGCCTTGGCCGTCGATCTTGCCGACGTGCGCGGCCTCGAATGACACGCCCGGTGGCGCATGCGCCAGTAGCCAACGGGCCGCGTTGGGGGCATACACCAGGCCGTCGCCGGGGACGTGCAGGGCGCCGGCCAGGCCGGGGCGCAAGAAGGGTTCGGCATCGGCCAGTTGCTGGGCGTCAAGCAGCGTGGCGGCGACCCCGTGCTGGCGCAGCCGTGCCTGCTTGCGTTCGGCTTCTGCCATGTCTTTGCCATTGGCGGCGACCCACAGGGTGCCGCATTCGGTATAGGCGCAGGCCGGGTCCGCCGCGTTCATGCGCGGACCCCACTGTCGCCACGTGTTCATCGACAAGCTGCTCAGTGCCAGTTCGGCGGGGCACCCATCCATGACGACCAGATGCCCCATGCCGGCTTGCGTGGCGCCTTTCAGGCGTGCGTCCACGACATGCACCGACAGGCCCGCGCCCGCCAGATGGTGCGCGCAGGCGGCGCCGATAATGCCCGCGCCGACGATCAGGACGTCTCTCGAAGGGTGTGGCATGCGTAGGCTTCCGTTGGCGGTCAGCGCTTAGAGCCGGATGCCCCAGCCGAAGGGGTCGTCGGGCTGGATCAGCAAGGTGGACTCGGCGCAGACGTGTGCGCGCCCGCGGATGGTGGGGATGATTTGCGCGCCGTCCATTTCATAGCTGGCCTGGAAGGTGCTGCCGATGACGCTGGCCTGCCGCCAGACCTGCCCCGGCGCCAGCTTGCCGTCCGCCGCAAGACAGGCGAGCTTGGCGCTGGTGCCCGTGCCGCAAGGCGAACGGTCATAGGCCTTGCCGGGGCACAGCACGAAATTGCGGCTGTCGGCGTTGGGATCGGGCGCGAACAGCTCGATGTGATCGATGTGCGCGCCGTCGCGGCCCGTGATGCCCGCCGCTTGCAATGCCTGGCGGATGGCCCAGGCGTACTGGGTCAAGGCGTCAAGGTTGTCGGGCGCGACGCGTTGCGTGTGCCGGCTGACAAGGAAGAACCAGTTGCCGCCCCACGCCACGTCGCCAAGCACCTGGCCGTATCCGGGCACGTCAACGCCTACGGCTTCGCGCAGCCGGTAGGCGGGCACGTTGCGCACGCTGACCGATTGGTCTTCGTGCAGGGTGGCGCGGATGGTGCCTACCGGGGTTTCGATGCCGTGCACGCCGGGCTGGATACGGCGCAGGTAGGCCAAGGTGGCGACCAGGCCGATGGTGCCGTGGCCGCACATGCCCAGGTACCCGGCATTGTTGAAGAAGATCACGCCGGCGGCATTGGCCGGGTTCTGCGGCGGGCAAAGCAAGGCGCCCACCATGACGTCGCTGCCGCGAGGTTCCAGGACGGTAGCCGCGCGCCATGCGTCGTGTTTGTCGGCCAGGCGACGTTGCCGTTCGGCCATGTCGCCCGTGCCCAGATCGGGAAAGCCGGAGACGACAAGCCGGGTGGGTTCACCGCCTGTATGGGAGTCGATGACACGGATCTGATTCATTGACGCGCCTTGTGCAGAAGTTGTAGACGTGCAGCGGGCAAACGGCCTGACAACGTGTGGTTTGCCGGCGGACGAACGAGAATCGAACGGGCTAGTCTAGGCAATTAAACGCGTGGCGTCGTGTCGTAGAGACCGCAATGCCACGCATTTTTTTCCCCGGACGAGTCAGCGATAACTCCATGACATTGCAGGCAATTTCTGGGGGTTATCGATGCGCGTCATCGCCGGGGTGGGTACCGCGATCAGGGCACCGACTGGTACTGCGCGGGGCGGGTCGCCAGGGCGTGCGCCACCACGCGCTCGATCAGGGCGCGTTCTTCGCCGATTACCGGCAGGCGCGGGCGGCGCACGTGCTCGGTGCCCACGCCGACCAAGGCGTCGATCAGCTTCAGGTTCTGGACCAGCTTGGTGGATACGTCCAGGTGCAGCAGCGGCGTCATCCATTGATAGAGCGCCAGCGCTTCGGCGAATTTGCCCGCCTTCATCAGGTCGTACAGGGCGACGGTTTCACGAGGAAACGCGCAGCCCACGCCGGCAAGCAGGCCATCGCAACCCAGCGCCAGGCCTTCATAGGCCAGGTCGTCCACACCCAGGAAGATCTGGTAGCGATCGCCCACGGCGTTGCGCAGATCGGTCACGCGGCGGGTGTCGCCCGAACTGTCCTTGACGGCGGCGAGCCACTTGCAGTCGGCCAGCTCGGCCATGTGGGCGGGGGTGAGGTCCACGCGATAGGCCAGCGGGTTGTTGTAGACCATGATGGGTTGCTGCGCGGCCTCGGCCATGGTGCGCACGTTCAGCATGGCCTCGCGGGCGTCCGCCACGTAGATCAGCGACGGCATGACCATGAAGCCCGCCACACCCAATTTGTTGGCGCCTTCGATGTACCGCAGCGCTTCGCGCGTGCTGGTCTCGGATACGTTGGCCAGCACCGGCACACGGCCGCCCGACGCTTCCAGCGCGATCTTGGCGACCTGGAGCTTTTCTTCCAGCGTCAACGTGCTGGCTTCGCCCAGGGAGCCGCAGGTAACGACGCCATGGATGCCGTTGCGGATCTGGAAATCAATGTGCTTGGCGGTGCCTTCGGCGTCAATCCGTTCGTCGGCGTGGAATTTCGTGGTGATGGCGGGAAAGATGCCTGTCCAGCGAGGGTGCGTCATGAGGAACTCCAGGTTCACGTGCGGTGGGTGGCTTCAGATATATCGTTAATATATTTAATTTGCAGATTAAAGGAATGAGGGTTAACGAGCGCCTGACGTTCCGGCCCAAATTTAAATGGATGTGGTAGTGAGAATGGTTATAATTCAGGCCGATGAAAAACAGGCATTGGCCGCGGGGCTTGCCTGTTGTCTTTATCAGACTAAAAACCAGAGGAAACAGAATGACTTTTGCTAGGACTTTGGCCGCCATTGCCCTGATGGGCAGCGCGGGCGCTGCGCAGGCGCACTTTGTTTGGCTGGAACGCGGGGCCGAGGGCCCGGCCAAGGCGTACTTCGGCGAATGGGCCGACGACGTGCGCGAGAAGCAGGATGGCTTGCTGGGCAAGATCCTGGTGGCGCCGGTGGTGACGGCCGCCGATGGCACCGTGTTGAAGGCCTCGGGCAAGGGCGCGGATTTCGTTGAATTCGCAGCCACCGGAAAGGGCGATGTGCGCCTGGCTCAGCCGATGCAGTTCAAGGAAACGCTGGTCAAGTACGGCGCCAAGGTCGGCCGCACCGACACGCAGGCCAAGCTGGACCTGGAACTGGTGCCCACCGCCGCCGGCGCCAACACCTTTGTCCTGAACTTTGAAGGCAAACCGCTGGCCAAGACGGAAGTGACCGTCTTCGGTCCCCCGAAATGGGAAAAGCGCTTCTGGACCGATGAGAACGGCCGCATCGAGATCACGACGCCGTGGCCGGGCCAGTACGTGCTGGAAGCCGCCCATGTCCAAGAGAAGGCGGGTGAGGCGGATGGCAAGTCCTACGCCAAGATCCGCTACGTTTCCACCACGACCTTCAATGTGAACAAGTGAAAGCTCCCGCAGCCGGCGCAGGCATGATGCGCTATCGCATGGCCGTATTTTCCAGGGCGCTTGCCGCCATTCTGGGCGGCTATGCCCTGGCCTCGGCGGCTGCGGCCTGCCTGGCGGTCTGGCTGCCCATGGGGCGGGCAGACGCCGTCACCACGGCCCAGATGCTGTCCTTCGTGGTCTACGCCTGCGGCGTGATCTGGGTGTTCGCCACGCGCAACGCCTGGCGCGCCTGGGCCGGCGTCCTGGTGCCGACCTTGCTGCTGGGCGGCTTGTTCCTGGCCGGCCGCGCGATGGGGGCGGCATGAAGGCAGGGAAGGTCAAAGCGCAGGGTGAAGAAGGCCTGCGCCAATCGATGTCCTGGCTGCATACCTGGGCCGGGCTGATTTTTGGCTGGGTGTTGTTCGCGATGTTCCTGACCGGGTCGCTGGCGTTTTTCCGGCCCGAGATCACACACTGGATGCAGCCCGAGATCCAGGTAAAGGCGGCGCCCGCCGTGCAGTCGGTTGAAGTGGCGCAGCGCTATCTGGCCGAGCATGCGCCGGACGCCAAGCGCTGGTTCATCACGCCGCCGTCGAACCGCGAGCCGTTGATCCTGCTGCTGTATCAAGTGCCCAAGCCCAAACCGGGCGAACGCGGATTCGTGCGCGTGAAGCTGGACCCGGCCAACGGCCAGGCCGTCACCGGCCGCGAAACGCGCGGCGGCGACTTCTTCTACCGCTTCCATTTCGAACTGGAGACCGCGTTCCCGTGGGGGCGTTGGCTGGCCAGCATTGCGGGCATGTTCATGCTGGTGGCGATCATCAGCGGCATCATCACGCACAAAAAAATATTCACGGATTTCTTCACCTTTCGCCCCAAGAAGGGCGGGCAACGCGCCTGGATGGACGGCCACAATGTGCTGTCGGTCCTGGGCCTGCCGTTCCACCTGATGATCACCTTCAGCGGCCTGGTGCTGTTCATGGTGATGCTGATGCCGGCAGGCATCAAGGCCGTCTATGAAAACCCGCGCCAGTACACGGATGATGTCTTCAAGTCATTCAAGGTGACGCCGCCGCTGAACCAGCCCGCGCCCCTGATACAGATCGCCCCGCTGGTCGAGCAGGCGCAGCAGCAGTGGCACGGGCGCGTGGGCCGCATCACGGTCAACAACCCGGGCGATGCCGGCGCCACCGTGACCCTGACCCGTGCCTCCTCTGATGCGGTGTCGTATGGCGTGCTGGCCCCCTGGAAGCGGTTTGATGGCGTCACGGGCAAGCTGCTGGAGGGGCAGGACACGCTCGGGGCTACGGCAAGCACCGCCGGCACCATCACCGGCCTGCACCTGGGCCTTTTCGCCGAACCGCTACTGCGCTGGTTCTATTTCCTGGTCAGCCTGGCGGGCACCGGCATGGTGGGCACGGGGCTGGTGTTGTGGATTGCCAAGCGGCGCCAGAAGGCGCGTCCGCAAGATACCCGCGAAGCGTTTTCGCTGCGGCTGGTTGATGCCCTGAACGCCGGCACCATCGCGGGCGTAGTGTTTGGCGTGGCCGCATTTTTCCTGGCCAACCGGCTGCTGCCCGTGGATCTGCCGGGGCGCCAGTTCTGGGAGTCACGCGCGTTCTTCTCGGCCTGGGCCTTGTCGCTGGTCTACGCCTTTCTGTTCCAGCATCGCAAGTGGCAAGACCTGCTGGCCATCGCCTCCGCAGCGCTGGCCTTGGTGCCGGTGGTCAACGCATTGACCACGTCGCGCCACCTGGGGGTGTCGCTGCCCGAAGGGGATTGGGTCATGGCTGGTTTCGACCTGACCTGCCTGGCCAGCGCCGTGCTGTTTGCCTGGATGTCGCGCAAGGCGGCGCGGGCCCGTCGCTTGCCAGCCAAGGCACCTGCCAAGGCGCCAACCAAGGCTTCAGCCAAGACTGCCGCCGCGGCGTCCCCGGCCCAGGCTGCCCCCAACGCCGCCGTTTACGAACCGCGAGGTGATACGCCATGACGCTTGCCGCTTTTTGCCTGGCCTACGCGGGCTTTTCCGCCTTGTGCCTGGGCATGGATCGTCACTACGAAGACCTGTTCGATCGCGCCATGCCGCGCCGCCACCGCGTGCCATTGCGCGTGTTCGGCTGGATCGCGTTGGCCCTGTCGCTCTATGCATCCGCCACGGTGTGGGGGTGGAGCTACGGCACGGTGGAATGGATCGGCATTCTCAGCATCGCCGGCCTGTTGCTGATCTGGTTCCTGACCTTCCGACCGCGTGCGGCGTTGACCGCGGGCGGGGTTTGCGCGCTGGCGGCTCCGCTGCTGGCGGTTTGGTAAGCAAGGCAATCTTTGAGGGCTTGCGCCGTCATGCGCAGTCATGCCCAGTCATGCGGGGCCATGCCGGGTGTTCACGGCATGGCCCGGCAAGTGCGGCGCTGAACCGCTAAGCCACCGTGGCTGCGGCAAGTTACACTGCTCGTTTCCCCTCGCACACGCCTCTTCGCCCCATGAATACCCGCGTCCTTACCGGCATTACCACCACTGGCACCCCCCACCTTGGCAACTACGCCGGAGCCATCCGGCCCGCGGTAGAGGCCAGCACGCAGCCGGGTGTGGACGCATTTTTCTTCCTGGCCGATTACCACGCGTTGATCAAGTGCGACGACCCGGCCCGCGTGGCGCGTTCCCGCCTTGAAATCGCCGCGACCTGGCTGGCAGTCGGCCTGGATCACGAACGGGTAACGTTCTACCGCCAATCCGACATCCCGGAAATTCCCGAACTGTGCTGGTTGCTGACCTGCGTTACCGCCAAGGGCATGATGAACCGCGCGCACGCCTACAAGGCGTCGGTGGACCAGAACGTGGCCAAGGGCGTGGACCCGGACGACGGCGTCACGATGGGCTTGTTCTCGTATCCCGTGCTGATGGCGGCGGACATCCTGATGTTCAACGCGAACCGCGTGCCGGTCGGCCGCGACCAGATCCAGCACTTGGAGATGGCCCGCGACATCGCCCAACGCTTCAACCATCTGTACGGACGCGACTATTTCACGCTGCCTGAAGTGGCTATCGAGGAAGACGTTGCAACCTTGCCGGGCCTGGATGGCCGCAAGATGTCCAAGAGCTACAACAACACCATCCCGTTGTTTGAAGGCGGCGCCAAGGCGCTGCGCGCGTCGGTGATGCGTATCGTGACCGATTCACGCGCGCCCGGCGAAGCCAAGGATGCCGAAAACTCGCACCTGTACACGCTGTACCGCGCGTTCGCCACGCAGGCGGAATCGGCGGTGTTTCGCAAGCAGTTGGAAGACGGCATGGGCTGGGGTGACGCCAAGCAGGCGCTTTACGAGCACCTGGAAAATCGCTTGGCGCCGATGCGCGAAAAGTATGTGGAGCTGATCGCCAACCCGGGCCGCATCGAAGACATCCTGCAAGCGGGCGCCGACAAGGCGCGCAAGCAGGCGCTGCCGCTGATGCAGGAACTGCGCGTGGCGGTCGGCTTGCGCAATCTGAATGCCGGCGCCGTATCCGGCAAGCCGCAAGGCAAGAAGGACAAAGAGAAGGGCGCGCGTTTCGTCAGCTTCCGTGACGACACGGGTGGTTTCCGTTTCCGCCTGTTGGGTGCCGACGGTGAAGAACTGCTGTTGTCGCAGCGCTTTGCCGACCCCAAGCAAGCGGGCGCCTTGATGCGCCGCCTGCAATCGGAATCGGCCGATCAGGTGCTGCAGGCCGCCGGTGACGGTTACACGGCTGTCATCGACGGCGTGGCGGTTGCCGAAGCGCCCGCGGGTGCGCAGGGTGATGCCGATGCGCGCCTGGCGCGCGTGCGCGAAGCGCTGGCGTCGTTGGCGCAAGAATAGGTGGCTTGCCGGATGGCGGCGCATTGCGTTGCCATCCACGCTGCTACGCCCGCTGCTACCCGCGCCGCAGCCGCTTTCCGTATAGGCTCAAGCCGGCCGCGCGCCCGCCACGATGCGGCCGTCGCGCACCTGGAAACGCTGCGCGTTGCCTTGCCCAGCGATCTCAAGCAGGTCGCCTTCCGAATAGCCGACGACGTTGGGGCAGTCCAGCCATTCCGGGTTGATGAAGGGGAAATACTTCAGCGTGCCGCTGCCTTGGCTAGCGAAATCAAAGGTCGTGTTGGCGACCACTTCGGGGTCCCATTGGCTGGCGTCGAAGGTCAGCGCGCAGCCCACGCCGATGCGGTACACGATACTGGCGCCCATGCTGGCAAAGCCCAGCGCGCCCACTTGTAGCTGGGCGCCGTTGCGCAATTCAATCACCCGGGTGCCCAGGCGTTCCAGCGTGATGTGCTTGAAGGCGACTTCGGCGCCGTCAATGATCAGATGCGCGTATTGGCCCAGCGTGACTTCGGCGTAGGTGCCGCTATGGCCGGCTTCTTTTTCGGTAATGGTTGCCGCTTCATTGGCGGCAAGCGTAATGGTAGTGCGCATGACGAATGGCTCTCCGGGGACGCTACGGGATAGGGCGCTTTTTCTTTTGCTTCTTGCCTGATAGACGGTTCGCGCCGCGGTTCGCCTGATCATGGATGTTTGTGTCTGCTGTGTTCCCCAATGCCACCAGCTTTTATTATTCGGACACAATTCGATATTTTCCCTTATTTTTAGAATTGTTGATTGAGCGAGCGCAAGAAAATAGGCCCATCTAGGGGAAAGTCCTAGGGGCGAAGCGGGCAAGTAAAAAGCCAGGGCGCAATGAAAAAGCCAGGGCCGTGTGGCCCTGGCTTTGGGGGTCAACAGGCGCTGAAGGATCAGCGCTTGAGCTTGGCGAAGGCGTCCGCCATGGCGCTGTTCATGCCGCTGGCGCCACCGGCCGCGTTGCCACGGCCGCCATCGCCTTGCGGGCGGCGGGGGCGGTCACCGCCCTTGGGGGCGTCGCCGCTGCGGCGCGCGGGGGCGGCGGTGTCGTTCAGGCGCATGGTCAGCGCGACGCGCTTGCGCGCGGCATCCACTTCCAGGACCTTCACGCTGACCGTCTGGCCAACGCGCACCACGTCGCGCGGGTCCTTCACGAATTTTTCGGCCAGCGCCGAAATGTGGACCAAGCCGTCCTGGTGCACGCCAATGTCGACGAACGCGCCGAAATTGGCCACGTTGGTCACCACGCCTTCCAGCACCATGCCCGGGTACAGGTCGTTCAAGGTTTCAACGCCTTCCTTGAACTGGGCCGTCTTGAACTCGGGGCGCGGGTCGCGGCCGGGCTTTTCCAGTTCGGCGAAGATGTCGCGCACCGTGGGCAAGCCAAAGCGCTCGTCCGTGAAGTCGGACGGTGATACGCCTTTCAGCGCGTCGCGCTGGCCGATGATCTGTTTGACCTCGGCCTTGATCTTCGCAACGATGCGCTCGACCACGGGATAGGCTTCCGGGTGCACCGACGAGGCGTCCAGCGGGTTGTCGCCGTTGGGAATGCGCAAAAAGCCCGCGGCCTGTTCAAAGGCCTTTTCGCCAAAGCGCGGCACCTTGCGCAGTACATCGCGCGTGGGGAAGGCGCCGTTCTCGTCGCGCCAGGACACGATGTTCTTGGCCAGAAGCGAATTCAAGCCGGACACGCGGGCCAGCAATGCGGCAGACGCGGTGTTCACGTCCACGCCCACGGCGTTCACGCAATCTTCGACCACGGCATCCAGCGAACGCGCCAGCTCGCGCTGGTTGACGTCGTGCTGGTACTGGCCCACGCCGATTGCCTTGGGATCGATCTTGACCAGTTCCGCCAGCGGGTCCTGCAAGCGGCGGGCGATGGACACGGCGCCGCGCAGCGTCACGTCCAGGTCGGGGAATTCCAGCGCGGCGGTTTCCGACGCGGAATAGACGGACGCACCGGCTTCAGAGACCACCACGCGGGTGACTTTCAGGTCAGGGAAGCGTTCCATCATGTCGCCCACCAGCTTTTCGCTTTCGCGCGAGGCGGTGCCGTTGCCGATGGCGATCAGGTCGACCTTGTGGCGTGCCACCAGCGCGGCCAGCGTGTTGATCGTGCCTTCGCGGTCGCGGCGCGGCTCAAACGGGTAGACAGTGGTGGTGTCGACGACCTTGCCGGTCTGGTCGATGACGGCGATCTTGCAGCCCGTGCGAATGCCGGGGTCCAGCCCCAACATGGCCTTGGGGCCGGCGGGAGCCGCAAGCAGCAGGTCTTTCAGGTTGGCGGCGAACACGCGGATGGCTTCGGCCTCACCGCTTTCACGCAGGCGGCCGATCAATTCGCTTTCGAATGCCGTCAGCAGCTTCACGCGCCAGGTCCAGCGGCAGACTTCACCCAGCCAGCGCGCGCGCGGCGTGGCGTCCAGCGCGAACAGGCCATTACCCAGTTTCAGGAAATTGGCGATGCGCGCCACGCAGGGGTGCGGCACTTGCGCTTCAAGCTCGGCTTCCAGCCCCAGGCGCAGTTCCAGCACGCCTTGCTGACGGCCGCGCAGCAGCGCCAGGATGCGATGCGAGGGCAGGGTGCGCAAGGGCTCGTTGAAGTCGAACCAGTCGCGGAAGTTGGCGCCTTCGGTTTCCTTGCCGTCGATCATCTTGGAATAGATCAGGCCGGTGGACCACAGGTGCTCGCGCATGTCGGCCAGCAGGTCCGCGTTTTCCGCGTAGCGCTCGGCCAGGATGTCGCGAGCGCCGTCCAGCGCCGCCTTGGCGTCGTTGATGGACGCTTCGGGGTTCAGGTACTGCGCGGCCAGTGCGGCGGGGTCGCAGGCCGTGTCGGCCAGGATGGCGTCGGCCAGGGGTTCAAGACCTGCCTCGCGTGCGATCTGGGCGCGCGTGCGGCGCTTGGGCTTGTACGGCGCGTACAAGTCTTCCAGGCGCTGCTTGGTATCGGCGGTGGCAATTTCCTGCTGCAGCTCGGGCGTCAGCTTGCCCTGCTGCGAGATGGATTCAAGAATGGAGCCACGGCGCTCTTCGAGCTCGCGCAGATAGCCCAGGCGCACCTCAAGGTTGCGCAGCACGGTATCGTCCAGGCCGCCGGTGGCTTCCTTGCGATAGCGCGAAATAAAGGGCACGGTGGCGCCGTCATCCAGCAGGTCCACCGCGGCAGCGATTTGGGAGACGCGCGCGCCGAGTTCGGTGGCAAGCTGCGCGACGATGCGGGCGTTGTCGACGCCGGCGGCGACGTTCGTGATAGCGGAAGTTTCAGACATCTCTATACGACGACAAAAAGGAAAAACGAGGGGCGGATTGTGCCATAAGCCGCTGTTACAGAACGTGCCAGGGTGGATGGATCCGTCCCTGGTCCGCACGGAAAGCGGGCCTGGCAAAGGGTATCATTTGGTCCTTTCCCACATCAGTGTCTGGCGCCCGAACCGTAACCGGTACCGGTTCACCATAGACTCCGACCGACACTAGGCTGCCGTAATGCTGGACCTGGATATTTCCGAATTTTTTGATGAAGACGGGCCCTTGGCCACGGCCATGCCCGGCTACAAGCCACGCCCGTCGCAGGTGGAACTGTCGCAAGCCATCGGCGACGCCATCCAGGACCGCGCCACGCTCGTGGCCGAAGCGGGCACCGGCATTGGCAAGACCTGGGCCTATCTGGTGCCCGCGTTCATCCAGGGCGGCAAGGTCCTGATTTCCACCGGCACGCGCACGCTGCAAGACCAGTTGTTCGCGCGCGATCTGCCGCGCGTGCGCGCCGCGCTGGCCGCGCCCGTCACCGCCGCCTTGCTCAAGGGCCGTGGCAACTACGTTTGCCACTATCACCTTGAGCGCTTGCAGGGCGACGAACGCGCGCTGAAGTCGCGCACCGAAATCCAGCAACTGCGCCAGATCCAGGTGTTCGCGGGCATTACCAAAACGGGTGACCGCAGCGATCTTGCCCAGGTGCCTGAAGACGCCGATATCTGGCAGCGCGTGACGTCCACGCGCGAAAACTGCCTGGGCCAGGAATGCCCGCGCATTCGCGACTGCTTTGTCGTCAAGGCGCGCCGCCAGGCGCAAGAAGCCGACGTCGTGGTGGTCAACCACGCGCTCTTCATGGCTGATCTGGTGTTGCGCGAAGAGGGCGTGACCGATCTGCTTCCCGAAGCCGATACCGTCATCTTCGACGAAGCCCATCAACTGCCCGACACCGCCACCCGCTTCCTGGGCAACAGCGTGTCCACGCATCAACTCATGGACTTCGGCCGCGCGCTCGAAGTGGCCGGCCTGGCGTATGCGCGCGAGGCCGCCAAATGGAGCGACGTCAGCCGCCATCTTGAAACCGCCGCGCGCGAATTGCGCCTGGCCTGTGCGCCGCTGGACCGCATGCCCGGCCGCAAGGCCACGTTCGAAGCCATCCCGAACCCCGAAGAATTCGACGAGGCCTTGGCCACCTTGCGCGAGGCCGTGGACAGCGCCACCAAAGCGCTGGGCGCGGTGGCTGAAAAGCACCCCGACCTGATGGCGGCCGCGCGCGGCGGCGCCGAGATCTCGGTGCGGCTCAAGCGCTGGGCCACACCCGGGCGCGCAGGAACCGGCTTCGAGGACGAAGGCTGGGGCCGCGATGACCAGGCGCCAGAGCCCGCGCCTTTTTCCGCCTCTGAACCCGCATCTGAACCCTCCTCTGAAGCCACGTCCGCCCCCGCGCTGGGCGACGGGCCGTCCACGCCCGCCGCCATTCTGGAAGGTGTGGCCGCGGCCGCCGAGCAATGGACGGGGCCAGCCGTGCGCTGGGTCGAACACGGCCAGCACCATGTGCGCCTGCATTCGGCGCCGCTGTCCGTGGCGCAGGCGTTCTCCAAGTACCGCAAGCCCGGCCAGGCCTGGATCATGACCTCGGCCACGCTGTCGGTGAACGGCGAGTTCACGCACTTCACCAGCCAGTTGGGCCTGGAGCGCGCACGCACCGGCAAGTGGGAATCGCCCTTCAACTATCCCGAGCAGGCGCTGCTGTTCGTGCCGCGCGGCATGCCCGAGCCACAATCGCCGCAGTTCCTGGACCGCTTCGTCGACACGCTGATGCCGCTGCTGGAAGCCAGCCCCGGCGGCACGCTGGTGCTGTGCACGACACTGCGCGCCGTGGAAAAAGTGGCCACCTTGCTGGCCGATGCCTTTGATGACGCCGGCCATGACTGGCCGCTTTTGAAACAAGGCGAGGGCACGCGCCGCGATCTGCTGGACCGCTTCTGCAAGCTGAAGCACCCGGTGCTGGTGGGCAGCGCCAGTTTTTGGGAAGGCATCGACTTGCCGGGTGACGTGCTCACCTTGGTGGCCATCGACAAGCTGCCGTTCGCGCCGCCTGACGACCCGGTTATCGAAGCGCGCCTGCGTGCGTGCCGCGCCCAAGGCGGCAACCCGTTCTCGGAATACCAACTGCCGGAAGCCGCCATTTCGCTCAAGCAGGGCGCGGGCCGCCTGATCCGCACGGAATCAGACTGGGGCGTGCTGATGGTGGGCGACGCCCGCCTGGTCGAAAAGCCTTACGGCAAGCGCCTGTGGCGCGGCCTGCCGCCGTTTGCCCGCACGCGCGAACTGGACGAGGTGTTGGCCTTCTACCAGCGCAAGCAGGGCGGCGCGGACGTTTAGCGCAGCGACGCCCACACGCCCAACGCACAAGAAAAAAGCCCCTTGGAGGTTCTCCAAGGGGCTTTTCGTTTCCCATGCGTTGAAGCTGACCGATCGGCGATCAATCAGTCAAACGGGTTCCACCAACTGCGGTCGGCCTGCAGGCCCTGGGTCTTGAAGGTGCTATCGGGGAAGTTCTTGTTATAGACACGCTCGGCGTCGTTCTTCAGGTCGGTCATGCCCAGCTTGTCGTAGGACGAGACCATCAGATAGAGCGCCTCTTCGGTGGCGGGGGCGCCCTCGAAGTCGGTGATGACGGTTTGCGCGCGGTTGGCGGCGGCCACGTAGGCGCCGCGCTCGTAGTAGTAGCGGGCGACGTGCACTTCGTTCATGGCGATGGTGTTGACCAGCCAGGCGATGCGCTTTTCGGCGTCGACCGAATACTTGCTTTCCGGGTAGCGCTTGATCAGCTCGTTAAAGGCGTCGTAGGACGCGCGCAGACCCTTGGGATCACGTTCGGCGGGATCCTGGCCCGTGATGTTGGTCATGAACGCGCTGGCCGGCGTGAAGTTGATCAGGCCTTTCAGGTAGAGCGCGTAGTCGGTGCCGGGATGGTTGGGGTAGAGCTGCTGGAAGCGGTCGATGGCGGCCAGGGCCTGTTCGTTTTCGCCGTCTTTCCAGTTGACGTAGGCCAGTTCAAGCAGGGCTTGCTGGGCGTATACGCCGAAGGGGTAGCGGCTTTCGATGGCGGTCAGGCGTTCGCGTGCTTCCTTCCAGCCTCCGGAGGACATTTCGGCCTTGGCGTCGGCGTAGAGCTGTTCGGCGCTCCAGTTGGTGGTCTTGTCATATTTGGTGCTGGTCGAGCCGCAACCGGCGATGACCAATACGGCAAATAGCGCGATAACCACGCGCAAAACCGGCCCGCTTCGGGATGCGGGGTTCAAGGGAGCTGCGGGGTGGTGAATCACGAGAATCGTATCCTTGGTGTTAGCATGGCAGGCTGATTATATGATTTGTCTCCATGTCTGATACAGCCGCCGGCACAGATCTCGTTTCCGACGACGAATTCCCGGGCCTTCCTGATGAAAATCCCGCCGAAACTCGCGGCGAACCGCAACTTGTAACGGTGCCTTCCAGTACCCGCGCCGACCGGCTGGACAAGGTGCTGGCCGGCTTGTTGCCCGACCATTCCCGCAGCCGCCTGCAAGGCTGGATCGAATCCGGCAATGTGCACGTCAACGGCGCGCCCGGCAAGATCCGCCAGACAGTGGGCCCGGGCGACGAGCTCCTGGTCTGGGCCCAGCCCGCTCCCGATGCGCGCGCCTTCACTCCCGAACCCGTTGAATTCATCGTTGTGGACGAAAGCCCCGACTGGATCGTGGTCAACAAGCCCGCGGGCCTGGTCACGCACCCCGGCGCCGGCAACTGGAGCGGCACGCTGCTCAACGGCCTGCTGTATCGCTACCCGGAATTGGCGGCGGTAGCGCGGGCGGGCATCGTTCACAGGCTGGACAAGGACACCTCCGGCCTCATGGTGGTGGCCCGCAATGAAAAGGCCCAGACGCATCTGGTGCGCCAGTTGCAAGCGCGCAGCATGGGCCGCGAATACGTAGCCCTGGCGCATGGCTGGGTGGCGGCGGCCGGCAAGATCGACCGTGCCATCGGCCGCGACGCCCGCGTGCCCATACGCATGAGCGTCGAACGCCCGGTCGCGCCCAAACCCGCCATTACCAATTACGCCCCGGCCCGTCGCGGCCAGGTGGACCCGGGCGGCCGCGTCACGGAAGTGGTGTGCCGCCTGGAGACCGGCCGCACGCACCAGATCCGCGTCCACATGGCCAGCCTGGGGCACCCGCTGCTGGCCGACACCATCTACGGCGGCAAGAACATTGCCGGGGCAACGCGCCAGATGCTGCACGCCCGCGCCCTGCATTTCGACGACCCCGGCGGCAACGGCGAGGTGCAATTCGCCGCCGACGTGCCCGCCGACATGACACAGGTTCAGGAGACGATTGCATGGACCGCGTGATAGCCAGCCTGCCCGTTGTCACCGGCCCCCCGTGGCCCGGCGTGACGTACTTCTGCACCACCCGGGCCGGTGGCGTGGGGGTGGCGCCGCACGACACCCTGAACTTGGGGCTGCGCGCGGGCGACGACCCCGCCGCCGTGGCCGAGAACCGGCGCCGGGTACGCGCCGCCGTGCCGGGTAACCCGTTATGGCTGCGCCAGGTGCACGGCAGCGAGGTCGTGGATGCCGATTCCCCCGAGCTGCCCGACGAGCCCGCGCTGGACGCCAGCGTTACCTCGCAGCCGGGTCGGGTGCTGGCCGTCATGGTGGCCGATTGCCTGCCCGTTGTGATCGCTGATGCTGATGGCAAGGTGCTGGGCGCGGCGCACGCCGGCTGGCGGGGCCTGGCGGGCGGCGTCCTGGAACATACGCTGGCCGCCATGCGCGCCAAGGTGCCAACGGCCACCGGCTGGCGCGCCTGGGTCGGCCCCGGCATCGGCCCGCAGGCCTTCGAAGTGGGGCAGGACGTGCTGGACGCCTTCACGGCGGATGATCCCGCCACCGCGCGCTACTTCACGCCCCGGCCGGGCTTGCCCGGCAAGTGGCTGGCCGACCTCGCCGGTTTGGCGGATTTCCGCCTGCGCCGCGCCGGGGTACAAGAGGTGGCCTTGAGCGGCATGTGTACGGTATCGCAAGCGCAGCGCTTCTTTTCTTACCGTCGCGACACCGAAACCGGACGCATGGCGTTGCTGGCCTGGCTCGACCCGGTTTGATCTGGCGCAAGGCTGTCGCGGAAGGCTTGAACCCCTGCCGCGAAACTCCTTGTATACCCGCATTGACAGTGATGGACCCGGAATGCAACATCAATTGAGCAGTGTCGATAACAAGGTGTGGAAGTGAACGCCAATCTCTCCGCAGGTCCCATTCCGGTGAGCGTGGCACCGGAAATCCTGGCCGACATTCAGGCCGAATTCTCTCGCGAATGGCAGCGCCTTTGTGACGACGCCCGGCGCGGCGCGCTCGTGCCCCCGGCCGACCGCCGCTTCGCCGGCGATGCCTGGGCCGCCAACAACTCGCATCTGCTGCTGGCGCACACCTACCTGCTGTCGGCGCGTGCCATGCAGCGCATGGTTGACGCGGCGCAGGTCAGCGAGCCCATGCGCAACCGGCTTCGGTTTTCCATCATGCAGTGGGTGGATGCGCTGTCGCCGTCGAACTTCCTGGCCTTGAATCCGGACGCCCAGCAATCTATCGTGGAAAGCGCCGGCCGCGCCCTGAACGAAGGGCTGGCCAATCTGCTGGGCGACGTCAAGAAAGGCCGCATCACCCAAACCGACGAATCGCAATTCGAAATCGGCCGCAACGTGGCGGTGACGCCCGGCGAAGTGGTGTTCGAGAACAAGCTGTTCCAACTGATCCAGTACGCGCCCTCGACGGCCACGGTGCACGAGCGCCCGCTGGTGATCGTGCCGCCGAACATCAACAAGTTCTACATCCTGGATCTGCAGCCCGAGAATTCCTTCGTGCGCTATGCGGTTGACCAGGGCCAAACGGTGTTCTTGATTTCGTGGCGCAACCCGGTGGCGGGCGACGCCGACGGCGTAGACCGCGCCACTTGGTCCGATTACCTGGACGACGCCGTGCTGCAAGCGCTGCGCGTGGCCAGCGACATCACCAAGCAGCCCAAGGTCAACGCGCTGGGCTTTTGCGTGGGCGGCACGATGCTGGCCTCGGCACTGGCGCTGGCCGAGGCGCGTGGCGAACACCCGGTGGCCTCGCTGACCTTGCTGACCTCGCTGCTGGACTTCCACGACACCGGCATCCTGAACGTCTTTGTCGACGAAGCCCATGCGCTGCTGCGCGATCATCAGCTTGGCAACGGCGGGCTGATGCCTGGCCGCGACCTGGCCACCACGTTCTCGTTCCTGCGGCCCAATGAGCTGGTCTGGAACTACGTGGTCGGCAACTACCTGAAGGGTCAGAAGCCGCCGCCGTTTGATCTGCTGTTCTGGAATGGCGACAGCACCAATCTGCCGGGCCCGTTCTTTTCCTGGTATTTCCGCAATACCTATCTTGAGAACAATCTGAAAGTGCCGGGCCGCGCGCAAGCCGCCGGCATGCCGCTGGACCTGACCCGCCTGACCATGCCGGCCTATATTTTCGGCTCGCGTGAAGATCACATCGTGCCGTGGGTGTCGGCCTATGCCTCCACGCAATTGCTGCGCGGGCCCCAGCGTTTCGTGCTTGGGGCGTCGGGCCACATCGCGGGCGTGGTGAATCCGCCCGCCAAGAAACGCCGCAGCTACTGGGTGGCCGACAAGCTGGGCCAGAAGGGCCATGACATGCCGGGTGATCCCAACACCTGGTTCGCGCAAGCCACGGAACAGGCCGGCAGTTGGTGGCCGGACTGGACGGCCTGGCTGGCGGAGCACGCGGGCAAGCAGGTCAAGGCGCGTACAAAATTAGGCAATGCCAAGCACCAGCCGATCGAGCCGGCGCCTGGCAGGTATGTAAAGGTCCGGGCAGCCTGAAGCCGCAATACGCGGTTTGCTCGGGACCAAGAAGAAAGTTAATCAACGAGGCGTCCGTCGCACACAGGAGGAAGTCCAATGAGCGGAAAACTGGCTTACGTAACAGGCGGGATGGGCGGTATCGGCACCTCTATTTGCCAGCGCTTGGCCAAGGATGGCTTTCGCGTCGTGGCAGGTTGCGGCCCCAGCCGCAATTACCAGCAATGGCTGGATGAGCAAGCTGCGCAGGGCTACACGTTCCACGCATCGGTGGGCAACGTATCGGACTGGGAATCCACGGTGAAGGCCTTCGAGAAGATTACGGCCGAACTGGGCGGTGTCGACGTGCTGGTCAATAACGCGGGCATCACCCGCGATGGCCTGTTCCGCAAAATGAGCGCCGACGACTGGCGCGCGGTGATCGACACCAACCTGAACAGCCTGTTCAACGTGACCAAGCAGGTCATCGAGGGCATGGTCGAACGGCAGTGGGGGCGCATCATCAACATCAGCTCGGTGAACGGGCAGAAGGGCCAGTTCGGCCAAACCAACTATTCCACGGCGAAGGCGGGCATACACGGCTTCACCATGGCGTTGGCGCAGGAAGTGGCCAGCAAGGGCGTGACCGTCAACACGATTTCGCCCGGCTACATCGGCACGGACATGGTCCGCGCCATCCGCCCCGAAGTGCTTGAAAAGATCGTGGCCACCATCCCGGTGCGCCGCCTGGGCACGCCCGAGGAAATCGCGTCGATGACGTCGTGGTTGGCGTCGGACGAATCCGGTTTTTCCACCGGAGCGGACTTCTCGCTCAACGGCGGCCTGCACATGGGCTGATGACGGTCAGCGGGCCGCCCCGGCGGCCCAAAGCGCTGGAAGGTCTCGGGGAGAGGGCCTTCCAGCATTACACTCCACCTTATTCGAAGTCTTAGAGATCGCCCGATCCGGGGACACACATGACGCAAGCACAAACCGGCGCCAGCCTGCGCCTGATTAAAAAATACCCCAACCGTCGCCTATACGACACCCGGACCAGCACCTACATCACTCTGGCAGATGTCAAGCAACTGGTCCTGGCCAACGAAGAGTTCCAGGTGATCGACGCCAAGAGCGGTGAAGACCTGACGCGCAGCATCCTGTTGCAGATCATCCTGGAAGAAGAAAGTGGCGGCATGCCCATGTTCTCGTCGAACATGCTGTCGCAGATCATCCGTTTCTACGGACATGCCATGCAGGGCATCATGGGTTCTTACCTTGAGAAGAACATCCAGGCCTTCATGGAAATCCAGACGCGCATGGCGGAACAGTCCAAGGGCCTGTACGGCAGCCAGTTCGGACCGGAAGCCTGGACGCAGTTCATGAACGTGCAAACGCCCATGCTGCAAAACATGATGAACAACTACATCGACCAGAGCAAAAACCTGTTCGTGCAGATGCAAGACCAGATGCAGGACCAGACGCGCGCGATGTTCTCGACGTTCCCGTTCACGCCCGGCAGCACGCCGGGCCAGGGCCGCAAGTAAGCACCCGGAGGCGAGGGCGCGCAACGCCGCCTTTTGCCCGCCAGCAGCCGGTTTGGCACTCGCCTTGCCGGCTTTTTTGTGGCCGTGCGGCGCCTTGAGCAAACGCAATGAACTGACGCATCCAGGGCCTTTCGGTTCAGGGTGATGTCAGTTTTTTTCGTTACATTAATGCAAACGGTTCTTGTTTATGTTTTTGAACCGCCATTCATTTGTGTCTCAAGGATTATGCACATGATCAAGAAAGCCTTGGCGCTGGCCATCGTCGCCCTGAGCGTATCGGCCGCGAATGCGGCTGAATACCCCATCGGCAAGCCGGCAGAAAAGGGTGGCATGGAAATCGGCGCGGTGTACTTGCAGCCGATCGAAATGGATCCGCCCGGGATGATGCGTCCCGCCAAGGATTCGGATGTCCACCTTGAGGCCGATATCCACGCCACCGCCGGCAACAAGACCGGCTTTCCCGAAGGCGAGTGGGTGCCGTATCTGGTCGTGAACTTTGAAATTCAGAAGGTCGGCAGCCAGAACGTGCAGAAGGGCACCTTCATGCCCATGGTGGCCAACGACGGCCCGCACTACGGCGACAACGTCAAGCTGGAAGGCCCGGGCAAGTACAAGCTGAAGTACACGATCCTGCCGCCGTCCGAAAACAAGATGGCCCACTTCGGCCGCCACGTCGACAAGGAAACCGGCGTGGGTCCGTGGTTCGAGCCCTTTGAACTGGACTACGAATTCGTCTACGCCGGCACCGGCAAGAAGGGCGGATATTGATCGTGCGCCGCCTGCATCGCCTGATTGCCGCCGCACTGATCGGCCTGGCCGCCCTGGCCGGCATCGCGCCCGCGCAGGCGGCCGAACTGCCGACGTTCACGCTCAGGTTCAAGCCGAACGGCACGTTCGAGCCGGCAACCCTGGAAGTGCCCGCCGGCCGTTTCAAGATTGAACTCATCAACGAAAGCAACGAGCCGGTGGAATTCGAGAGCATTCCGTTGCGCAAGGAAAAAGTGTTGGGCCCGGGGGTGAAGTCCTTTGTGGTCATCACCATTTCCCGCCCCGGCGAATATCCCTTCTTTGATGACTTTCACCAAAGCGTGAAAGGCACCCTGGTCGTCAAGCCCAAGGAATAAGCGGTAGCTACACATGGAACAGGTTCTATTTATTGTCTGGCGTGAAAGCGTCGAAGCGTTGCTGGTGGTGGGTATCTTGTATACCTGGCTGCGCGCCACGCCCGAGGGCAAGCGCGGGCTGAACTACCTGTGGGGCGGCGTTGCGGCAGGCCTGGCGTTGGCCGTGGCCTTGGCGTTGGTGTTGCTGGGCGTGTCGTCCTGGCTCAGCGACGAAGGCCAGGAATGGTTCCAGGCCATCATGTCGCTGGCGGCGTGCGCGCTGGTTGTGCAGATGGTCGTGTGGATGAAGAAGCACGGCCGCACCTTGAAAAGCGAACTGGAAAGCGGCGCGCGCAGTTCGGTCGCCAACGACAACTGGTGGGGCCTGTTCGTGCTGGTGGCCATTGCCGTGGCGCGCGAAGGCAGCGAGACGGTGGTGTTCCTGTATGGCACCGTGTCGGCGGGCGAAGGCGGCAGCGACATGCTCATGCTGGCCCTGGCCGGTGTTGCCGGCTTTGCGGTGGCCTTGCTGACGTTCTGGCTGCTGCAACTGGGCGGCAAGCTGATTACGTGGCGCCGCTTCTTCCGCGTGACCGAAATCCTGTTGCTGCTGCTGGCCGGTTCGCTGCTGGTTGGCGGCCTGGACCACCTGATTTCGCTGGACGTGCTGCCGACGATCATCGACCCCGTGTGGGACAGCTCGTGGTTGTTGGATGACAGCAGCGGCGTGGGCAAGGTGCTGGCGGATTTCGCGGGCTACCGCGCCTTCCCGGCCCTGACCTCGGTCTTGCTGTGGGTGGCTTACTGGGTCGTGGTCTGGGCGCTGCTGCGCTGGGTGGGCGACAAACCCGCCCGGGTTCCGGCTCCGGCTCCGGCCCCGTCCCGCAATGCATCCTGATTCCGACGTGATGCCGGACTGAACACTGTGAAGGTTTGACCATGGCTGCTGTACTCGGGAGGGCGACCTCCCGGATCGCCGATTTTCTTCGTGACCATGCCCCGCTGTTGCGCAAGCTGCAGTGGGGCATTGTTGCGCTGTACGCGTTCCTGTTGATCGTGCCCGCGATCATGCCCTTGCCCGACAACGCGGCATCGGTGTTCAACAACCTGACCGTCGTCGCGCAGTTCGCGTTCTGGGGCGTGTGGTGGCCGTTCGTGTTGATATCGATGCCGATCCTGGGCCGCGCCTGGTGTGGCTGGCTGTGCCCCGAGGGCATGCTGACCGAGTGGGCCAGTGAACGCGGGCAGGGCCGCGCCATTCCGAAATGGATGCGCTGGGGCGGCTGGCCTTTCGTGGCCTTCGCGCTGACGACAATCTACGGCCAACTCGTCAGCGTTTATCAATACCCGCTGGCGGTTCTGGTTGTGCTGGGCGGGTCCACCGTGGCGGCGATGATCGTCGGGTGGCGCTATGGCCGCAGCAAGCGCGTGTGGTGCAAGTACCTGTGCCCGGTCAACGGCGTGTTCAATTTGCTGGCCAAGCTGGCGCCCTGGCATTTCAAGGTCGACGAAGAAAAGTGGCGCCATCCGGTCATCCGGATCGAACCCATCAACTGTGCGCCGCTGGTGCCCCTGCGCCATATGAAGGGCGCGGGCGACTGCCATATGTGCGGGCGTTGCAGCGGCTACCGTGGCGCCATTGAACTGACGCCGCGTTCGCCCGAAGAAGAAATCGTGCACGTCGCCGACGGCGATGCCTGGCAGACCGTGTTGCTGTGCTTTGGCTTGATGGGCATCGCGATCGGCGCTTTTCTCTGGAGCGCCAGCCCCTGGTACGTGACCGCCAAGCAATGGGCCGCCACCTGGCTGGTCGAGCGCGACATCATGTGGCCGTTGATGGACAACGCGCCCTGGTTCATCTTGACGCACTACCCCGACGTGAACGACAGCTTCTCGTGGCTGGACGGCGCGGGCATCCTGATGTTTGTCGTGGGCGCCACCGTCATCGTGGGCGGCGCAAGCTTCCTGTCGTTGTGGATCGGGGACCGGTTGGCGCCCGCGGCGGCCGTGGCCGATGCGCCCGCCTGGCGCTGGATTCGTCCGGGCGTGCACAAGCTGGCGCAGGCGCTGATTCCGTCGGCGGGCATCGGCGTGTTCCTGGGCCTGTCCGCCACCACGGTCAACCTGCTCAAGCACGAAGGGGTGCAAGCCGCGTGGGCAGGGCCGGTGCGCTTCACGCTGCTGACGCTGGCCGTGCTGTGGACCCTGCGCCTGTTCGCCCGCCTGCTCAAGCCGCGCGCGGCAAGTGGCGTGCGCAAGCTGGCCGCGTGGATCGTGCTGGCGGCGGGCCTGGCGCCGTTCTGCCTGGCATGGGTGTTTTTCTTTGCGATCTGGTAAGTACTGCTTGATGGCTGGCGGCGGGCCACTGCGATAAAGTGGAACGCCTTGCCGGTCCGCCGGCGCCTTGATGCCTACACGCCAGTCCATGACTTCCTACGCCTTTCGCCTGCTTAACGTCTTTGCATCAACCACCTTCAGCGGCAACCAGCTTTGCGTGTTTGAAGACGCGCGCGGCATGGACGACGCCACGATGCTGAACCTGGCGGCGCAGTTCAATCTTTCCGAAACCACCTTCATCCTGCCGTCGGATAAGGCCGATGCGCGCGTGCGCATCTTCACCCCCGGCTACGAAATGAAGTTCGCGGGCCATCCCACGATCGGTACTTCACAAGTGGTGCGCGAGCTTCGGCAAACGGGCGATGCATTGACGCTGGAATTTGCCGCGGGCATCGTGCCGGTGCAAGCACAAGGCGATGCCTGGACATTCACCGCGCCATGCCCCGGTGGCGTACAGACGGCGACGCCCGAACTGGGCCGCGCCGAGATCGCGGCGTTGGTCGGCCTGAGCGCGGATGACCTTGCCGCCGACCCGATCTGGGTGGATACCGGCGCGGACCAATTGCTGGTGCCCCTGGCCAGCGTGGACGCGGTGCGCCGGGCGGCGCCGGACGCATCCAAGCTCAGTCGCTGGCAAGCCAGCAGCCTGGGCCGCAAGACGCTGTACGTGTTTGCGTTTGATGAAGGCAATGTGCGCGACGCTCGCCAGGTGGTGGTGGCGCGCTATTTCTTCGCGAAGGCGGGCGGCGGCGTTGATGAAGATGCGGGCACGGGTTCGGCCTGCGCCAACCTGGGCGGTTGGCTGATCCACCAACAACGCTCCTTGCCCGTCAGCATCCTGGTTGAGCAGGGCGACCAGATGGGCAGGCCATGCCGCCTGCTGCTGGACGTGCTGGCCGACGGCCGCATCCAGGTGGGTGGCCGGGCATTGGAAATCGGCCGGGGCACCATCAGTATCTGACGGCACGCGGCCCTTGAACGCCGCCCATGAAAAACGGCGCCTGTGTCAGCCACAGGCGCCGTGCTCTCTCTAGGCCTCGGTATGGAACGGGGCCGTCCTGCTACGTGCTCTGGTTTACTTCTTGGTCGCGTCGACCTTGATGTTGTTCTTCACCTGCTTCACGCCTTCGATGCCACGGGTGACCGTTGCGGCGTGATCGGCTTCAGCCGCCGTGGCTACCGTACCGGTCAGCGTCGCGACGCCGTTGTTGGTTTCCACGGCGATGTCCAGCGCGCTCAATTGCTTGTCGGCAACATAGGCGGCCTTGATCTTGGTGGTGATGGTGGCGTCGGAGGCGTACTCGCCCACGGATTGCTTGGGCTTGCCATCATCCGCCGCAAAAGCCATGGAAGTGAAGACAGCGCCAGTTCCCAGTGCGGCGGCGGCGATCAGCTTGCGGAATTCCATAGTCGTGCTCCTTGTTCGTATGGTCTGCCGCGAAAACAGGCTGCGCGGCAGACGATCAAATTTATTGTGTAGGGGTATGCGTTCTATCGACGAGTTCTATTTTTTTCGCAGGGCGCCGCTCAAGATGGACAAGAGCGCCAGCACCAGGAATACGAAGAACAGGATCTTGGCGATACCCGCGGCCCCGGCGGCGATGCCGCCAAAACCGAGAACCGCCGCGATGATCGCGATGACGAAGAAAACTACGGCGTAATGCAACATGTCAGCTTCTCCAGTGGTTTCGACCGATCAAGGCGGGGTGAGATTCAGGGATTGCGGTCGAAGAAATCCCGGACTTCCTTTTGCGCTTCTTCCTTGGTCTTGCCGTAGCGCTCTTGGATCAGACCGGCCAGGCGTTCGGCATTGCCTTCCGAGCGGGTCAATTCGTCGTCGGTGAGTTCACCCCAGGCGGCTTTGGCCTTGCCAGTCATTTGCTTCCACTTGCCGGCGATGATGTCGTTGTTCATGGTGACCTCTCTTCTTCTCTGCGTGCGACACAAGGCTCATGGCCTATAAGTCTTGCAGTCGCGGTTGACTAGGACACTGATCAGCTAGCCCCTACCGTACGAGCCGGCCCGGGGGCTGTCAAACCTCGCTGTCGGTAAATGTAACAGCGCAAAGCCGGGTTCCTGGCGCGCTTTCCGACGGAAAAAAGAGGCGGGCGGCCATAGAGCAGGAGTTACATTCCGGCAATGTCTTGTCCCCTTTTGAGCGGGCCTCGTAACGGAAGATGCGGCGATTTTTTGAGACGCGCGGCACTGGTTGGGTTGAGGGTGGGCCGGTATAGTCGTGACGGAACACTTCGTGATTCAACACTTCATGCTTCATCAACGAAATAGGAAGGGGCACGCATGACGCAACGACTTTGCAGCGCGATTTTGCTGACGCTGGCCGCCATGGCGGCGGTGGGATGCACGCACGTGACGGACCGGTACCAGGCCACGGCGCCCACGCAGGCGGTGACGCCCAGCACTTGATCGCGTCGGCCAGGGCAGTGGGCGGTTCTTGATATGGCCGTGGGTCGTACGGCCGCGGGCCGTATGGCTGCCTGGCCGGGCAATGCAAACGGGGCGCCTGCGCGCCCCGTTTGCATTTGCCGCGGTTGAGTTACCGCATGGCCTCATCCACCGCAGCCAGCGTCACGGCTGCGCGATGCGCTTGGCGATGTGGTCCAGCGCTTCTTCCACCTGGTCCACCAGGATCAGGCACAAATCCCCGGCTTGCAGCCGCGCCAACGCGGTGTCGATAGCCAGGAATTCGCCGTGGATCTCTTCAATGTGCCGCGCGCGCGGGGCGCCGACCAGGCCTTCCTGCAGCAACGCCAGCACTTCGCCGTCGGCGCGCCCGCGTTGGCATTGGTCCTGGTACAGCAGCACGTCGTCAAACGCCGCGCCCAGGATTTCCGTCTGCATGCGGATGTCCTCGTCGCGGCGGTCGCCCGCCCCGCTGATGACCACCGAACGGCGCTTGGCGGGCATGGCGTCCACCGCGCGCACCAAGGCCAGGATCGCGTCCGGGTTGTGGCCGTAGTCCGCAATGACCGTGGCACCGCGGTAGTCGAACACGTTGAAGCGTCCGGGCGCGGTTTGGGCATCGTTGACGAAGGTGGCCAAGCCGTGGCGGATGACGTCCAAGTCCAGGCCCAGCGCCCAGGCGGCCGCAATCGACGCCATCGCGTTTTCCACCTGGAAGGTAATCGTGCCATTGCGCGTGAGCGGGATGTCGGCCAGCGCAAAGCGCATCTCTTGTGCGCCTTGCGCGGCCACGATCGCGTCGCCGTCGCGGTACACCGAACGCAGGCCCTGCGCGCGGTGCGTGGTCAGCACCGGGTGGTTGCGGTCCTCGGCAAAGTACGTGATGGAGCCCGGGCAACTGCCGGCCATCTCGGCCACGATGGGGTCGGCGGCATTCAGCACCGCGGTGCCCGTCGGATGCACGTGCTGGACGATGACGCGCTTGACCACGGCCAGGTCTTCCACCGTGCTGATGTAGCCCAGGCCCAGATGGTCGCCCATGCCGATGTTGGTGACGATGGCGACGTTGCAGCGGTCAAACGCCAAGCCTTCGCGCAGGATGCCGCCACGCGCCGTTTCGAATACGGCCGCGTCTACGTCCGGGTGCATGAGCACGCTGCGCGCGCTGCGCGGGCCACTGCAATCGCCGGTGTCGATGCGCAGGTTGTTGACGTACACGCCGTCGGAATTGGTCATGCCGACGCGGTTGCCGGCCGCGCCCAGCAGATGAGCGGTCAGGCGCACCGTGGTCGTCTTGCCGTTGGTGCCGGCCACGGCCACGACCGGAATGCGGCCGTCGTCGCCGTCGGCGTACATGTTGGCGATGATGGCTTCGCCCACGGGGCGGCCCTTGCCGAAAGAGGGGTTCAGGTGCATGCGCAGCCCCGGCGCCGCGTTCACTTCCACCACGCCGCCATGCTGGTCTTCCAGGGGGAAGAGCACGCTTTCGGCCACCACGTCCACGCCGCAGATGTCCAGGCCGATCATGCGGGCCGCGGACACGGCGCGTGCCGCCATCTCGGGGTGGACTTCATCGGTCACGTCGGTGGCCGACCCGCCGGTGCTGAGGTTGGCGTTGTTGCGCAGGAAGATCAGGGTGCCGGGCGCGGGCACGGAATCCGCGTCGAAACCCTGCTTTTGCAGCGTGGCCAGCGCGATGTCGTCAAAGCGGATCTTGGTCAGCGACGTGGCGTGCCCGTCGCCGCGCAAGGGGTCGGCATTGACCTGATCGACCAGTTCACGAATGGTGTGCTGCCCGTCGCCCGTGACCTGGGGCGGGTCGCGGCGCGAGGCCGCCACCATGTTGCCGCCCACCACCAGCAGGCGGAAATCGTGGCCGGGAATATAGCGTTCGACGATGACTTCCGAACTGATTTCCTCGGCAACCTCGAAGGCCTGGATCACCCGTTCGCGCGTTTCGATATTGACGGCCACGCCGCGTCCCTGGCTGCCGTCGCGGGGCTTGACCACCACCGGGCCGCCGAGCGCTTGCGCGGCTTCCCAGGCTTCTTCGGCAGACGTCACGGAACGGCCCATCGGCACCGGCACGCCAGCGGCGTCCAGCAGCATTTTGGTCAGGTCCTTGTCCTGCGCGATGGATTCCGAAATGGCGCTGGTCAGGTCGGTTTCAGCGGCCTGGATGCGGCGCTGCTTGCTGCCCCAGCCGAACTGCACCATGCTGCCTTGCGTCAGCCGGCGATAGGGAATGTTGCGCGCGACGGCGGCGTTCACGATGGACCCGGTGCTGGGTCCCAGGCGCACGTCTTCATCCAGATCGCGCAAGCGCTTGAGCGCGTCGGCCAGGTCGAACGGCGTGTCGTCCAGCGCGGCGCGAACGAGCTGCTGGGCCAGTTCCATCGCCAGCAGGCCGACGGCTTCTTCGCTGTATTCCACCACTACCTGGAACACACCGGGCTCGATGGTGGCCGACGTGCGGCCGAAGGTGACCGGGCAACCGGCGTACGCCTGCATCGTCAGCGCGGCAATCTGCAAGACATGCGCGATGGACACGGCGCCTTGATGGCCTTCCGGGCGCATCAGCCCGATTTGCGGCAGCCGCGCGCGCAGGCGGGCTTCGAACTCGGGCAGGTTGTCGATGGAGCACTCGGCGTCGGCACAAGAAACAATGGCCTCGATTGCCGTGTTCTTGCTCCACAGATTGGGGCCGCGCAGGGCACGGATACGGGAAACTTCCATGGCAGGTGTTCCTGTCAGTATTGTTGAATCCAGCGGCGCACCAGATCGATGGTGGGGCCGGAGAAGGCTTCGTCGGATTGCAGCAGGACGAAGTCGCCCGCCGCGATGCCGTTCAACACGCTCTCGATGGCCTTGCCATGGTCAGGCTCGTCCTGGATGTCTTTCACCCGGCTGCCTTGCGACAAGCCCTGGCGCAGCAGCGCGCGCGCCTGCCCCGACGGGCGTTTGCTCTTCACCGTGTCGTCGTCATAGAGCACAACGCGGTCAAAGGCATCGCCCAGCAGGCGGCCCTGTTCGATCAGGTCCGTGTCGCGTCGGTCGGCGCCGGCGGAATAGACGGCGGCACGGCTCGATGCGGGGAATTGATCAATGGCGGCGATCAGCGGGCGCAAGGCCGACGCGTTGTGCACGTCGTCCACCACGACCGTGGCGCCATTGCGTTCAAACAGCGTGAACTGCCAGGGCGCGTCGGCCTGGTCGATGTCAAAGGTTTCGATGCCGGCGCGGATCAGCTCCACGGGAATGTCCAGGGCCCAGGCGGCGCTCACCGCGGCCAGCACGTTTTCCACCTGGAAGGCCACGCGCCCGCCGTGGGTCAGCGGAATGGCGGCAACATCCGCCAAGCGCTCTTCGCGGGCGCCTTGCGCCAGGACGATGGCGCCGTCGCGCACAAACGCCGCGCGGCCGTCTTGTTGCAGATGGGCGGCAATGGCGGGCAGGGCGGGGTCGATGCCAAAGAAAATCACGGAACCGTCGCACAGTTCGGCCATCTCGACTACGCGCGGGTCGCGTGCGTTGAGCACGGCCACGCCGGTCGGCAGCACCACATCGACTTGCGTGCGGAACACATTGAACATGCGCTCCGTTTCGTTGATGTCGAAGTCGCCCAGATGGTCGGCGTCGTCAATGTTGGTGACCACGCCCACCTGGCAGCGGTCATAGGCCAGACCTTGGCCCAGGATGACGCCGCTGTCGTTCTCGATGACGGCCGCGTCCACGTTGCGGTTCATCAGCAAACGGGTGGCGGAGGCGAAGTCGGCGTGGTCGCCCTTGTGCGCCAGGCGGCGGTCCAGGTAGAGGCCTTCGCTGCAAGCCAGGCCGGTGCGCTTGCCCGACAGGTGCAGCAAGCGCGCGACCAGGCGCGCCACGACGGTCTTGCCGTTGGTGCCCGTGACGCCCACGATGGGGATGCGGCCCGCGTCGCCTTCCGGGAACAGGTGGTCGACGATGGCGCGGCCCACCGGGCGCGGCGTGCCGTCGGCCGGTTTCAAGTGCATCAGCAAGCCGGGGCCGGCGTTGACTTCCACGATGGCGCCGCGTTGCTCTGCAAGCGGCCGGGTGATGTCTTCGGCCACCAGGTCCACGCCGGCGATGTCCAGGCCCACCACGCGCGCGGCCAAGGCCACGGTGGCGGCAATGCTGGGATGCACGCGGTCGGTCACGTCGAAGGCCACGTTGCCGCTGCGCTGCACCAGCACACGCTGCCCTTCAGCCGGCACGCTGTCTTCCGACATGCCCTGGCGCGCGATTTCCAGCCGGGCGGCGGAATCCAGGCGCACGAAATTCAGCGGATGGTTTTCGGTGCGGCCACGGCGCGGGTCGATATTGATCTGGCTGTCGATCAGTTCAGTGATGGTGGACGTGCCGTCGCCCGTCACCCAGGCGGGTTCGCCGGCGGCGGCGGCCACCATGCGGTTGCCCACCACCAGCAGGCGGTGCTCGTTGCCCAGCACGAAGCGTTCGACGATGACGCCGCTGCCTTCGTCCACCGCCACGCGGTAGGCGGCCACCACGTCTTCGCGGGTCGTCAGGTTGGTGAACACGCCCCGGCCATGATTGCCGTCGTAGGGCTTGACCACCACGGGCAGGCCGATGTCTTCGGCGGCGTCCCAGGCGTCGTCTTCGCTATCGACCAGGCGGCCTTCCGGCACCGGCACGCCGCAGGTCGACAACAGTTCCTTGGTCAGGTCCTTGTCGCGCGAAATGCCTTCGGCGATGGCGCTGGTGCGGTCGGTCTCGGCCGTCCAGATGCGGCGCTGGGCCGAGCCGTAGCCAAACTGCACCAGGTTGCCTTCAAACAGACGGATATACGGAATATCGCGGTCATCGGCAGCATCCACGATGCAGGCCGTGCTGGGTCCCAGGCAGTGCTTGTCCACCAGGCTGCGCAGTTTCGCAACGGTGGCGGGCACGTCGAAGGGGCGGTCTTCAATGGCCGCCATGACCAGGTCACGCGCTTCGTTCAGGGCGGTGCGCGTCACCTGTTCCTGCCAGGCGCGCACCACAACCTTGTAGACGCCGCGAGTCGACGTTTCCCGGGCTTTGCCGAAGCCGCCGCGCAAGCCGGCCAGGTTCTGCAATTCCAGGGTGACATGCTCAAGGATGTGGCCGGGCCAGGTGCCTTCTTTCAGGCGGGCCAGGAATCCGCCGCGCACGCCGGGGCTGCATCGGTGTTCGATCAGCGTCGGCAGCCATTCGGACAGGCGCTCGTAAAACCCGGGAATGGTGTTGGACGGATAGTCCTCCAGTTCACCAATATCCACCCATGCTTCCAGGACCGGGCGATAGGTCCAAATGTTCGGGCCGCGCAAAGCCACGACATCGAGAAATTCAATGTCTTTCTTTTTCATGTTTTAATTTACGTGAGAAGCAGGTTGGCACGCGCGGACGCCCCTAGGTAAGACCGCGAATCTATTAAGAATTTTCGGGGTTGCGCTTCAAGAATAATGCCAACGAGTGGGGGATCCCAGATATTCCTAATTAGAAAAATCGGCTGCTACTATACGACGCCTTCAAGGCGTCGATTCGTTGTGTTGTAAGGAAGGGACACGTTTGCCGCCGTGGGTGGTAAACCGGTTGCCGCCTAGTAGGGCAGAGTCCTGGCCCGGTATGCGTTCCAATGAAAAAACCACACCTGCTTTCCGGCCTTGCCGATGCATTTCCTGCCCGCTGGCGGGACGAAATCCGCGCTGAACTCGCGGATGACGAAACCATATTGGCCTGGGTTGAAATTGACCTGGATCAGCGGCTGAAGTTCCAGCCTGGGCTGGTCGCAGCCACCGACCGCCGCCTGCTGGCCCGCAATTCCGCCGATAACGGCTGGGAATCCTGGGTCTATGGGCCGCAACTGTCGCTAAGTCTCACCGATCATGCGGGCGCCGCCGTGCTGGAATTGCACGACGATGCCGCGCGCCTGGCGGTCTGGCGCTTCACTCTGGCCCGCAATCCGGCCGCGCTGCGCCTGTTGGCCCAGTTCGAATCGCAACAGGCGATCCGGCTGTCCGGCCAGCCGGAAGAAGCGCCGCAAGAGCGCAACTGCACCGTCTGCAATAACGTCATTCCCGCAGGCGAAGAGGAATGCCCCACCTGCAACCAGGAACTGGCCGCGCCGTCGTCCACCTGGGCGCTGTTGCGCCTGTGGCGATTCGCCCGGCCGTATCGCGGCCCCTTGCTGGCGGGGTTTTTGCTGACCTTGCTGGGCACCGCCGCCACCCTGGTGCCGCCGTACCTGACCATGCCGTTGATGGACGAGGTGCTGATTCCGTTCCAGAACGGCGCGCCGATCGACTACGACAAGGTCCGCCTGTATTTAAGCGGTTTGCTGGCGTCCGCCTTGCTGGCATGGGGGCTGGGCTGGGCCCGGACCTACATCCTGGCCTGGGTCAGCGAACGCATCGGCGCCGACCTGCGCACCACCACCTATGAGCACTTGCAGCAGTTGTCGCTGGAGTATTTTGGCGGCAAGCGCACAGGCGACCTGATCTCCCGCATTGGCAGCGAGACCGATCGCATTTGCGTGTTCCTGTCGCTGCATCTGCTGGACTTCGCCACCGACATCCTGATGATTGTCATGACGGCGGTGATCCTGGTGACGATCAACCCCTGGCTGGCGCTGGTCACGCTGGTGCCGCTGCCGTTCATCATCTGGATGATCCACGCGGTGCGCGACCGTTTGCGCCATGGCTTTGAAAAGGTCGACCGCATCTGGTCCGAGATCACCAACGTGCTGGCCGACACGATCCCCGGCATACGCGTGGTCAAGGCGTTTGCGCAGGAAAAGCGCGAGGTTGCGCGGTTTCGCGAAGCCAATAACCGCAACCTGGAAGTCAACGACCGCGTGAACACAACGTGGTCTCTGTTCTCACCCACGGTGACGCTGCTGACCGAAGTGGGTCTGCTGGTGGTGTGGATATTCGGTATCTGGCAGGTGTCGCAAAACCAGATCACGGTGGGCGTGCTGGCGGCGTTCCTGGCGTATATCGGGCGCTTTTACATGCGCCTGGATTCGATGAGCCGCATCGTCTCGGTCACGCAGAAAGCGGCCGCCGGCGCCAAGCGCATCTTCGATGTGCTGGACCATGTGTCCAGCGTGCCCGAGCCGCAAAAGCCCGCCACGCTGCCGCACATCAATGGCCGCATTGAACTGCGCGACGTGGGCTTTCGTTATGGCAACCGCCAGGTGATCCGGGGGCTGGACCTGAGCATCGAGCCGGGCGAAATGATCGGCCTGGTGGGGCACAGCGGTTCGGGCAAGAGCACGCTGATCAACCTGATCTGCCGCTTCTACGATGTGTCCGAAGGCGCGGTGCTGGTGGACGGCATCGACATCCGTTCCGTGCGCGTGGCCGACTATCGGCGCAACATCGGGCTGGTGCTGCAAGAGCCTTTCCTGTTCTTCGGCACCATTGCCGAGAACATCGCTTACGGCAAGCCCGATGCCACCCGCGACGAAATCGTGGCGGCGGCGCGCGCGGCGCACGCACATGAATTCATCCTGCGCCTGCCGCATGGCTACGATTCGCTGGTGGGCGAGCGCGGCCAGGCCTTGTCGGGCGGTGAACGCCAGCGCATTTCGATCGCGCGTGCGCTGCTGATCGACCCGCGCATCCTGATCCTGGACGAAGCCACGTCGTCGGTGGACACCACCACCGAAAAGGAAATCCAGAAGGCGCTCGACAACCTGGTGCGGGGCCGCACCACCATCGCCATCGCGCACCGCTTGAGCACGCTGCGCAAGGCCGACCGGCTGGTCGTGCTGGACCGTGGCCAGATCGTGGAGCAGGGTCCGCACGAAGAATTGATGGCCCACGAGGGCGCCTACTATCGTCTCTACCAGGCGCAGGCGCGCCAGGCCGAAGCCGACGCACAGGCGTCGGGCAGCGAAGACATGGCCGCCGTGGCCTGACGCGGAATCGGGATTCTCTTCATGACCTTGCCTTCCTCGTTGCCTCTCTTTGATCTGCGCCGCAATGCCTTCGGGCGTCTGGAATTCATCTCCGCCGACGGCGAGACGCACGAAGGGGTCATCCCCGTGCGCGCTTTCCCGATCAGTGAAGCCGGCCGAGGCCTGTCGCTGGTGACCAGCGACGGCCATGAACTGTTGTGGATCGAACACCTGTCCGACGTCCCAGCGCCGCAGCGCGCCCTGATCGAGGAAGAGCTTGCCGGGCGCGAATTCATGCCCGAAATCCAAAAGCTGAGCAGCGTGTCCACCTACGCCACGCCCAGCACCTGGAAGGTCGAAACGGATCGCGGCCCGACATCGTTTACGCTGCGCGGCGAGGAAGACATCCGCCGCCTGAGCCCGCAGACGCTGTTGATTGCCGACAGCCACGGCATCTTCTATCTGGTGCGCGACATCCTGTCCCTGGACAAGCACAGCCGCAAGCTGCTGGATCGCTTCCTGTAAGTGGCTCGCGCGGGCAGGGGTACGCGCGTTACGCGCTGCCCAAGCGCTACCCAAGCGCTATCCAAGCGCGCTACGCGCTCCCTTTGAACGGCGTATGGGATTCCAGTTCGCCCAGGTAGTCCGTGACGGCCGAAGTCTCTTCGTCCAGGAAGTTCTGGATGGCTTCGGCAAAGCCCGGATGCGCCACCCAATGCGCCGACCACGTCGGCGTGGGCAGCAAGCCGCGCGCCATCTTGTGTTCGCCTTGCGCCCCGCCTTCAAAGCGCTTGATGTCATGCGCGATGCAATACGCGATGGATTGCATGTAGCAGGTCTCGAAATGCAGCCCCGGCACGTATTCCGTCGCGCCCCAGTAGCGGCCGTACAGCGCGTCGCCACCCGCCAGGTTCAAGGCCGCCGCCACGGGTTCGCCATCACGCTCGGCCAGCACCAGCACGAATGCATCCGGCTGTTCGCGATGCGCGCGTTCGAAGAAATCGCGGTTCAGATACGGCGGGTTGCCATGTTGGAAGTACGTGCGGCAATAGCAGTCATAAAAGAAGCCGAGTTCAGCGGGGCCGATCTCGGCGCCGCGCAGCCAGCGGAAGGACACGCCAGCGGCGGCGACCTTCTTGCGGTCTTGCCGGATCTTCTTGCGCTTGTCGTGGCTCATCATCGCCAGGAAGGCGTCGAAATCCGCGTAGCCGGGGTTGGTCCAATGAAACTGCACGCTCTCGCGCACCATGAACCCCGCCTCGCGCAGCACGCGCATGTCGGCGTCCGACGGAAACAACACGTGCAGCGACGACACCTTGATTTCCTCGGCGAAGGCAACCAGGCCGCGCACGAGCGTGGCGCGGTCTTCGTCGTTGGACGCCAGCAGGCGCGGCCCCGTGACCGGCGTAAACGGAATGGCCGACAGCAGCTTGGGGTAATAGCGCATGCCGTGGCGCTGAAAGGCGTCGGCCCAGGCGTAGTCGAACACGTACTCGCCGCGCGAATGGGACTTCAGGTAAAGCGGCACGGCCGCCGCCAGCGCATCATCGCGCCATAGCGCCAGGTAATGCGGCGCCCATCCCGATGCCGGCGCGGCGCATTCTGTTTCGTGCATCGCGCACAGGAATGCATGCCGCAGAAAGGGTTGATCACCGGCCAAGGCGTCCCAGGCGTGGGCGTCGATGCGGGACAGGTCGGTTTCAATGGTCAGGCGCAGGGAATCCATCCGTGAATGATAAAGTCATCGACAGCGCACGGGTTTGAAACCGTGGGCTTTTTCAGGGTTTGCGGTGGCACGCGCCACCTGGGATTGAAATCACCATGAACAGCAACACCATGTCCGCCGCGCCGAGCGGGCACGTCGACGACTGCTTGCGCGGACAGGCGCTGGCGGCGCTGGCCGCGCGGGAATGGCCAGAGAAAATGGCAGCCGTGCGAGGTATCGAGGATAGCGCCGTGCTGGACCGCCAGCGCGAATTCGTGGCCCCCGCCAGCTTGCCCGGCCGGCCGCAACGCCCGGAACTGGTGGTACCCGCGCAGGTCAAGCACCGTTCCATGGCCACGGTCGAGGGCCGCGCGGCATTGCTGCACGCGCTGGCCCACATTGAGTTCAACGCGGTCAATCTGGCGCTGGACATTCTGTGGCGCTTTGCCGGCATGCCTGACGCCTTCTATCGCGACTGGCTGCGTGTTGCGCGCGAAGAGGCCTACCACTTCGACCTGCTGCGCCAGCGGCTGGCGACGCTGGGCCATGCCTATGGCGACTTCCCGGCGCACAACGGTTTGTGGGATATGGCCGAGCGCACCAGCAGCGACCTGCTGGCGCGCCTGGCGCTGGTGCCGCGCACGCTGGAGGCGCGCGGGCTGGATGCCTCGCCCATGATCCGCAATAAATTAGCGGGGGCGGGCGACGCGGAAAGCGCGGCCATCGTCGACATCATCCTGCGCGACGAAATCGGTCATGTCGCCATCGGCAACCAATGGTTCAAGCACCTGTGCGCGCTAGCGGGCAAGGAACCCGTGGCGTGCTACGCCGAATTGGCGCAACGCTATGACGCACCCCGGCTGCGCGGCCCGTTCAACCTGGAAGCGCGCCGCGCCGCGGGATTCGACGATGCTGAATTGGCCGCATTGCAAGCCGACCAACCGGAACTGAATACCCGATGACACCCATCACCATTGCTGCGCTGCTGACGGGCACCTTGCGCCCGCTGGGTGATTCCGGCCGAGACAGCGGTATCGACAAGCACCCCGTGGCCGAGCGTCTGTGGCTGGGCGCCGAAGGTCTGCGCGGCGACGAACAAGCCGACCGCCGCTTTCATGGCGGCCCGGAAAAAGCGCTGCACCATTACGCCCGCGACCACTATTCGACCTGGCGCGCCGAGCTGGGTGCGCGTGCCGTGCTGGATGCCCCGGGCGCGTTCGGCGAGAACATCTCCACCACCGGACTGACCGAGGCGGATGTCTGCGTGGGCGACGTCTTTGGCGTCGGCACGGCGCTGATCCAGGTGTCGCAGGCACGCCAACCGTGCTGGAAGCTGGACCACCGATTCGGCCACCGTGGCATGGCGGCGCGCGTGCAAGCAAGCGGCATGACCGGCTGGTACTACCGGGTGCTTGAAGAAGGCTGGCTGTGTGCGGGCGATACGCTGGCCCTGCGTGAACGGCCTCAGCCGCAATGGCCGTTGTCCCGCGTGCAAGACATCCTGAACCGACGCGTGCTGGATGCGGACGTGCTGCACGCCCTGGCGACGATGCCCGAGCTGTCGCCGAATTGGCGCGCGCTGTTCGAGAAGCGCGCGCAGGCGGGGCAGGTGGAAGATTGGACCCGACGGCTGGAAGGCGACGCCGCGCTTTCAGCACCCAAGGAACGTTGAACATGAAGCATCCCCGCATGAAGCATCCAGGCATGAAGCAACCCTATCGCGCCGGAATGCCGTTCCTGGCCCTGGCGCTTTGTAGCGCCGCGCTGGCATGGCCGGTGGCGTCTCAGGCCGCTGACGCCTACGCCGCCTGCCTGTCGCAGTTGCGCGGCCCGGCGCAGAAAGCGGGCGTGTCCCCGTCCACCTTCGATACGCACACGGCCGGGTTGTCGCCTGATATGGCCGTCATTGATCTGCTGGATGCGCAGCCCGAGTTCAAGACGCCCATCTGGGACTACATGGCAGGTTTGGTGGACGACGAGCGGGTGGCGGACGGCCAGGCGGGCATGGCACGTTGGCAAGCGGAGCTGGCGCGCGCGGCATCGCGCTACAACGTCGACCCGGCCACCATTGCGGCGGTGTGGGGCGTGGAAAGCAATTTCGGCCGCACACTCGGTGGCCGGCCCTTGTTGACGTCCTTGTCCACGCTGTCGTGCTTTGGCCGCCGGCAAGCGTATTTCCGGGGCGAATTCTTCGCCACCTTGAAAATCATCCAGGACGAGCACATCGCACCGGAACGGCTGGTGGGGTCCTGGGCAGGCGCCTTCGGCCAAACGCAGTTCATGCCGTCCACCTATCTGCGGCTGGCGGTTGATTTCGATGGCGATGGCCGCCGCGACCTGGTCGATAGCGTGCCCGATGCGCTGGCGTCCACCGCCAACTTCCTGAAGCGCGCGGGCTGGAATCCGCAACTGGCCTGGGGTTATGAGGTGCGCCTTCCTTCCGGGCTGGATACGGCGGGCGCGGGGCGCAAGAACAAACGTCCGATGTCGGCGTGGGCCAAGCAGGGCGTGACGCGCGTGGACGGACAGGCCTTGCCCGGGGGCGAGACGCCGGCCGGCCTGTTGCTGCCGGCGGGCAGGAAAGGCCCGGCGTTTTTGGTCACGCGCAATTTCGATGCGCTGTATTCCTACAACGCAGCGGAAAGCTACGCGCTGGCCATCGCTCATCTGTCTGATCGGCTGCGTGGCGGTGGGCCATTGGTACAAGCCTGGCCGACGGACGACCCGGGCCTGTCCCGGGCGGAACGGCGCGAATTGCAACGCCTCTTGATCGCCAAAGGCTATGAGCTGGGTGAACCCGATGGCATGGTGGGCACCCGCACGCGCCAGGCCTTGCAGGCCGCGCAGCGCGAGCTGGGCTTGCCCGCGGACGGGCGGGCGGGGCAGAAGGCGCTACAGGCGCTGTGCGCTTCGGCCTCGGCACCAAGCTCGGCCACGCCACGTTGATAGGCCCCCAGTCGCCAGATTTACAAGTTTTGCAAAGATCCCGCGCCAGGTAACCACCCTGACATGCGCGACGCCAACCGGGGCCCTATACTGGTTTTCCCACTTTTCAGGAGCACTGCGATGAGCCTGTTGGATACCTTGGCCTCGATGGCCGGCGGCGGTCAGCAAGGAGGTTCGGCGTCGTTGCTGCCGGCGTTGATCGAGCAATTGAACAAATACCCGGGCGGCCTCAGCGGCCTGATCGCCAGCTTCCAGAAAGGCGGCTTGAGCGAAGTGGTGGCGTCGTGGGTCGGCCCGGGCCAGAACTTGCCCGTCAGCGCCGACCAGTTGGGTTCCGTGCTGGACCCCGGCGTTGTCAACGAGCTGTCCGCCAAGACCGGGCAGGACACCGATTCGGTGCTGGCTTCACTGTCTTCGCTGCTGCCCCAATTGGTGGACAAGGCCACGCCGGAAGGCGAAGTGCAGCCCGGCCAACAATTCAACCCGACTGATCTGCTGGCGTCGTTGTCCGGCATGTTCGGCAACCGCGGCTAAGGGCGGCACGGGGCTTTTTCCTGACGCACCGTCTGCTTACCTCCTTCTCGCGCCGGCGCCTGCTTCAGGCGCTGGCGCTTGGCGCATTGGCACCCTTGGTCGCCTGCGCGCCGCCCCTGTCCTTGAACGCCACCTTCCTGCAACTGTGGCGCAGCCACCTGGACCTGGGCCCCGACGACTGGCGTGTGCGCTTGTCGGCCTATCGCCGTTTGGGATGCCGCGAGATCTTCCTGCAATGGGTGGGCCTGGAAGGTGGCCGGCCTGACGATTGGATGGCGTCCGACGCCCTCCTGCGCATGATCTTTGACGAGGCCGAGCACCAGGGCCTGGGCGTGCATGTGGGCCTGCCTTACGACCAGCGCTGGTGGGACGTGCTGGCCAAGCCGGATCAAGCGGCGCTGACCGCTTATCTGGACCAGACGCGGGCGCGGGGCGTGGCGTATATGCAGGCCGCGTCCTGGCCCAAGCGCCGCACCTTTCGCGGTTGGTATGTGCCTTACGAGCTGGAGCAATACAACTGGGCATCCGCCGAACGGCAGGCGCTGTTGATGCCCTGGCTGGACGCCTTCTCACGCACGGCGCAGGCCACCAGCCCGGGCGTGCCCTGCATATCCACCTACCATTCCCGCCTGCCCGGCGAGGGCTCTTTGACGAAGCTGTGGAGCGGCATCCTGGACCGGGTGCGCATTCACCCCATGATCCAGGACGGGGTGGGTGTGGCCGGCTTGGCCAACTACCAGTCGCTCGCCCCCTTGCACGACATGCTGCTGGCGCGGCGCGCCTCGTTCGACTTGATCCTGGAGCTGTTCGAGGAACTGCCTTCGGGCAGCACGGACGGGTCCACCTTCAAGGCGCGCTCGGCGGATTTCGATCGCGTCAAACAGCAATGGGAGGTGGCTCGCGGCTACGGCGCCAAGCGGGTGGTGGCGTTTGCGATAGACCCTTGGGTGATCGACAACACGCCCGAGGCGCGGGCATTGATGCAGGCCTGGTTAGCGGCGCGCGTTTGATGCCTGGGCGTAGGGCGGCAGCGCCCATGCGCCGTTAGTACAGCGTTCAGTACAGCCGTCAGTACGAAAGGGTCAGGTTGATGAACAGACCACGAGCCCGGTCGGCCGAACCGCCGCCGATGTTGAAACGGTACTGCGTGGTCAGGTCCAGATAAGACCGTGGCGCGTTGTAGTGGTCTTCGCGGAACCAGTAACGCACGTTGAAACCGGGTCCGGCGCCCAGCGACCAGGATGAGCCGTTGCCTAGCTGGTCGACGGTAAGCGACTCGCCCTGGGAGGAGAAAGCTGCGCGGTTCTTGTTCCAGAGCCAGTCGGCGCCCACCACTGCATAGGGAAACAGCACCAGCCGGTCGCTGATGGCATCCACGCGATAGCTGCGGCCCACGCGCACTTCGCCGGCCCCGAACGCCTGGTCGCGCTTCATGCGGCCCGAGACCTTGTCGCTGTCTTCGCCCGTGACGTTGTCGCGCAACCAGAATTTTGCGGGCATGTCCTGCCAGGAATAGCCGGCCTGCAGATAGCCTTCCATCGTGAACCAGTCGGGCCGGTCGATGCGCAGCGTCGTGCCTTCGTACAGGCCGTAGGTGACGTAGGCCAGCCAGGCGCCGTTGTCGGCGGTGGTTTCGTAATGAGGGGTTGCCTGGAGTCTGTTGAGATCGCAGCGAAGATCGGAAGAGGCCGGACTGAAGGAGCCGCGTCGGGTGGCGGTGCCCAGGTTGAACTGGCGTTCGATGCCGAACGTGAGTCCTACCTCCGTGGATGGCGTGAAGCGCATGCCCAGCGATCCGATTGTTGTAGGGAAGCCGGCGACACCTTGGTTTTGGCTTTCGGCAATATCGAAAGCTCCCTCTTTCGGGCAAGGGTTGGCGACTGTCTGTTCCGGCGTTGTGCCGCCCTTGTCATAAAGCGTGTTGGAAACGCGCCCATACAGTTCGAAGGTCTGCGTGGCGGAGTTCATGAAATCAGCTGGGCGCCAGAAGATTTCGGCCGTGCTGAAGATGGCGTCGCCAGGCACGGTGATGGCCGCGCCACCCAGGCCCGACGAGGCTGGTCGCGCGCCACGATAGCCGGCTGAAACGTAGCCGCCCCATTCACGAGACAGCTCGCCGATACCGCTGCGGGTGTCATAGCGCTGTTGCGGCGTCAGGGCCAGCTTGCCGGCATCGGCCTCGTCGATGGCCTGCTTCAGGTTGTTGACCGCGCCGCGCTTGTCGCCCGAGCCGGCCCGCGCGTAGCCTTCGTCCAGGATCACGGTGGGCGGCGCTTTGCCGGTGGCGCGCGCGGCCTCGAAATCCCGCAGCGCAAGCGCGGGCCGCCTCATGCGCTGGTACAGATAGCCCCGCTGCATCAGCAGCGTGGGGTCGTCGGGCTGGGCCGCCAGCGCTTGGCTCATGCGTTGCTCTGCCTCGACCAATTCGGGACCCTTGCCGGCTGCCAGCGTGGTCGTCAACAGGCGCTGATAGTCCTGGTTGTCGGGATCTTGTTCGACTGCCTTGCGGGCCTGGGCGATGGCTTCGGCGTAGTCTTCCCGTGCGTAGGCAGCATAGGCCAGTGTGGCAGGGCCGCCATTGCCGGCGGTGTCGGACGGCAGCAATTGGCAAACGGCGCCGGCAGGCGTGTCGCGGCAGTCTTGTACCGGCGCGGGGTAGTTGCCCAGCGTCAATGTGGCGGGTACGGCGGGGCGGGAGCGCGCGCGTTTTATCCGTGCATCGGCCGCGTCGTCCTGTTGGCCCAAGGGCGCCAGCAAGTCCAGCGCGCGCGCATTTTCGCCGGCCGCCAACGCCGCATCGGCGGCAAGCAGGCGGACGTTGCGGCGTTGGGTATCGTCTTGCGGATCTTGCCTGAGCGCGGCGTCAAAGTCCGCATTCGCCAGGTCGGTCTTGCCTTGGCGTTGACGCAGATAGCCGCGCATGACAAGCGCCGTGGTGTTGCCGTTATTTTGCGTGATGGCATCGGTGGCGGCCGCTTCGGCGGCGGCCAATTGGTCGTCCAGCATCAGGGCGTTGATCAACAGCAGGCGGTGGCTGGCGGAGTCGGGCGCCAGGGCCACGGCTTGGCGCGCCAGCGGCACGGCGTCGTCGGGGCGGTTGGCGCTTAGCGCCTGGTAGGCCGCACCAGCCTGCTTGGCGGCCATGCGCGCATTCATCGTCTGGCGGCGGGCGGCCAGGTCTTTCTTGTTGGGGGCACCCAGCGCAATCGCCCTGTCGGCGGCGGCTTCGGCCTGTGCGTATTGGTTTTGGGCTTCCAGCGCGTCCAGCCACAACATGGCCCAGGCACCTTGCTTGGGGTCCATGCGAAAGGCCTGCTCGGCGCCGCGCGCGGCAGCGGCATAGTCGCCGCGTTTGTAGTCGGCGTAGGCGCGGGTGGCGATGGGGTAAGCGCGGCTGTAGGCGGAGGCGGGTCGGGGGGCGGGCGGGGGCGGCGTTGCGGTGGGTTTTGCCGTCGACGTGGCAGCGGGTGTGGTGGATGTGGCGGTCGGTGCCACCGGCGTGGCGGCCGGGCCGGGCGCGGGACGCAGGTTGGCGCGGGCCTGCCGCAACGCGGGCGTATCCACCCCTTCCTTGACGGCGTTGGCGGCGGCCTGTTCAGCCTCTTGCAACTTTCCCTGCTTTTGCAGCGCGTAGATCAGCAGCAGGTGCAGCCGTTCCACGTCGGGCCGCAACACGATGGCCGACTCTGCCTGCTGCGCCGCAAGTTCGTACTTGCCCGCGTCAAAATTCTTGTGGGCCTCTTCGGCAAAGCGGTACGCCGCGCCTTCCAGCGGGGCTTCCGTTTTTGCGGCGGTTTGTGCGGTGGCGGGCGAGGCGGCCCACACGCAGGCCAGTGCAGCGGACAGAATGAGCGAACGGGTCAGCGGGATCATGTCGTCGCGGGTTTGTCGTTGGCGTGTGGTGATGGCGCCACCTGGCCCGATTGTTGGAAGTCGATGGCTTCGTTCAGCGTGCCCTCGTCCAGCCAGCCTTGTTCGGTCAGGATCTGGCCCAAGGGCTTCTTGTCGCGCGCCTGGATCTCAAGCGCGCGCGCCAGCGTGTCCTGGTCGATGGCCTGCCACGACAGCAGCAGTTCGCCCAGCCGCTTGCGTTGCTGCGACAACTGGTCCGTGCTGGGGAAGTCGTGCATGGTCTTGTCCCAGGCCAGGCGCTTGCCGGTGATCAGGTGCACGATGAACAGGCGCCAGGCACGTGCCGCCGCCATGGCGTTGATGAAGTTGCCCACGATCATGCGGGGTATCGACAGCACCGCGTGTTCCCACCCATACATGTGACCCACGAAGTACGCCCGTTGCACCACGCGCAGCAGCAGGGCGGCGGCATTGAGCCACATCAGCGTCACCAACCAGCCGCCGGGCCGGAAGTACGACGGGTAATACACCGTCCACCAGCCAAATTTATCCGCCAGGAAGAACAGGAAGAAGTTGGCCAGCAGCACGTAGGCAAGAATCGCGATGAACGACGTAACCAGGCCCTTGCGATCGCGGAACAGCAGATACCGGTTGGCCAGCGAGCCCGTCCAGCCCACCTGCTGCCAGCCTTGCAGGCCGATGCCCAGCGTCCAGCGCGCCTTTTGCCGGTACGCGGTGCGAAAGGTGTTGGGAAAATATTCGCGCACGCCCAGCGGCATGCGAATGCTGGACACCTTTTCGCGTCCCAGGCCGAACCAGGAACGCCGGCGCGTCACGTATTCCACCTGGAACTTTCCAAAAATCTGCTTCATGCCGCGTTGCGCCAGCCGCGCGCCGATGTCGTAGTCCTCGGTCAGCGTGTCGGTATTGAAGGGCTGGTTGTTGGTTTCCGCCGCCAGTTGTTCCAGCGCGCGGCGCGAAAAACAGGTGCCCACGCCCGCCGACGGCACCATCTTCGACAGGCTTTCGCGCACCACCAGGTCCTTGGTGTGCCACTCGGCGAACTCGTCCATGTAGGTGCCGGCGACCAGCTCATGCCAATGGCGTTCCAGCGACGTGACGGGCAACTGGATGAAGTCGATGCGCGGCAGCAGATAGTTGTAGTACTTCAGTTCCAGCGGGTGCAGCACGTCTTCGCTGTCGTGCAGGATGACGCCGGCAAAGGGCTCGGGCTGCTTCGCGTTCTGCGCAAAGATGGCCTGCACGATCCAGTTCAGACAGTCCGCCTTGCAGGTCGGCCCGTCATGCGGCACTTCCACGCGGATCAACTTGCGGTATCGGCGCCGCATCCGCTCTACCTCGTCGATCGTGCGCTGATCGTTCTGGTAGGTGCCGGCGAAGATCATGTAGTTCTTGTATTCCAGCGTCGACACCATGGTCTCAAGCATCGACGAGATCACGTCGTACTCCAGCCAGGCGGGCACCATGATCGCCAGCGGTTGCTCGGCTTTCGCGCGCAGGTCTTCGGCGGACAAGGGCGTGTAGCGGCGCTTGACCGTCAGCGAACGCCGCAGTTCCCGCAACCAGTACCAGGCGTCGATGAACAGATCGTCCAGGCTCGATAGCAGGATGACGACGCCGACGATGGCGGTCACCACTTCCAGCCCGCGGTAATAGTCCGCGAAGAAGTAGGGCCAGTAGAGGGAAGACATGGGGGAAGACCCGGCCGGCTTACTTCGTTTCCCTGGTCTTCCTGCGATTTACCCGTCGGGCAAGGATCAGGACCAGGATCAGGACAAGCAGCGCGACGCTGATGGCCGGCACGCTCCAGGAGACGTAGCGACGCCACTCGAAGAAGGCGCTTTCGCCCGCGCCCGGTGGGTGGCTGGCGTCAGGGTTGGCGCTGTCTATCCAGGCAATCGGCCCCGTGGCGCCGATGACGGCGACATTGCCCCGGTTCAGCACGAAAGGCGCGTCCAACCTGCCCGGGTACTGGCCCAGCGTGTGCCACAGCAACCCATCCTGGCCATTGCCGCGCACGACTTCCGCCGTGCTCAGGTTTTCCAGCCCGGAGATGTCGAGCCACGTCGCGGTCTTGCCGGCTACCGTCAACTGCTTGCGGTCCGTGACCGTGACCATGGGTTCGGCGCCATCCACCGCCACTTCCATCGCCAGGAAAGCGCGGCCGGGCTTCACCGCCTGGCCAACCGGCGTCACCGCCAGTTCCGCGCGCGTCGGCGATACGCCGCTTGCCGAGGCAATGCCGATCACGCGTTTGATGTTGTCGGGCGCGTCGGCCAGATAGCTGTCGGGAATGATCAGTTGCGGGTTGCCCGCCATCAAGGGCAGCAGCCCGACAAAGCTGCCGTCCGGCTGCGCCTTGCCCGGCTGCACATAGCTGGTCGGCAGGACGTTGACAGGGTAGCCCTGCGGGATCTCATTGCAATCCACCGAAACGGGCTGCCGCTGGAACGTGACGCGCACGGCATTGTTGACGCCCAGGGCATAGCCCGGAACGCGCGCCCTGAGGCGTTCGGGTTTGCCATCCGCGTCCATCTGCTTGGCCGTCAGCAGGATGCCGTTCCAGAAGACGGAGGCCACCGGTCGCGTGGACGAGGCGCCGGGCGCCGCGGCCAGGTCCATCACCAGTTCGTCGGGCATGAGGCCGCCCGAGGACACGGCCGACAGTGGGAACGTGGTGGTCCAGTCGCCGCGCGACGCAACATCGAAGCTGTCGGCGGAGCCGCCCAACGCGGTCAGGCGCAATGCCCCATCCGCGCTCAGTGGCGGCGTCGCGGCCTTGACGTTGACGTGGCGGGTCACCAGGATGCGCCGCCATGCGCTGTCGAAAGCGCCTGCGGCTTGTGCGCCCGCATCGGCCGCCACCGCGATCACGGCTTGCCGGCCCAGCGGCAGCAGCCGGATGTCCTTGGCGGGCAGGTCGGCGCCGGCCAGCGGCATGCGCGCCTGGCGCCACGCTTTGAAGGCGTCGGCTGCGTCGCTGTCCGAGGCCAGTTGCACCTGCAACGCATCCAGCGCTTCGTTGTAGCGCGCGCGAAATGCGGCATCCACAATCGCCACGTCAGCGCTGACGGCGGGGGCGCCCAGCACCAGCAAGGCGCCAAGTTCCGCCGGGCTGGCCAGCTTGTGCTTCTCCTTGCCGGCGATGGCGGCAAAGGCGGTGACCCGTTCCAGGCCCGCCGGTACTTGCAGCCCGCGCGTGTCAATCTCGTCGCCCACCGACGGGAACGCCCGGACCGAGACCCGCTTGCCCGTGCGTTCCAGCGCCACGCCAAGACGCCAGGCGCTATCGAAGGCCTGCTGGTCGAGCTTGGCGCCCGCAACCATCAACACGGGCTTGCCGGGCAGGGTGCCCCAGGCGTCATCCAGGTTGTTGATGGCCGAGGCGTCGTAGCGGTAGCTCAACCGGGTCTGCGGCGAAATGGTCAGCGCGTTGGCGGTGGCGCGGTTGCTTTCGCAGTGGCGCAGCGCGATCTCCGACTGCCAGTCCACACCCAGCCGCAGGAAGCCGGTCTGGCGGTTGCGCTGCTCGACCGTCAGATTGCGCGCCACCGACCCGTCGCCATCGGCAATGCGTTGCGCGGTCTGCGGGATGCCGTCCAGCCACAGCACCATGTTGGTCCGGCCCGATTCACCTTTGGTGTATTTGGCGTCGAAATCCAGGGTTGCGTCCAGGATCGGCACGCCGCGCGGCACGGGCAAAAAGAACTCGTGGTGCGCATCGCTGTTGGTCAGGACGACGGGCTCGGTAATGCCCAGGTCTTGCAGCGTGATGTTGCGCGTTGCCCAGTCGTCGCCCTGCAAACGCCGCAGCGCGTCGCCGGCCGGGCTGGCCAGGGTGGCCAAGGGAAGCAGTAGTCCCGCCGCCATCAGCGCGCGGCTTAGGGTTCGGGCAACAGGAAAGTGCAGGGCGGGGTGGTGCATGCGGACTCCGGGGCAGGAATGCGTCGCGGGGGGATGCATCAGGCGGATGGGGTGATGGCGGTCCCGTAGGGATCAAATTCAGAGACGGCGCGGCCGCATAGCGCATCCACGATGCGTTGGCTGGCGCGGCCGTCGCCGTAAGGGTTGATGCGCCTTGAAAACGACGCATGCAGGTCGGCGTCGTCCAGCAGGCGATTCACCTCGGTCACAATGCGCCGGGCATCCGTGCCGACCAGCGCCACCGTGCCGGCTTCAACCGCCTCGGGGCGCTCGGTCACATCGCGCATGACCAGCACCGGCTTGCCCAGATAGGGCGCCTCTTCCTGCACCCCGCCCGAATCGGTAAGGATGAGATGCGCGCGTTGCATGAACCAGACAAAATCCAGGTAATCCAGGGGATCAATCAGGTGCACATGCGACAGTCCGGCCAGATCCGTCATCACTACATTGCGCACCTGCGGATTCAAATGCACCGGGTAGACGATCTGCAAATCTTCGCGGTGCGCCAGTTCCGCCAACGCGGCGCAGATGTTCTTGAACCCGCCGCCAAAGCTCTCGCGCCGATGGCCCGTCACCAGCAGTAGCCGCCGCGTCGTATCCAGCCAACCGTAACGGGCCTCCAACTGTCGTGCCAGCGGCCCCGAGGGATCCAGCTTGGCGCACGTCATCGCCAATGCGTCGATCACGGTATTGCCGGTGACGGTGATCCGCCCCGCCAAATTCTCGCGCGACAGATTGCCGCGCGATTGCGCGGTAGGGGCGAACAACCAGTCGCCGATCGCATCGACCACACGCCGGTTCATTTCTTCGGGGAATGGCATCGCCAGGTTGCCGGTACGCAAACCGGCTTCGACGTGCCCGATCTGCACGCGTCGGTGAAACGACGCCAATGCGCAGGCCGATGCGGTGCTGGTATCGCCATGCACCAGTACGCAGTCGGGCTGTTCGGCTTCCAGAACCTGGTCCACGCGGGCAATGAGGCGTGAGTACAGGCCATTCAAGGTCTGGTTCGGCACCATGATGTCCAGATCATGCTGGGCGTGCAGCCCAAACAGCGCCAGCACCTGATCCAGCATCTCGCGATGTTGGCCGGTGACGCACACCACGCTTTGAATCGCCGGCTCTTGGGAAAGGGCGGTGACAAGCGGCGCCATCTTGATCGCTTCGGGACGGGTCCCAAAGATGGATAGGACTTTCATCACAAGAATGACCTCACAGACGTGGTGGCATTTTCTTGGGTTGATTATGTCTTGATATTTTTCGTAATATGTGACGGAGTATTTCGGTCCCGGTGAACCTTGGGGATATACCCCCATTTGTTACTTCCGGTAGCTGGCATGTGTTGCGCCTAGGCAAAAAAATGGCCAACCCCGAAGAGTTGGCCATTTGCTAAGCACTGTGCAATAAAGCGGAATTTGGTGGAGCCGGGGGGAATTGAACCCCCGTCCGCAAGCCCTCTGCAATCAGTTCTACATGCGTAGTCGATTTATTTAGTTTTAACTTTGGACTTAGCCAACCGACAGGCCGGACCAAAGCGATTCACGTAATTTAAATCTGAGCCGTGTGACCCCAGCGCAGACCGATTCCTTGTGAATGTCGCTGCTGCGGTTCGAGGGTTACCCCCCTAGGAAGTTGCCTTCCTCCGCCTGACCCAAGGACAGATCAGTGCAGCGGCTCACCGCTTAAGCGGCGAGAGCGAAACGCTCGTCGTTGGCGTTTGTAGTGTTTCCAGTGGTTTAACGAGCGAACTGGTGCTCGGCATGCCCTGAGTTGTTTCGCGACCCACGTCGAATCCGGATCGGCCCCAAGAACTTTCTATTGTACTGGTAAATGCCATAGCCTGCTGTACTGTCCACTGGCCGTCGCCCAGGCGTGGCGCGGCGGACACAAGCGGGGTTCAGGCGGCATTCGCGCAAGCGGTTTTGGTCGACGGCTGCGTGCGCGACGCGACCATCAGCGCCAGCGCCAGGGCGACTGAAATCGCCACGATCAAGGCAGCGGCCCAACCCAGCGAGGCCAACCCGTACTGGTCAATGACGTGTCCGCCCACCACGGCGCCCAGGCCAATGCCGATGTTGGCGCCCGATATGTTCAGCGACGCCGCGAAGGCGGGTGCCTCGGGGGCGGCCTTCATCAAGCGCACGTGGCAAACGATGAACAGCGCCGCTTGCGCGATGCCCCACAGGCCCAGCGCCACGGCCAACAGGCCATGCGATTGCATCACCGGCGCCACAAATACCAGACCCGCCGCCATCAACGACGAAAACAGCGCGGTGGCGCCCAGGGGGCTACGGTCCACCATGCGGCCGCCCAGCGTGTTGCCGATCAAGCCCACCGCCCCGAACGCCATCATCGTCCAGCCAACGATCTGTCCGTCAAAGCCCGCCAGACGTTCCAGCATGTCCGCCAGATAGGTGTAGGCCGTGAACATGCCGGTAAACACCAGCAGGGACAGCACCACGTGGCCCAGCACGATGGGATTGCGCAGGATGCGCAGTTGCGTGACCAATTTGACGCTGTCAGCGCGGATTCGGGTGCTGGGAAACGCCAGGAACAGCAGCAGCGCCTTGGCGAACGCCACGGCCGACAGCACCCAGAACGCCGCTCGCCACCCGAATGCGTCCGAGATCAGCACCCCGATCGGGATGCCAAACACGGTGGCGGCCACGATGCCGAAAGCGACCATCGAAATCGCCCGGCCGGCGCGCGCGGGCCCAACAAGTTCGACGGCGGTAGCGCTGGCCAGTGACCAGAATACGGGCAAGGCCAACGCGGGCACAAAGCGGGCCACGGCCATGACCCAGATGTTCGGCGCCATGGCGGCAACCGCGTTTGAAACGCCAAACAATATCAGCACGCCGATGAACAGGCGCTTGCGTTCGACGTTGGCCATCAAGGCGGTCAGCAAAGGGCCGGTTGCCGCCACCGTGAAGGCGAACAGCGAAACAAGCAGGCCGGCCTGGGACACGGTGACCTGCAGGTCGCGGGCCAGGGCGGGCAACAGTCCGACGATAAGGAATTCGGTGGTCAGAATCGTAAAACCGGCGGCAGAAAGTAGCAGGATGGGCAAAAGCATAGGCATTCCATTGGCGCGATGCCAAGAGGCGTCGCGCGGGGTAGGGCGTTGTCAGCGAAAAGGTCGTCGGTGCGCGCAAGCATTGACCGCGCACGGTGCACGAGGGTGTCTAACCGTCGGCATGGAGGGGAGTGGTTGCAGAGGCAGGCTCCGCAACACCGGCGTCTGCCGGACCGGCAATCGGGAAGCACCCGAGCGCCTTGCAAGGGTCACACTTTAAGGGACTTGGAAATCCGGATAAAGCGTGCAATTCCGGAAAGATTGTTCGCAAGGTACAACTAATGGAACCAACTACCAGGCGCAACCAGGGCGCAGCTGCTAGATGCAACTTATTCGCGCGAGGAATCGGCTCGACGAATCGGCACGATGCATTGCAAGCGGGCCGGCGGACCGTTGCGGTCCGCCAAGCCTGGCCCCTTCAACGCAGGTCGATGGGCAGCAACGGCTGGATGGCCGCCCACAGTTCCTCGGGCGTGTTGGCGCAGGTTTCCGCTTCCCAGTTGATGATGTTGTCGTCTTCGCCCACGTAGCCATACGCCGCCGCGACGGCAGGCATGCCGGCGGCGTGCGCAGCCTGAATGTCGCGGAGGTCGTCGCCCACGTAAACGCAACGATCGGTGGAAAAACCGGCTTCGCGCGCGGCGTGCTGCAGCGGCAGCGGGTGCGGCTTGGCGTGGGCCGTGGTGTCACCGCAGACAAGCACGGCGCTGTCGCGGGTCAGGTCCAGGAATTCGACGATGGGCAGCGTCAGGTAGGTGACTTTATTGGTGACGATTCCCCACGACATGCCCCGCCGGCGGATATCCGCCAGCAATTCCTCAATGCCAGGAAACAGCTTGCTGTGCACGGTGGAGTTGGCTGCGTAGTCTTCCAGAAACTGCAAGCGCGTCGGCTCATAGTCCGGATCGCCCGGCGCCAGGTCCAGGGCCACCCGAAGCAGGCCGCGCGCGCCCTGCGACGCGACGGGGCGCAGGGCTTCGAAAGGCATGGGTTCCAAGCCGCGGCGGGTACGCTGCTGATTGGCGGCGGCGGCCAGATCGGGGGCGGTGTCGGCCAGGGTGCCGTCAAAATCGAACAGAATCAGGGCGCTCATTTGCGGGTAGCCATCAGGTAGTTGACCGAGGTGTCGGACGACAGCGAGTAAATTTGCGTAATCGGGTTGTATTCCATGCCGCGCATGCTCACGGGTTCCAGGCTGGCGGCCCGCGCCGCGGCGGACAGTTCGCTGGGCTTGATGAACTGGTCATAGCTGTGGGTGCCGCGCGGCAGCAGCCGCAGGACGTATTCCGCGCCAATGATGGCAAACAGGAAGGCCTTGGCGTTGCGGTTCAGTGTGGAAAAGAACACCCAACCGCCCGGTTTCACCAGCGTGGAGCAGGCGCGCACGATAGACGCCGGGTCGGGCACGTGTTCCAGCATTTCCATGCAAGTGACCACGTCGTACTGGCCGGGCTGCTCGGTAGCGAGTTCTTCCACGGGCACTTTGCGGTATTCCACCTTCACGCCCGACTCCAGGCCATGCAGGCGAGCCACCTTGAGCGATTTTTCCGCCAGGTCGATACCGGTTACGTCCGCGCCGCCGCGCGCCATCGATTCAGACAGGATGCCGCCGCCGCAACCGACGTCCAGCACCTTTTTGCCGGCAAGGCTGCCCGCGCATTCCTGAATCCATTCCAACCGCAACGGATTGATGGCGTGCAGCGGCTTGAACTCGCTTTCAGGATCCCACCAACGGCTGGCCAAGGCGCTGAACTTGTCGAGTTCAGCCTGATCAGCATTGACGGCAGGGCGGTCGGAGTCGTGAGTTTGCGTGGTCATGGGAAGGTCCAGCGAAAGGCGACGCTATATATATAGAGGGGCCCGCCGTGCGCTGCCGGGCAGGGCCACGCGCCGGGGCACCAGATTGGTGCGCTGCGGACGAAAAAAAGGGCCTCGCTATGCGAGGCCCCTTATTGTAGCTAGTCCGGCAATTACTTGCGGCTACCCACGATTTCGATTTCAACGCGACGGTTTTGGGCACGGCCCTCTTTCGTCTTGTTGGAAGCGATCGGGTTCGACTCGCCCTTGCCTTCCGTGTAGATACGGTTGGGGTCGATACCCTTGCTGACCAGGTAGGTCTTGACCGAAGCGGCGCGGCGCTCGGACAGCTTCTGGTTGTAGGCGTCAGTACCGATCGAGTCGGTGTGGCCAACAGCAATGATGGTTTCCAGCTCGATACCGCGAGCTTGCTGGGCGACTTGGTCCAGCAGCTGACGACCTTCGGGCTTCAGGGTCGACTTGTCGAAGTCGAAGAACGTGTCAGCATTGAACACGACCTTTGCCGCCATCGGGGCCGGCTTCGCCTTCTGTTGTGCAACCGGGACACCGTCGCAACCGGGGATACCGGTGGCAGGGGTCCAGAAAGCATCGCGCCAGCACAGTTCGTTCGTACCGTTTTTCCAAACGTCACCGAACGGGTTGCGCCAGTTGTCCACGGTTTGCGCGGAAGCTACACCAGAGGCCGTGACGGCGGCGAAGGCGAGCGCCAGAGCGAATTTGGAGGGTTTGTTCATGTTTCTCCTCGTTGAGCTTGAAGCTGGATAAGTGACTCGCAGCGAACCCCCGCCGCATATCAGGAAAACGGGGCCAGTATAGCAACGCCAAGAGCTGGTTCAAAGTATTAGCTACTGGGTTTCCTGCGTGCTGGAAACAATCTTAAGGCATTTGGGGGCCTTTGGCTTCCCTGGAGAGCCGCATTAATGCTGGATACGACGTTTTCGGCGCTCGTTCGGTTTTCCATGTTGGTTTTTGACAACAGGGCCGTGGGGCGCCATCGGGCGGCCAACGAGGCGGCTTGAGCGATGGGCGGGGCGAACGCCTGGCGGGGCTCCTGCGGCAACCCCGGCAAACGGGAACGGAATCGAATGATAGAATTTCCTGTTTACCCGGCCCGGGTTCCTCCTTACACGATTCTGTCGTTATATATATGGATTCCTTTGCCAAGGAGACGCTTCCGGTTTCGCTGGAAGAAGAGATGCGCCGCAGTTACCTCGATTACGCGATGAGCGTGATCGTTGGGCGGGCGCTACCGGATGTGCGGGACGGGCTCAAACCCGTCCACCGGCGCGTGCTCTACGCGATGCATGAGCTTAACAACGACTGGAACCGCGCTTACAAGAAGTCAGCGCGTATCGTCGGGGACGTTATCGGTAAGTACCACCCCCACGGTGACCAGTCCGTTTATGACACCATTGTCCGCATGGCGCAGGATTTCTCCATGCGCTATATGCTTGTCGATGGCCAGGGCAACTTCGGCTCCATCGACGGCGACAACGCCGCGGCGATGCGTTACACCGAAATCCGCCTGGCGAAGATCGCCCATGAATTGCTGGCCGACATCGACCAGGAAACGGTGGACTTCGGCCCCAACTACGACGGCAGCGAACAAGAACCGCTGCTGTTGCCGTCGCGCCTGCCCAACCTGCTGGTCAACGGCAGCTCGGGTATTGCCGTGGGCATGGCCACCAACATTCCGCCGCACAACCTCCAGGAAGTGGTCGACGGCTGCCTGTACTGCCTGCGCAATCCGGCCTGCACGGTCGATGAACTCATCGAGATCATCCCGGCGCCGGACTTCCCCACGGGCGGCATCATCTATGGCATGTCCGGCGTGCGCGAAGGCTATCGCACGGGTCGTGGCCGCGTCATCATGCGCGCCAAGACGCACTTCGAAGACATGGAAAAGGGCAACCGCCAAGCCATCGTCATCGACGCCATTCCCTACCAGGTCAACAAGAAGACGCTGCAGGAACGCATTGCCGAGCTCGTCAACGACAAGAAGATCGAAGGTATCTCCGATATTCGCGACGAGTCCGACAAGGACGGCATGCGCCTGGTCATCGAGCTCAAGCGCGGTGAGGTGCCAGAGGTTGTGCTGAACAACCTGTACAAGAATACGCAGTTGCAAGACACCTTCGGGATGAACCTGGTGGCGTTGGTCGATGGCCAGCCCCGCCTGCTCAACCTGAAGCAGATGATCGATTACTTCCTGCAGCATCGCCGCGAAGTGGTCACGCGCCGCACGGTGTTCCAACTGCGAAAGGCCCGCGAACGCGGCCACGTGCTGGAAGGCCTGGCCGTTGCGCTGGCCAACATCGATGATTTCATCACCATCATCAAGGCCGCGCCGACGCCTCCCGTCGCACGCCAGGAATTGATGGCGAAGTCGTGGGATTCGTCGCTGGTGCGCGACATGCTTTCGCGCGCCGACGGCGATACGCCGGGAGGCCGCGCAGCCTTCCGTCCGGACGACCTGGGCACCGAGTTCGGCCTGCAGGCCGACGGCATGTACCGCTTGAGCGATACGCAGGCTCAGGAAATCCTGAACATGCGCCTGCAACGCCTGACCGGGCTGGAGCAGGACAAAATCGTCGGCGAATACAAGGACATCATGTCCACCATCGCCGACCTGCTCGACATCCTGGCTCGCCCGGAACGCATCACGGCCATCATCAGTGACGAACTCCAGGCCATCAAGGCCGAGTTCTCGACGAACACGAAGGACTCGCGCCGTTCGGAAATCGAACTGAACGCCACCGAGCTCGACACTGAAGACCTGATCACGCCGACCGACATGGTCGTGACCCTGTCGCACGGCGGCTACATCAAGAGCCAGCCGCTGTCCGAATACCGCTCGCAAAAGCGTGGCGGACGCGGCAAGCAGGCCACGGCGATGAAGGAAAACGACTGGATCGACCAGTTGTTCATCGCCAACACGCACGACTACCTGCTGTGCTTCTCGAACCGTGGCCGCGTGTACTGGCTCAAGGTCTGGGAAGTGCCGCAAGGCACGCGCAACTCGCGCGGCAAGCCCATCGTCAACATGTTCCCGCTGGCTGACGGCGAGAAGATCACCGTGGTGCTGCCGGTCAAGGAATTCAGCGAAGATCACTACGTCTTCATGGCGACGTCGCGCGGCACGGTCAAGAAGACCCCGCTGTCCGACTTCTCCAACCCGCGCAAGGCCGGCATCATCGCCGTCGACCTTGACGATGGCGACTACCTGATCGGCGCCGACCTTACCGACGGCAAGCACGATGTCATGCTGTTCTCGGATTCCGGCAAGGCCGTGCGCTTCGACGAAAACGACGTGCGTCCGATGGGCCGAAACGCCCGCGGCGTGCGCGGCATGATGCTGGAAGAAACGCAGACCGTCATTGCGCTGCTGGTTGCCGGCGACGAAACGCAAACCGTGCTGACCGCCACCGAAAACGGTTATGGCAAGCGCACGCCCATCGGTGAATACACGCGCCATGGCCGCGGCACGAAGGGCATGATCGCCATCCAGACCACCTCGCGTAATGGCAAGGTCGTGGGCGCGGTGCTGGTCAACCCGACCGACGAAATCATGCTGATCACCACCGGCGGCGTTCTGGTGCGTACCCGAGTCGCGGAAATCCGCGAAATGGGCCGCGCGACCCAAGGCGTCACACTGATCAACGTTGATGACGGCAGCACGCTGTCCGGCGTGCGTCGTGTTGTGGAAAGCGATGCGGACGACGACGGCGAACTGGACGAAGACGTCCAGGCTGAAGGCGGCGCGACGGAAGGCGGCGACGACAGCAACGGCGCAGCGGACTCGACGGATTCGACGGAACCTACGGAGCAATAATGGCCCGCCCCTGGAACTTCTCGGCAGGCCCCTCGGCCTTGCCCGAGGTGGTATTGCAGCAAGCAGCAGCTGAGATGCTGGATTGGCATGGCAGTGGCATGTCGGTGATGGAAATGTCTCATCGCGGCAAGCACTTCGTGCAGATCTGCGACGAAGCGGAATCCGATCTGCGCGATCTTTTGGGCTTGCCCGCCGATTACGCGGTCATGTTCATGCAAGGCGGCGGTTCCGGGGAAAACGCCATCGTTCCCATGAATCTCATGGGGCGCCGCGGCACGCCGGCCGCCGACTTCGTCGTGACGGGCCATTGGTCCAAGCGTTCGTACAAGGAAGCTGGCCGCTATGGCAGCACCCATGTGGCGGCAAGCAGCGAACAGGCCATCCAACTGGATGGCCGCGAGCAGGCGCCGCTGACCTGGGTGCCGCCGGTCGATACCTGGAGCGTGCGCAAGGAATCGGCCTACCTGCACCTGTGCAGCAACGAAACCATTGGTGGCGTCGAGTTCATGGACTGGCCCGACACCGCCGCGCTGGGCGCGCCGGACGTGCCTCTGGTGGTTGATGCGTCGTCGCATTTCCTGTCGCGTCCGATGGACGTGACACGCTGCGGCATGGTGTACGCCGGCGCGCAGAAAAATGCCGGCCCGGCAGGCGTTACCATGGTCATCGCCCGCCGCGACCTGATCGGCCACGCCTTGCCGATCTGCCCGTCGGCGTTCGATTACGCCAACGTGGCCGCCGAACATTCGCGCTACAACACGCCGCCAACTTTCGCGATTTACGTTGCGGGCCTGGTGTTCAAGTGGGTCAAGGCCAATGGCGGCGTGGCGGGCATGGAAGCCGCCAACAAGGCCAAGGCCGATTTGCTGTACGGCTATCTGGACAGCAGCAATTTCTATCGCAATCCCATTCATGCGCCCGTGCGTTCGCGCATGAACGTGCCGTTCGTACTGCGCGATGAATCGCTGAACGACGCCTTCCTGCAAGGCGCCGATGCGGCGGGTTTGACCCAGTTGAAAGGGCACAAGAGCGTGGGCGGCATGCGCGCGTCCATTTACAACGCCGTGCCCCTTGCCGGGGTGTCGGCGCTGGTCGAGTACCTGAAGGAATTCGAGCGCCGCTATGGATGAAGATCTGCAGCGCAAGCTGCGCCCCTTGCGTGAACGCATTGATGCGTTGGACGCGCAAATTCTCGACCTTTTGTCGCAGCGCGCCAGCGCTGCCCTGGAAGTGGGCGAGGCCAAGCATGCCGCGCAGGCCGATGGCCCGGTGTTGCGCCCCGAGCGCGAAGCCGAGGTCATCCGCCGTTTGCAGCAGATCAACCCCGGCCCCTTCCCGAATGCGGGCGTGGCGTCGGTGTGGACCGAGATCATCTCGGCCTGCCGTGGGCTGGAGCGCGGCATGACCGTTGCCTACCTTGGCCCGCAAGGCTCGTTTTCCGAGCAGGCGGCACTGGAACATTTCGGCCACGCCGTGCAGAAGCTGCCGTGCGTATCGTTCGATGAAGTGTTTCGCGCGGTCGAGGCCGGCCAGGCGGATGTGGGCATGGTGCCGGTGGAAAATTCCACCGAAGGCGCGGTCAACCGCAGCCTGGACCTGTTGCTGAACACGCCGCTGACGATTCTGGGCGAGCGCTCGCTGGTGATCCGCCATTGTCTGATGTCGCAATCGGGCGGCATGGAGGGCATCAAGACCATCTCGGCGCATCCGCAGGCGCTGGCTCAGTGCCAGGGCTGGCTGACGCGCAATTATCCTGATGTGGACCGTGTCGCGGCGTCCAGCAATTCCGAAGCGGCGCGCGCCGCGGCGGGGGACCCGACCATTGCCGCAATCGCCGGCGAAGTGGCCGCGCCCGCCTGGAATCTTCAGGTGATTGCGTCCGGCATCCAGGACGATCCGCACAATCGCACCCGCTTCCTGGCCATCGGCAACATCCAGCCGCTGGTCAGTGGCAAGGACAAGACGAGCCTGATCCTGGCCGTGCCAAATCGCGCGGGCGCCGTGTACGAAATGCTGGCGCCGCTGGCGGCCAACGGCGTGTCGATGACGCGCTTTGAGTCGCGTCCCGCGCGCACCGGCCAGTGGGAATACTATTTCTACGTAGACGTCCTGGGTCACCGTAATGATCCGAACGTTGAGCGCGCCCTTGCCACGTTGCAGGCGCAGGTTGCCTACCTGAAGGTGCTGGGTTCCTACCCGGCGCCGTGAGTCCACACCATGACCACCGCATCCAAGCCCCTCGTTGCCCCCGCGCACGTCAGCGCCATCGCGCCGTATCAGGCGGGCAAGCCCATTGAAGAACTGGCCCGTGAATTCGGGCTGGACCCGGCCGGCATCGTCAAGCTGGCCTCCAACGAAAACCCGCTGGGCATGCCCAAGTCGGCGCGCGCAGCCATGCTGGCCGCGGCCGAGTCCCTGGCCCGTTATCCGGACCCCAATGGTTTCGACCTGAAGGCGGCGCTAGCCGAACGTTACGGCGTGCCGATGAACTGGATCACGTTGGGCAACGGCTCGAACGATATCCTGGAGATCGCCGCGCTGGCCTTGCTGGAGCCGGGTTCGTCGGCGGTGTACGCGCAGCATTCGTTCGCGGTCTACCGCTTGGCCACGCAAGCGCGCGGCGCGCGCCACATCGTGGTGCCGGCCAAGGACTATGGCCATGACCTGGATGCGATGTTCGAGGCCATTGCCGACGACACGCGCCTGCTTTTCATTGCCAACCCCAACAATCCCACGGGCACCTTTGTGTCGGGCGACAAGGTCACGTCGTTCCTGGAGCGTGTGCATGCCGCCCACGGCGACCGCGTCACCGTCGTTCTGGACGAGGCCTACAACGAATACCTGGATCCGGAACACCGTTTCGACAGCACCGCGCTGGCGCGTCGTTTCCCGAACCTGATCATCTCGCGCACGTTCTCCAAGGCCTACGGGCTGGCGGGGCTGCGCGTGGGCTTCTCGGTGTCGCAGCCGCCGCTGACCGACTTGCTGAACCGCGTGCGTCAGCCCTTCAACGTCAACACGCTGGCGCAAGCCGCCGCGATTGCCGCGTTGGGCGACACCGCCTATCTGGAAGAAGCCTACGCGTCGAACAAGTCGGGCAAGGCGCAACTGTGCGCCGCGTTTGACCGCCTTGCGCTTCGCTACGTGCCCAGCTATGGCAATTTTGTGCTGGTGCATGTGGGCGATGCGCCCCGCATCAATCTGGAACTGCTCAAGCGCGGCGTGATCGTGCGCCCCGTCGCGGGCGATGGTTTGCCGGAATGGTTGCGCGTGTCGATCGGCCTGCCCGAAGAGAACGCCCGCTTTATTGATGCCCTGACCGACATTCTGGCCACATGAACGACGCGTTACCTTCTACCGATCAGGGGGCCGCTGGCCCCCTGATTCCTGTATTGGCCGTGGTGGGCGTTGGCCTCATCGGCGGGTCGTTCGCCGCGGCGTTGCGCCGGGCGGGTCAGGTCGGCCGCGTGCTGGGTGTCGGGCGTAGCGCATCGTCGCTGGCGCGGGCGGTTGAACTCGGGTTGATCGACGAAGCCGTCAGCGCGGAAGACGCGGCGGCGCGGTCTGATCTTGTCCTGCTGTCCACACCGGTTGGCGGCTTGAAAAACGTGTTGTCGCGGATGCTGCCACATCTGGGCGCGGCCACCGTGGTGACCGATGCGGGCAGCACCAAGGCTGAAGTCGTCGATGCCGCGCGTGAGGCCCTGGGCGAGCGGGTCGGATGCTTCGTGCCCGGCCATCCGATCGCAGGCGCAGAGCGCACGGGCCCCGAGGCGGCCGATGCCAAGCTCTACGCCGGTCGCACCGTCATCCTGACGCCGCTTGCCGAGAACCGCGCCGCGTCCATCAGCCTGGTGCGCCGCGCGTGGCAGGCCTGCGGTTCAAGCGTGATCGATATGGACGCAGGCGCGCACGACCGCGTGCTGGCGTCGGTCAGCCATCTGCCGCACCTGCTGTCGTCGGTGTATATGGAGCAGGTGGCCACGGCCGCTGACGCCCGCACCCGGCTTGACCTCGCGGGTAGCGGTTTTCGTGATTTCACGCGCATTGCGGCGGGTTCGCCGGAGATGTGGCGCGATATCTTTTTATCCAATCGCGATGCGATGCTGGCCGAGCTTGCCGACGTGCGCGCCGTGTTGGATCGCGCCGAACGCGCCATCGCCAATGGCGATGACGCGGCGTTGCTGGCATTGCTGGATACGGCGGCGCAAGCGCGCCGTAACTGGCAGAAGGAGTAGCTGACATGGGCGCTTTGCCTTATCTGGACCTGCCGCGCGTGCGGCAGGCGCAGGGCGTGATGGCCTTGCCGGGGTCCAAGAGCATTTCCAATCGCGTGCTGCTGTTGTCGGCGATTGCCGAGGGCACCACCACCATTACCGGTCTGCTGGATTCCGACGATACGCGCGTCATGCTGGGCGCCTTGCGCCAATTGGGCGTGCAGGTGTCTGAATTGGATGCCGGTTGCGTGACGGTCCAGGGCGTGCGGCGTTTTCCGGTGGAAAGCGCCGACCTTTTCATGGGCAACGCCGGCACGGCCATACGTCCGCTGACGGCCGCGCTGGCGCTCATGGGGGGTGATTACCGCCTGTCGGGCGTGCCGCGCATGCACGAACGGCCCATCGGTGATCTTGCCGACGCCTTGAATGCACTGGGCGCCCGTATTGATTACCTGGGTCAGCCGGGTTATCCCCCGCTGCATATTGGCCAGGGTCAGATCTCGGACGATGCGGTGGCGCGCGTGCAGGGTTCGGTGTCCAGCCAGTTCTTGACCGCCTTGCTGCTGGCGGCGCCCTTGCAGGCAGGCCGTAGCGGTAAGCCGGTAACGATTGAAGTGGTCGGCGAGCTGATCTCCAAGCCCTATATCGAGATCACGCTGAACCTGATGGCACGCTTCGGTGTACAGGTGCGGCGCGATGGCTGGACCCGTTTTGTGATCGATGGCGGCGCGGGCTACCGCAGCCCGGGCCAGATCGCGGTGGAAGGCGATGCCTCCACAGCGTCTTACTTCTTGGCGCTTGGCGCGATTGGTGGCGGCCCCTTGCGGGTAACGGGCGTGGGCGCCGACAGCATTCAGGGCGACGTCGCGTTTGCCGACACGCTGGCGCAGATGGGCGCAAATGTGGCGTACGGACCCGACTGGATCGAGGTTTCCGGCGTGCGTGTGGCCGACGGTGCGCGCTTGAAAGCCTTCGACACGGATTTCAATCTGATCCCGGACGCGGCCATGACCGCCGCCGCGCTGGCGCTATATGCCGACGGCCCTTGCCTGTTGCGCAATATTGGCAGTTGGCGTGTGAAGGAAACCGACCGCATCCACGCCATGCAGACCGAGCTTGAAAAGCTTGGCGCGCAGGTGGAATCGGGGCCGGATTGGCTGCGTGTCATCCCGCCCGCGCAGGATGCCTGGCGCGATGCGCAAATCGGCACCTGGGATGACCACCGCATGGCAATGTGCTTTTCATTGGCGGCGTTCGGGCCGGCGGCCGTCCGGATCATGGACCCCGGTTGCGTCAGCAAGACGTTCCCGGGTTATTTTGATGTTTACGCAAGCTTGGTCTCGGCCTAGCGCACTTTCCACATGACTTTGATTTCATCGACAGATTCCCCCGCCGCCGTCATCACCATCGATGGCCCCACCGCGTCCGGCAAGGGCACGGTGGCGCATCGCGTCGCCAAGGCGCTGGGCTGGGCGGTTCTGGATAGTGGTGCGCTGTACCGCCTGACCGCCTTGGCCGCCCTCAAGCAGGGTGTGCCTGCCGACGATGAAGCCGGCGTGGCGCGTGTGGCGGAAACCCTGGATGTTCAGTTTGACGGCCCGCACGTCTACCTGGCGGGGGTGGATGTCGGGCATGACATACGTCGCGAGGAAGTGGGTAATTTCGCGTCCCGCGTGGCGGCGTACCCCGGTGTGCGCCGCGCTTTGCTCGAGCGCCAGCGTGCCTTCCGCCTGCCCCCGGGGCTTGTCGCGGACGGCCGCGATATGGGCACGGTGGTCTTTCCCGATGCGTCCCTGAAGGTGTTCCTGGTTGCCGACGTGGTGGCCCGGGCGGAGAGGCGGCGTAAGCAGTTGATCGAAAAGGGAATTTCTGCTAATCTAGACGACCTTCTGCGAGACATGCGCGAGCGAGACGCCCGCGATACCGAACGCGCCACGGCGCCGCTGGCTCCCGCAGCAGACGCACACGTGCTGGATTCGTCCAATTTGACGATTGCTGAAACGGTGCAGGCAATACTGGATTTTTGGCAGCAAGAGAAAGGCAAGGGTGGGTTGTAAACCCGGTGGGCTGAAACCCGAAGGGCTAAGCCTGATGGGCTGAAACCCGCCCTGGCATTGGCAAGTTTCAGCCAATGCAGCCAGGCCAAACCATCCAGGCCAAGATTTTTTACTTGATTAGGCCCTGTCCTAGCCAGGCGCAACCCCCACGGGCCACCCCGCAGGGCAAACCGGCAGGCAGGTATTTTGACTCCACTGTGGCGGGCAATCCGCTGCGGTGTGTTCTTAACGGCCATTTCGGCCCAATGGATTTCAACCCCATGTCTTCCGTTTCCACTACCGCCACCGGCGGCGAAAGTTTCGCCGACCTTTTCGCACAAAGCCTCAAGAGCCAGGACATGAAGTCCGGCGAGGTCATCAGCGCCGAAGTCGTGCGCGTCGACCATAATTTCGTCGTCGTCAACGCCGGCCTGAAGTCCGAAGCGCTGATCCCCCTGGAAGAGTTCCTGAATGACCAGGGCGAGCTCGAAGTGCAACCCGGCGATTTCGTCTCGGTGGCCATCGATTCCCTGGAAAACGGCTACGGCGACACCATCCTGTCGCGTGACCGCGCCAAGCGCCTGTCGGCCTGGCTGCAGCTGGAAAAGGCCCTGGAAAACGGCGAACTGGTTACCGGCACCATCACCGGCAAGGTGAAGGGCGGCCTGACCGTCATGACCAACGGCATCCGCGCGTTCCTGCCGGGTTCGCTGGTGGATCTGCGTCCGGTCAAGGACACCACCCCGTACGAAGGCAAGACCCTCGAATTCAAGGTCATCAAGCTTGACCGCAAGCGCAACAACGTTGTGCTGTCGCGTCGCCAGGTGCTGGAAGCCAGCATGGGCGAAGAGCGTCAAAAGCTGCTCGAAACCCTGCACGAAGGTGCTGTGGTCAAGGGCGTGGTCAAGAACATCACCGACTACGGCGCGTTCGTTGACCTGGGCGGCATCGACGGCCTGCTGCACATCACCGACATGGCATGGCGTCGTGTGCGTCACCCGTCCGAAGTCCTGCAAGTGGGTCAAGAAGTCGAAGCCAAGGTCCTCAAGTTCGACCAGGAAAAGAGCCGCGTCTCGCTGGGCGTCAAGCAACTGGGCGAAGATCCGTGGGTGGGCCTGGCTCGCCGCTACCCGCAAGGCACCCGCCTGTTCGGTAAGGTCACGAACCTGACCGACTACGGCGCGTTCGTTGAAGTCGAAGCCGGCATCGAAGGCCTGGTTCACGTCTCCGAAATGGACTGGACCAACAAGAACGTCGACCCGCGCAAGGTTGTTACCCTGGGCGAAGAAGTCGAAGTCATGGTCCTGGAAATCGACGAAGACCGTCGTCGTATCTCGCTGGGCATGAAGCAGTGCCGTCAGAACCCGTGGGAAGAGTTCGCCACGAACTTCAAGCGCGGCGACAAGGTCCGCGGCGCCATCAAGTCGATCACCGACTTCGGCGTGTTCGTCGGCCTGCCTGGCGGCATCGACGGCCTGGTTCACCTGTCCGACCTGTCGTGGACGGAAACGGGCGAAGAAGCCGTGCGCAACTTCAAGAAGGGCGACGAGATCGAAGCCGTGGTTCTGGGCATCGATACCGACAAGGAACGCATCTCGCTGGGCATCAAGCAGCTGGAAGGCGACCCCTTCAACAACTTCGTCGCCACGTTTGACAAGGGCGCGGTTGTTCCGGGCACCATCAAGTCCGTCGAAGCCAAGGGCGCTGTGGTTACGCTGTCCGTGGACGTTGAAGGCTACCTGCGCGCTTCCGAGATCTCCTCGGGTCGCGTTGAAGATGCCACCACCGTGCTGAACGCCGGCGAAAACATCGAAGCCATGATCGTCAACATCGACCGCAAGACGCGTTCGATCCAACTGTCGATCAAGGCTCGTGACAACGCCGAAACCGCCGATACGATCCAGCGCATGTCCGACGCCAGCGCTTCGTCCGGCACCACCAACCTCGGCGCGCTGCTGAAGGCCAAGCTGGACCAACAGCGCAACGACGGTTAATTCGTGACCAAGTCGGAGCTGATCGCCGCCTTGGCGGCCCGCTATCCTCAGCTGGCCGCCCGCGACACCGATTACGCCGTCAAGACCGTGTTGGATGCAATGACCCAGGCCCTGGCCTCGGGTCAGCGCATCGAGATCCGCGGCTTTGGCAGCTTCTCGTTGTCGCAGCGGTCTCCCCGCATCGGCCGCAATCCGAAGTCCGGCGAACAAGTGCTGGTGCCTGGTAAACAGGTGCCGCATTTCAAGGCAGGCAAGGAATTGCGCGAGCGGGTTGACCTGGTCGGCGGCAACGATGAGGACGCCCAGTCCTCTGGATCGGGTGAACCGATGACGTCAATGGCAAGCTTGCACGCCATGCACTGACGGATCGGCTAGTAAGGCTGCCTACGGGCAGATCGGACCGAGAACAGGCCCCTTGAGAAATCAAGGGGCTTTGTTTTTTTCCTTCGACTGTTAAGACTCCGCTTACAATTGACAGTCTTGAATCTCTGGAGCATGCGTCATGCGCTATCTCGTCTGGGCCCTGCGATTGCTCGTGTTTATTGCCGTATTGATGTTCGCCTTGAAGAACACCGATCCGGTTGCCGTGAAGTTCTATGCGGACTACGTCGTGCAAGATGTGCCGCTGATCGTCGTGATGCTGGTTGTGTTCGTGGCCGGCGCCGTGTTCGGCCTGTTGTTGACCGTGCCCGCCGCCATGCGCCGCCGCCGCGAAGCGATCCGCTTGCGCCGCGAGCTGGACCGTGTCCAGGCCGCCGCCAACGGCACCACGCCCGTCGTGCCGCCCGAAGCCGTTGCACCGATGTCGCCGCTCTGATGGCGGGCCAATCACCGCACGTCCCGCATACCGCACTGAATTACCGCATGAGCCCGAACCGTGGATTTTGAACCTTGGTGGTTGATTTTCGTGCCGGTGTTGTTCGCGCTGGGCTGGCTGGCCGCGCGTTTCGATATCCGGCAGATGCTTCGGGAAACCCGCAGCCTGCCCGACTCCTATTTCCGGGGGCTGAATTTCCTGCTCAATGAAGAGCCGGACCGCGCGATCGACGCCTTTGTCGAAGTCGCCAAGCTGGACCCGGAAACCACGGAGCTGCACTTCGCGCTGGGTAGCCTGTTCCGCCGGCGCGGTGAAATGGAGCGCGCCATCCGCGTGCACCAAAGCCTGCTCAGCCGTTCCGACCTGCCCGATGCCGAGCGCGAGCACGCCCAGCATGAACTGGCGCAGGACTTTCTAAAAGCCGGCATGCTGGACCGCGCCGAAAGCGGTTTCGAGCAGTTGAAGGACACGCGCTATGCGCTGCCCGCGCTGCGTTCCCTGATCCGCATCTTTGAGTCCGAGCACGACTGGCCGCGCGCGATTGAAGCGGTCAAGACCTTGCAGGGCCTGGTCGACGAGCCGGTGCCGCAAATCGTGCACTACTACTGCGAACAGGCGCAAACCGCGCTATCTGCCAAGCCCGCTGACGTGGATGCCGCACACACGGCGCTTGACGCCGCCGACCACGCCTTGTCGACCACCGATGCCACGGTAGGCAAGGGTGCCATGGTGCGCACCGCCATGCTGCGCGCCCGCCTGGCATTGCTGGAGCAGGACCCGAAGCGCGAACGGCTCTATCTGGAATCGGTAATGACCGACGCGCCCGAATTCGCGGGGCTGGTGGCCGAGCCACTGCTGGCCAACTATCGCGCTGCCAATCAGATCGAGGCGGGCCTGGATTTCCTGATGAAGCAATATCAGCGCCACGCCTCGTTGGACCTCTTCAACGTCGTGTTCCGCGAACTGCGCGCGCAGCAAGGGTCGGAAGTCGCCTGGGCGTTTGCGCGCGGCGCGTTGCGCAGCCATCCGTCCTTGCTGGGCCTGGACCGCCTGTTGGAAGCCGAACTGGCCAATCCGGAAGGAGGCGCCGAAAAGGGGCCGGTACCCGGCGCCGACCTGACGCTGCTGCGCAGCCTGATCCACAAGCATACGCAACGCCTGGACCGCTATGCGTGCCGCAGTTGCGGTTTTCAAGCGCGTCGTTTTTACTGGCAATGTCCCGGCTGCAACGCCTGGGAAACCTATGCGCCGCGCCGCCTGGAAGAACTTGAATGAAGCCTTTCCCCGCCGAAGCCATTTCACAAGGTCGCGTCCTCGTGGTTGGCGACGTGATGCTGGACCGCTACTGGTTCGGTGAAGTCGAACGCATCTCGCCGGAGGCGCCTGTGCCCGTGGTGCGCGTTGCGCGCCGCGAAGACCGTCTGGGTGGCGCCGCCAACGTGGCGCGCAACGTCGCGGCGCTTGGTGGCCAGGTGACGCTGGTGGGCGTGCTGGGTGCGGACGAAGCTGGCGACAGCATTCGCCGCCTGTCCGCCGAAGCCGGCATCCATGCCGACCTGATCGCCGACCCGTCCCTGCACACCACGCTGAAGATGCGCGTGCTGGGCCGCCAGCAGCAATTGCTGCGCGTGGACTTCGAACAGCTTCCCGAACAAGCCGCGTTGGATAGCGTGGACGCCGCGCTGGCCCGGCATCTGGCCAATCATGATGTCGTGGTGCTATCCGACTACGCCAAGGGCGTGCTGACGCGCGTCGAATCGCTCGTGGCCATGGCGCGCCATGCGGGCATTCCGGTGCTGGTGGACCCCAAGGGCGACGACTATTCGCGCTATCGTGGCGCGACGCTGGTCACCCCCAACCGGGCGGAAATGCAGCAGGCCGTGGGCCGCTGGAATTCTGAAGCCGAATTGACCGATCGCGCGCAGCGCCTGCGCGCCAATCTTGACCTGGAAGCGCTGCTTGTGACCCGTTCCGAGCAGGGCATGACATTGTTTACCGATGCGGGACGCGACCACATCGATGCGCAGGCGCACGAAGTGTTCGATGTGTCAGGCGCAGGCGACACGGTGCTGGCCACCCTGGCGGTTTCACGCGCCATCGGCTTGCCGTGGACCGAGTCGATGGGCTGGGCCAACAAGGCCGGCGGCATCGCCGTGGGCAAGCTGGGCACGTCCGTCGTTACCGCCGCGGAATTGGCAGGAGAATCCTCATGATCGTCGTAACCGGAGCCGCGGGCTTCATAGGCAGCAACCTGGTGCGCGGGCTCAACCGCCGCGGCATCCATGACATCATCGCGGTTGACGATTTGACGGAGGGCGACAAGTTCGTCAATTTGGTCGATTGCCAGGTCGCCGACTACATGGACAAGGACGACTTCCGCCGCCGTGTGGCCGACGGAAGTCTGCCCGAGGTGCGTGCGGTGCTGCATCAAGGCGCGTGTTCGGACACGACCGAACGCAACGGCCGCTACATGATGGACAACAATTACCGCGTCACGCTGGAACTGTTCGAGTTCTGCCAGGCGCGCCGCATTCCGTTCCTGTATGCCTCGTCCGCCGCCGTCTATGGCGCGTCTTCGGTCTATGTGGAAGACCCGGCCAACGAAGGGCCGCTGAACGTCTACGGCTACTCCAAGCTGCTGTTCGATCAGGTGTTGCGCAAGCGCATGGACAGCCTGACGGCACAGGTCGTGGGCCTGCGCTATTTCAACGTCTATGGTCCGCACGAACAGCACAAGGGCCGCATGGCCTCGGTGGCGTTCCACAACATGAACCAGTTCCTGGAGCACGGCCACGTACGTCTGTTCGCGGGTTGGGACGGCTATGTGGATGGTGGCCAAAGCCGCGACTTCATCTCGGTCGAAGACGTGGTGGCGGTCAACCTGCACTTTTTGGATCACCCCGAGCAATCCGGCATCTTCAACTGCGGCACGGGGCGTGCGCAGCCGTTCAATGACGTGGCCGCCGCGGTCGTGAACACGCTGCGCGCCGAACGGGGAGAGGCCAACTTGACCTTGGCGCAACTGGTGGAACTGGACCTGATCCGCTATATCCCGTTCCCCGACGACCTAAAAGGGCGCTATCAAAGCTATACGCAGGCCGACGTCACCCAACTGCGTGCGGTCGGCTTTCAGGCGCCGATGCGCGATGTGCAAACGGGCGTGGCCGAATACGTACGGTATTGGCGCGCTCGCCGTTGATATCGCGCTAAGGCGCCATGACAGGAAGCCACCCTTGAGGTGGCTTTTTTTCGTCTCCGCATGGCTTCGCCCGCGTGACCTGCCCCCAGATTTAGTACGGCACCGACATAGAGTCCAGGGGTAAAAGACCTTCTTTCTGATGAGCCTGCACGAATTGCGCCGGGGTTAAATATCCGAGCGCACTGTGGGGCCGATCGGTGTTGTACTCGACCCGCCAGTTTTCGATCAAGTCTTTGGCCTGTCGCAGGGACAAGAACCAGTGCTCGTTAAGGCATTCGTCGCGGAACTTGCCGTTGAAACTTTCGATATAAGCGTTCTCCACCGGTTTACCCGGCCGGATAAACGACAGCTTTACGCCAGCTTGGTAGGCCCAGGCATCCAAGGCTCTTCCGGCGAATTCCGGACCGTTGTCCACAGTAATAGATCGCGGCAGGCCACGCATTTCAGCTAGCCGTTGCAGCACCGTGGCAACACGCACTCCCGGCAACGACGTATCGACCTCGATGGCCAGGCATTCGCGAGTGTAGTCATCGACGATATTCAAACAACGGAACCGGCGGCCATAGGCTAGGCCGTCGGCCACAAAGTCCATCGACCAACTTTGATTCGGCGCGGTTGCCGCTGGGCGAACCACGCGCTCGGTCGCCGCGATGCGCTTACGCTTGCGTTTGCGCACGCTCAACCCTGCCAGGCTGTACAGCCGCCAGACTCGCTTGTGATTTGCTTGCCAGCCTTCGCGACGTAAGAGCACATGGATTCTCCGATAGCCATAGCGTCGTTTGGCCACTGCCATCTCTTTCATGCGCTCGGTCAGAGCAGCATCGCCTATGCGCGTGCTCCCGTAGGCAAACAACGACCGCGAAATTCCTACCAGCCCGCAGGCCCGGGTAACACCCATGCTGCGCTCGGCCATCAATGTCCTGACCGCCTCGCGCTTGGCCTGCGGGCTGACTACTTTCGGCTTAGCAGATCCTGAAGCGCCGCCTTGTCCAGCATCGACTCGGCCAACAGCTTCTTGAGCCTGTTGTTCTCCTGCTCCAGCTCCTTGAGCCGCTGAGCGTCCGACACCGTCATGCCACCGAACTTCGCCTTCCAGTTGTAGTACGTTGCCTCGGAGATACCGTGCTTGCGGCACAGTTCTGCGGGCTTGGCACCCGCATCGGCCTCCTTGAGCACGCCGATGATTTGTTCTTCCGTGAATCGTTTCTTCATTGCCATTCCTTTGGGAACGGACTCTACATCGATTTCGTACTAATCACGGGGAGCAGGTCACGCGTAGTTCCCGAGGTGGATCATTCCATTCACTGCCCGGCCCAAAAGCGGGGCGGAAAGTCATGATCTGGGTGTGGTTCGGCACCTGCCGCGCCCATTCTTTCTGGAGACTTCCCATGAACGCTTTTTCCGTACCCGCCGTCGCCCGGCGCTCCTTGACCATGCCTTGGCACAAACGCCATGCGCGTCAGGTGGCTGGGGGCACGCAGGGCGGGCGCCGCTTGTGGCAGCACACCCTGGGTGCGATCCTGCTGATTGGCGGACTTGGTTTCGCCGCACCCGAAGCGCGGGCGCTGGATGTGAACCAGGCCAGCGCGCAGCAATTGGAGACCATCCGCGGTATTGGTCCTCGCACGGCCGAGATCATCATCAACGAACGCGAACGGGGCGGCCGCTTTGATTCGTTCGAAGACCTGGCTGAGCGGGTGCGCGGTATCGGCGAGAAGAAGGCAAAGGCACTGGAAGCGGCCGGCCTGCAGGTGGGTGAAGGGGATGCCGCAACCCAAGCCGCCGCAGCGACTGCCGCCTCGGCACCGGCTGCCGCAGCCGCGGCGCCAAGCAGCTCAGCCGCTTCCAAACCGGCCGGAAAACCCGCCAACCGGCCGGCCACCGGCAAAGCTGCCCCCCCGCAGCCCAGCCGGCCCTGACGGCACCAGGCCGCCTGGGAACCCCTGGCACGAGCGCGGCTTTTGCCCGCGCTCGCTATCGGGCGGAGTTATGATCTTTCGCATGACTACTACCTACCCCACTATCGAGCAGACCGTCGGCAATACGCCTTTGGTGCGTTTGCAGCGCATTCCCGGTGCCGCGGGCGCCGCGCGTGGCAACGTCATCCTGGCCAAGCTGGAAGGCAACAACCCCGCCGGTTCCGTGAAGGACCGCCCAGCCTTGTCGATGATCCAGCACGCCGAAGCGCGCGGTGACATCAAGCCGGGCGATACCCTCATCGAAGCCACCAGCGGCAACACCGGCATCGCCCTGGCCATGGCGGCCGCGATGAAGGGCTACCGCATGATCTTGATCATGCCCGACAACCTGTCGGTGGAACGCCGCGCGGCCATGGCGGCTTATGGCGCCGAGCTGATCCTGACGCCGGCCGACAAGGGCGGCATGGAGTATGCCCGCGACCTGGCCACCGAGATGCAGGCGGACGGCAGGGGCGTGGTGCTGGACCAATTCGCCAACCCCGATAATCCGCGTGCGCACGTGGAATCCACCGGTCCGGAACTCTGGACGCAAACCGATGGGCGCATTACCCACTTCGTCAGCGCCATGGGCACCACGGGCACCATCATGGGGGTGTCGACCTACCTGAAGTCGCGCAATCCGGCCGTACAGATTGTCGGTGCGCAGCCGGCCGAAGGGTCGCAGATACCCGGTATCCGCAAGTGGCCCGAAGCCTATTTGCCCAAGATCTTCGACCGCAGCCGTGTGGATGCGTACGAATCCATCGAGCAGTCGGAAGCCGAAACCATGGCCCGTCGGCTGGCGGCGGAAGAGGGCATCTTTGGCGGCATCTCGTCCGCGGGCGCGCTGGTTGCCGCGTTGCGCGTGGCCGAGCGCGTCAACGACGCGACCATCGTGTTTATCGTGTGCGACCGTGGCGACCGCTACCTGTCGACGGGCGTCTTCAACTGAGCCTGTTTTGTCTCGGGGCGCAGCCCACAAAAAGATCGCCCCGTCATGAACGGGGCGATTTTTTTTCAGGCGCGTAAATCAGCGGGCGGCTGATCAGCGAGTGACCCGCGCTTCGATCTCGTAGGCCAGATCCGCCACCGAGGTGGCGTAGAAATAGCTGCGGTTGTACTTGGTCAAAGCGAAGAAGTTGGGCGTGCCGACGCGGTATTGCGCTGTGCCTCGTGCTTCCTCGACCAGGTCCACAACCCCCAAGGGCTGGGCGCTCCAGCCCGCGCTGGATGCGCCCGGCTGCAAGCGCGCGCCGGCCGCCGACAGTGTCGTCCAGCTTTGCTTGGGTTCCAGCCCGCCGTCGACCAACGGGGTGGGATCGGCCGGCAGCACCACGGGTGCAAACACCGGCAAACCGCGCTGCCAGCCATGCTGGGCCAGGAAACTGCCCACCGACATGATGGCGTCCTGCGTATTGCTCGTCAGGTTGATATGGCCATTGTCATCGCCGTCCACCGCGTAATGCATGATGCTGGTCGGCATGAATTGCGGCATGCCGATGGCGCCCGCATACGATCCCCGCGTTTCAAGTTCCAGCTTGTCTTTCATGACCAGCGTCAGGAAGTCCGCCAGTTGGCCACGGAACATCGTGGCGCGTTCGGGTTTGTTGGGGTCGGGGTAATCGAAGGCCAGCGTGGCCAGCGCATCCAATACCCGGAAATTGCCCATGTTGCGGCCGTACAGCGTTTCGACGCCGATGATCGACGCGATGATCGGCGCCGGCACGCCGAAGCGCTGGGCCGCCTGGTTGAGCAGGTCGCGGTTTTCGTTATAGAAGTCCACGCCCCAGCCGATACGCTTGGGCTCGACAAAGCGCGACCGGTAGGTCAGCCAGCTACGCCAGATTTTCTTGCCCGGTGGTGACGGAGCGATCAAGCGCGACACCGTGGCGTTGTAGCGCGAGCTCTCAAGCGCCTTGACCATCGGGTCCAGCGGCAGTTGGCGCTCGGCCGCCAGTTCTTCGACAAAGCTGCGCACTTCCGGGCGTAGCGCACCGGTGGCGGTCAGCGTGGCGGGCGCGTCATCCGGCAGTTCGGAGCCTGGTGTCGGCGTGGTGGGTCCGATGCGGATCGCGGTGTTGGCGGAGGCGGCCGTGGGTTGGGCCGAAAGCGAATTTGGAGCGGTGGGAGCGGTGGTGGAGCAGCCCGCCAGCAGGGCGGAGAGCGTTCCGAGTTGCAGTAATCGCCGACAGATGAACATAATCTTCCTTATGGAGACCATGTATCTTACCCACCCGACATGCCGCTTGCATGAAATGGGCAGTTGGCACCCCGAAAGCCCGCAGAGGCTGGACGCCATTTCCGACCAGTTGCTGGCCAGCGGCTTGATGCCTTATCTGGACGATCGGCAGGCGCCCCAGGCGTCGCGCCACGACCTTCTGCGCGTGCACACCGTCCAGTATCTGGACAGTTTGCGCGAACATACGCCGGACCAAGGGTATTACCCAATCGATCCGGACACGCTGATGAATCCCCACACCTATGAAGCCGCCCTGTATGCGGCCGGCGCGGGTGTGGCGGCGGTGGACGCGGTGATCGGCGGGGAGGCCCGCACGGCGTTCTGCGCGGTGCGTCCGCCCGGCCACCATGCTTGCCGCTCGCAGGCCATGGGGTTCTGCTTCTTGAACAACGTGGCGATCGCGGCGCGCCATGCGCTGGAATTCCACGGCCTGTCGCGCGTGGCCATCGTTGATTTCGATGTGCACCATGGCAACGGCACCGAAGACGTCTTCGCGGGCGATGAGCGTGTGCTGATGTGCAGTTTCTTCCAGCATCCGCTCTTTCCCAACAGCGGTACCGAGCAGCCGGCGGCCAACATGGTGAACGTGCCCGTGACCGCCTACACGGTGGGGGCCGCGGTCAGGACGATCGTCACCGACACCTGGCTGCCCAGGCTGGAGGCCCACCGCCCGGAATTGATCCTGGTGTCGGCGGGTTTCGACGCCCACCGAGAGGACGACATGGGCCAGATGGGGTTGGTGGAAGCCGACTACGCCTGGATCACCGAGCAGCTCGTGGAGGTGGCCGAACGGCATAGTCAGGGCCGGATCGTCAGCACGCTTGAAGGTGGTTACAACTTATCTGCCCTAGGGCGCAGCGTGGTTGCGCATATACGAGCGCTGGCGAAGCTGTAGAATCAGGAAAAAATTGTGCAATGCGATCCCGGCGCATGCCGGGTATTTATTTCCATTTGGAGGCAGCGGGATGAAGGTGTTGGTACCTGTCAAGCGCGTCGTTGACTACAACGTCAAGGTGCGCGTCAAGTCGGATCAGACTGGCGTGGATATCGCCAATGTGAAGATGTCCATGAACCCCTTTGACGAAATCGCCGTCGAAGAAGCGACCCGGCTCAAAGAGAAGGGTGCCGTCGCTGAAGTCGTGGCGGTTTCTTGCGGCGTCGCGCAATGCCAGGAGACGCTGCGCACCGCCATGGCCATTGGCGCCGATCGCGGCGTGCTGGTCCAGACGGACGCTGAACTGCAGCCGCTGGCCGTGGCCAAGCTGTTGAAGGCCTTGGTCGACAAAGAGCAGCCGCAACTGGTGATCCTGGGCAAGCAAGCCATCGACGACGACGCCAATCAAACCGGCCAGATGCTGGCCGCGCTGCTGGACTGGCCCCAAGCCACGTTCGCCAGCAAGGTTGAACTGGCCGACGGCAAAGTCACGGTCACTCGCGAAGTGGACGGCGGCCTGGAAACGTTGACGCTGACGTTGCCGGCTATCGTCACCACCGACTTGCGCCTGAACGAGCCGCGTTACGTCACGCTGCCGAACATCATGAAGGCCAAGAAAAAGCAGTTGGACACCGTCACGCCCGAAGAACTGGGTGTTGATGCCGCGCCGCGCCTGAAGACGCTGAAGGTCAGCGAGCCGCCCGCCCGCAAGGCGGGCATCAAGGTGGCCGACGTTGCGGCCCTGGTGGACAAACTCAAGAACGAAGCGAAGGTGGTCTGATGACGACGCTGGTTATTGCCGAACACGATAACGCCCAGTTGAAGGGCGCAACCCTGAACGCCGTCGCCGCCGCCGCCAAGATCGGGGGCGACGTGCATGTGCTGGTCGCCGGCGCCAATGCGCGCGCCGTGGCTGACCAAGCCGCTGCTGCCGCCGGTGTCGCCAAGGTCCTGCTGGCCGATGCGCCGCAACTGGCTGACGGCCTGGCTGAAAACGTGGCTGCCCAGGTGCTGGCCGTGGCGTCGAACTACAGCCACATCCTGTTCCCTGCCACCGCGTCGGGCAAGAATGTGGCGCCGCGCGTGGCCGCCAAGCTCGATGTGGCGCAGATTTCGGACATCATCGGCGTGGAATCCGCCGATACGTTCCAGCGCCCCATCTACGCGGGTAACGCCATTGCCACCGTGCAATCGGCTGACGCCGTGAAGGTCATCACCGTGCGCACGACGGGCTTTGACGCCGTTGCCGCGCAAGGTGGCTCGGCCGCCGTGGAAGAGATCGCCGCCGTTGCCGATTCGGGCAAGTCCACGTTCGTGGGCCGCGAAGTGGCCAAGAGCGACCGCCCCGAACTGGCCGGCGCTCGCGTCGTGGTTTCGGGTGGCCGTGGCTTGGGCAGCGCTGAAAACTTCAAGATCCTGGACCCGCTGGCTGACAAGCTGGGCGCGGCGCTTGGCGCGTCGCGCGCCGCCGTCGACGCCGGCTATGCCCCGAACGACTGGCAGGTTGGCCAGACCGGCAAGATCGTTGCGCCGCAGTTGTACGTGGCCGTCGGTATCTCGGGCGCCATCCAGCATCTGGCCGGCATGAAGGACTCGAAGGTCATCGTGGCCATCAACAAAGACCCCGAAGCGCCGATTTTTGGCGTGGCGGATTATGGCCTGGTGGGCGACCTGTTCCAGGTCGTGCCTGAACTGACCGGCGCGCTGTAACGCACAGCAGCTTCACTGGTATGAAAGCCCCGCGGACGCAGGTCCGCGGGGCTTTTTTTGATCTGCAATCTTCTTCGACTATTTGATATGCCTGTAGTATTTCTTTTGATTTTCTGAAAGATTCTGATAATGTGCTTCGCGCGCAGCAGGATTTTTCGCGCACGTGCTCGACCTGTACAGAACGAAGGAGATTCGGGATGGATTGGTTCTTTGAGACATTGCGTAAGTATCCAGAGTTGGCGGTTTTCCTTACCTTGGGCTTGGGGTATTGGATAGGAGCTAAAAAGCTCTTCGGATTTAATCTGGGCGCAGTAACGGGGACTTTGCTGGTGGGCGTGCTGGTCGGCCAACTGGATATCACCATCGCGCCGATTCTCAAGCAGGTGTTCTTCCTGCTTTTCCTCTTCGGTCTAGGCTACGGCGTCGGCCCTCAATTTTTCCGCGGCATGAAAAGCGATGGCCTTCCCCAGGTCATTTTCGCGGTCATCATTTGCGTCATCTGCTTGCTGGTGACCTGGGCCACGGCGGTGGGATTCGGCTTTGACGCCGGTACCGGCGCCGGGCTGCTGGCTGGTGCGCAAACCATCTCCGCCGTGATGGGCGTGGCCACGGACACGATCAACGGGCTTAGCGTGGACGCGGCGACCAAGAAGCAGTGGATCGACAGCATTCCGGTGGCCTACGCCGTCTGCTACATCTTCGGCACCGTCGGCAGCGCGTGGTTGCTGGCCTCGCTGGGCCCGAAGCTGATGCGCGTGGACATCGTCAAAGAGTGCAAGGAATACGAAGCCCAGATGTCTGGTGGCGGCGATTCCATGGAACTGTCGGGCTATCGCAAATTCACGGCGCGCGCCTACAAGCTGGACCACACCGAACTCGTGGGCAAGACGGTCGCCGACCTGGAAGCGCGTTTTGTCGATGCGCGCGTCTTTGTCGAACGCATACGCCGCGGTGATCAGATCATCGACAACGACTCAAGCACGGTGCTGCAAGCCGGTGATGTGCTGGGCGTGACGGGCCGCCATGACGCGCTGGTCTTGCAGGCCGGCGCCATCATCGGTAACGAAATCGAAGACCGGGACGTGATCAACCTGCCGGCCGAAATTGTCGAAGTGGTGCTGACCAACAAGAACGTGGCCGGCAAGACCCTCAAGGAACTGGCGGAAAACGAGACCGTGCGCCAACTCGGCCGGGGTGTGTTCCTGCGCAAGGTTGTGCGTGGCGGCCACGAGATGCCGGTCAATTGGGGCCTGAAACTGGACCGGGGCGATCGCCTCTTCGTATTGGGTGCGAAACGCGACGTTGAGCGGGTCGTGGGCAAGCTGGGCTATGTGGACCGGGCAACCGAGCAGACCGACATGGTCTTCGTGGGCTTCGGCATTTTGCTGGGCGGGCTCTTTGGCTCGCTGGTGCTGACCGTCAGCGGTATTCCCATCACCTTGTCGACCTCCGGCGGGGCGCTGATTTCCGGCTTGATCTTCGGCTACCTGCGGTCCGTGCATCCAACCTTCGGCCGGGTGCCGGAACCCGTGCATTGGTTCCTGACATCAGTCGGGCTGACGGCGTTCGTGGCCGTGGTCGGCATCACATCGGGGCCGGGCTTCGTGCAGGGCTTCCAGCAATTGGGCGCCAAGCTTTTTGTGGCCGGCATTATCGCCACCAGCGTGCCGATGATTTTGGGCGTGTTCATCGCCCGCTATGTCTTCAAGTTTCATCCCGCCATCGTGCTGGGCGTATGCGCCGGCGCCCGCACTACCACGGCGGCAATCGGACAAATCACGGAAACGGCGAAGAGCCAGGTGCCCGCCCTGGGCTACACGGTTCCTTATGCGATCGGCAATACCCTGCTCATTATCTGGGGCATTGTCATTGTCATGCTCATGACCTAGCGTTCCAAACCAGGAGTACTGAATAATGGCTACCACCTCGCCTCTTACTGTCAGTTTGGCCTCGGCTTTGAAAACGACCCGTTCGCGCCAACGCGACCTGGAACAGTTGTCTCCGTTTGAATTGAAGGATTATCTGATTACGCTGGCCAAGGAAAACCAGCACACGGCTGCCTTGACCATGTTGAACGCCGGACGTGGCAATCCGAATTGGATTGCCACCGAACCGCGCGACGCATTTTTCCTGATGGGCCAATTCGCCATGAAGGAAGCGCGCCGCGTGCGCGATGACGCCATCTTGGCGGGCATGCCGGCCAAGAAGGGCTGCGCCGACCGCCTGCGTAAATTCCTGTCCAAGCACAAGGGCGAGGACGGCTACGACTTCCTGATGGGCGTGCTTGAGTACGGCGTGAAGATCAAGAGCTTTGACCCCGACGAGTGGATCCACGAGCTCACCGACAGCATCATCGGCGACAACTATCCCGTGCCGCCGCGCGCGCTGGTGCACATCGAACAGATCGTGCATGACTACCTGATCAAGGAAATGTGCGACGGTCGCCCCCCGAAGGGCAAGTTCGACCTGTTCCCGGTCGAAGGCGGCACCGCCGCCATGTGCTACATCTTTGACTCGCTGATGCAGAACGGCTTGTTGAAGCAGGGCGACACCATCGCGCTGTTCCTGCCGACGTTCACGCCCTATATCGAGATTGCGCACCTTGAGCGCTTCCAGTTCAAGATTGTCGCCATCAACGCCAGCAGCGTGCGCGCCGACGGCACGCATGACTGGCACTACCCAGCCTCTGAAATCGCCAAGCTGGAAAATCCGAAGATCAAGCTTGCCGTGACGGTGAACCCGAGCAACCCGCCATCGGTGGCGTTCAACGCGGTCGAGATGAAGCAGATCGTGCGCTTGATCCGCAAGAATCCGGACCTGGTGCTGGTGACCGACGACGTGTACGGCACCTTTGTGCCGAACTTCCGCTCGCTGATGGCAGAGGTGCCGCACAACACCATCTGCGTGTATTCCTTCTCGAAGAACTTCGGCTGCACGGGTTGGCGTCTGGGCGTGATCGCCACGCACGAGAAGAACACCATGGACCGGCGTATTGCCGAGCTGCCCGCGGCCTGGAAGCAGCGGCTGAACAAGCGCTACGGCGCCATGACGATGGAGCCCGAAAAACTGAAGTTCATTGACCGCATGGTGGCCGACAGCCGCAACGTGGCGCTGAACCACACGGCCGGCCTGTCGCTGCCGCAACAAGTGCAAATGGGGTTCTTCGCGCTGTCGCACCTGCTGGATCTGAAGGACTCCTACAAGCATCTGACCATGGAAATCGTGCGGGCCCGCCGCGACGCGCTGTGGAGTGGGCTGGGCATACCGCTGCCGCCGGAAGACCCCGCGCGCGCCTGGTATTACGTGGAATTGGACTTCATGGTGTGGGCCAAGGTCATGTATGGCGACGCCTTTTGCAAGTACATGACCTCGAACTACGAGCCGGTGGACTTCCTGTTCCGCTTGGCTGAAAAAACCGGCGTGGTCCTGATGGACGGCGGTGGGTTCGGTGGGCCGCCGTGGTCGATCCGAATCTCGCTGGCCAATCTGGACGACGCGGACTACGCCAAGATCGGCAAGTACATGGTCGAGTCCGCGACGGAGTACGTCGAGGCATGGAAGGCATCCGAGCTGGTGCGTTCGGGTCCGACCGCCGGCAAGGGGCAGACCCTGAAGGCCGGCGCCGCCAAGCGCGTGGCCAAGAAGGCCGCGAAGAAGGTGGCCAAGACGGCGGTGAAGAAAGCGGTGAAGCAGGCCGATACCGCCGCCAAATCCGCCAAGAAGGCCACGACCCGCAAGTAGGCAACCACCACAGGCGACCTGATCTCATGACTTGCTCAGTCGGGTTTTTCAACAGCGTCCCCATTGCGGTGTTGTTTGTCACAGTGGGCTTGGGATACCTGATCGGCAAGTTGAAGGTCGGGCCGATTCAGTTGGGCGGCGTGTGCGGCACGCTTATCGTCGCCCTGCTGATCGGCCAGACGGGTTGCCAGATGCGCGGCGACCTGAAAGAGGTTGCTTTCGCGCTGTTCATTTTTGCCATGGGCTATTCGGGCGGCCCGCAATTCTTCGCCAACCTGAACCGCTCCAGCCTGCGCTACATCGCCTTGCCGATCATCGAGGCGCTGCTGGTGCTGAGCATCGTGCTGGCGGCCGTGCCGCTGTTTGGCCTGGACGCCGGCACGGCGGCGGGCCTGGCAGCGGGGGCGGCGACTGAATCGGCGGTGGTGGGCACGGCCGCCGAGGCGCTCAAGCACCTGGGCTTGCCCGATGCCGAGGTTCAGCGCATGGAGGCCAACATCGCCACGGCCTACACGCTGACCTATCTGGTGGGCCTGATCAGCATCGTGTTCTTCACCAGCCAGGTGGCGCCCGCGCTGCTGCGCATCAACTTGCGCGAGGCGTCCAAGGCCTTGGAAGCCAAGCTGGGCGTAGCCTCGGGCGATGACGAGGACGTGAACCTGCCTACCTTGCCGCGCCTGGTGGGGCGCGCGCATGTCGTCAAGGATGCGGACGGCATGAAGGTGGGCGATGTCGAGGCGCAGTTGGGCGGGCGCACGGTGATCAGCCGCATCTTGCGCAATGGCGAAGCCGTAAACGCCACACCCGAAGACACCCTGGTCACCGGCGACGTGGTGGTGGTGCTGGGCTTGCGCCGCTTCGCGCTGCGGGCGGGCACGGTCGTCGGGCCTGAAATCCTGCTGCCCGAGGCGCATGCGGAAGATCTCCAGATGAGCGAGCTGGCCGTGATCGTCAACAAAAAGGCGATCAACGGGACCACGATGGGTGAGCTGGCCAAACGGCCGGGGGCCCAGCGCGCGCGGGGCGTCTTCGTGCAATCGATCATGCGGTCGGGCCACTTGTTGCCGCTGACGCCGGCCACCGTTGTGCAATATGGCGACCTGGTGACGCTGGTGGGTACCGAGCCCGAGCTGTCGGAAGCCGGCGCCGCGCTGGGCAATGAGCTGCGCCGCAGCGGTATTACCGACCTGGTGTTCCTGGCCTTCGGCATTCTTGCCGGCCTGATGATCGGCAGCCTGAGCGCGCGCCTGTGGGGCATTCCGGTGTCGCTGGGCAGTGGTGGCGGGGCGCTGGTCAGCGGGCTGGTCTGCGGATGGATCAACGCCAAGCGCCCGTCGATTGGCCATATGCCGGATCATGCCGTGCAACTGCTGAAAGACCTTGGGCTGGCGGTATTCGTGGCCTGCGTGGGCTTGTCGGCGGGGCCCGAGGCCTTGTCGCTCATTCGTGAGCATGGCGCCGTGCTGCCGTTGATCGGCTTGCTGGTGTCACTGGGACCCGCCTGCCTGTCGCTGTGGGTGGGCCACAAGATTCTGAAGATCGAAGGCCCCTTGCTGGTAGGGGCCATTGCGGGCCAGCACGTCAGCACGCCCGCCATCAGCGCCATCTTGAATGCCAGCGGCAGCTCCGTGCCGCTCTTGGGCTACACGGTGACCTATGCCATCGCCAACGTGCTGTTGCCGGTGCTGGGGCCGATCATTGTGTCCTTGGCGTACCATCTGAGTTAAGACGCGAATTCAAAAAACGCAGTAGACGCGAGGCGCCAGGCGCCTCGCTGTCGTTTTGCACCCGGAGACACCATGCCCTATGTAACCCCGCTACAGGATTTCCGCTTCACGCTGAAAGAACTGGCCGGCCTGGACGACATCCTTAAATTGCCCGGCTTTGACGACGTAACGCCGGACTTGGTTGACGCCATCCTGGAAGAAAACGGCCGCTTCGTGGAGCAGGCGGTGGCGCCGTTGAACGTGCCCGGCGACACGCATCCGCCCGTCTGGAACGATGGGCAGGTCACCACTACCCCTGGCTATGCCCAAGGCTTCAAGGACTACGCCGCGGGCGGCTGGCAAGGCTTGCAGCACCCGCAAGCCTGGGGCGGGCAGGGCTTGCCCAAGCTGGTTGCGGCCGCGCCGGCCGAGAACATCCAGGCCGCCAGCCTGGCGTTTTCCTTGTGCCCGATGCTGACCGACGGGGTCATCGAAGCGGTGTTGACCGTGGGCTCTGACGCGCAGCGCAAGGAATACGTGCCCAACCTGATCGCGGGCAAGTGGACGGGCACCATGAACCTGACCGAGCCGCAAGCGGGTTCCGATCTGGCCCAGGTCGCCACGCGCGCCGTGCGCCAGGATGACGGCAGCTTCCGCCTGTTCGGACAAAAGATCTTCATCACCTTCGGTGAGCACGACCTGGCGGAAAACATCATCCATTTGGTGCTGGCCCGCACGCCGGACGCGCCGGCGGGTGTGAAGGGCATTTCGCTGTTCATCGTGCCCAAGTTCCTGGTCGAAGCGGACGGCAGCCTGGGCAAGCGCAACGACGTCTGGTGCGCGTCGCTGGAACACAAGCTGGGCATCCATGGCAGCCCGACGGCGGTGTTGCTGTATGGCTCGGGCAAGGGTGAAGTGGGCGAGGGCGCGGTGGGATACCAGGTCGGCGAACTGAACCGCGGCCTTGAGTACATGTTCATCATGATGAACGCCGCGCGCTTTTCGGTGGGCCAGCAGGGCATCGGCGTGTCTGAACGGGCGTACCAGCATGCGCTGGCGTATGCGCGCGAGCGGGTGCAGGGGCGCGCGGTGGAAGGGTCCGCCGCACCGGTGGCCATCGTGCGCCATCCCGATGTGCAACGCATGCTGCTGACCATGAAGGCGTTGACGGAAGCGGCCCGAGCCGTGTCGTACGTGACGGCCGCGGCGCATGACAAGGGCACGCATCACCCCGACCCCGAACAGCGTTCGCGCAACCGCGCGTTCTATGAGTACATGGTGCCCATTGTGAAGGGCTACTCGACTGAGACCGCGGTGGAGGTGGCGTCGCTGGGTATCCAGGTGCATGGCGGCATGGGCTTTATCGAGGAAACCGGCGCGGCGCAGTTTTACCGGGATGCGCGCATCCTGCCCATTTACGAGGGCACCACCGCCATCCAGGCCAACGATCTGGTCGGCCGCAAGACGCAACGCGATGGCGGCGCCACCGCCTACGCGGCCATTGCCGCCATGCGCGAGACATTGCGCGCGGTCGAGGCCGAGTCGGGACGCGCCGCCGCGCCCGAACGCGACGCGCTGCGCCTCTTGCGCGACAACCTGGATGGCGCCATCCAGGCCTACGAGGCGGGCGTGGGCTTCATTCTTGAGCAGTCGGCCGCGAACGTGCGCGCGGTGTTTTCCAGCAGCGTGCCGTACCTGATGCTGGCCGGCGTGGTGCACGGTGGATGGCAGATGGCGCGCGCGGTGCTGGCGTGTCGCCGGCATCTGGCGGCGGGGTCGACGGACCCGTTCCACAAGTCGAAGATCGCGACAGGATTGTTCTACGCCGCGCACATCCTGCCGCGCGCGCTGGCCTTGTCCGCCGCGGTGCGTGCCGGGGTGGTGGCGGACGCCTGCGGGGCGGACGCGAATATTGCATAAGGTTATATGGCTTGCGTATTTCGTCGGTCAAAGGTTTGATGGAAGAATCGTTTCTGACGCGCTAAGCTGAACATTCAAGCGCCATTCTGAGCTGCCCGTCGAAGGTGGGCGGCCAGATCCCTCCCCACTCAATCCGCATACAGGAGACACCATGAGTCATCTACGTCTGGGCGACACCGCCCCTGATTTTGAACAGGATTCCTCGGCCGGTCCCATCCGCTTTCACGAGTATCTGGGCAATAGCTGGGGGGTGCTCTTTTCGCATCCGGCCGACTTCACGCCGGTGTGCACCACAGAACTGGGCTACACGGCCAAGCTTGCCGATGAATTCGCCAAGCGCAACGTGAAGGTGCTGGCGCTGTCGGTTGACGGCACGGATTCCCATTCCAAGTGGATCGAAGACATCAACGACACGCAGTCCACCCAGGTCAACTTCCCCATCCTGGCCGACAAGGACCGTAAAGTCTCCGAGCTCTACGACATGATCCACCCGAACGCCAACGCCACCCTGACGGTGCGTTCCGTGTTCATCGTGGACCCGAACAAGAAGGTGCGCCTGATCATCACGTACCCGGCCAGCACGGGTCGCAACTTCAACGAGATCCTGCGCGTCATTGATTCGCTGCAACTGACCGACAGCCACAGCGTGGCCACGCCGGTCAACTGGGAAGATGGCGACGACGTGATCATCGTCCCGTCCCTGCAAGACGAAGCCGTCATCAAAGAGAAGTTCCCCAAAGGCTACAAGGCCGTGCGTCCGTACCTGCGCGTTACGCCGCAACCGAATAAGTAAATTCGGATTCCGGGGGGTAGCCCCCGCGCTCCGCAGGCGGTTTTCCGCCGCCCGAACCGCCGCCTTTCCCATAGGGAAACGCGGCGGTTTTTTCTTGGTTGGGACGGCGGTCCTATATGCCTGCGAGCGATGAGCAATCAAATAATGATTCGTTCCGTTCAGGATGCCCAACACGCACACTTGCTTCCATATTGCCAAACACAGGGAGCAGGACATATGGCGTTCGGGAAAGCGAATTGGTTGGCCGCGCTGGCGGTGGCGGCGGTTTCTCTGACGGCCATGGCGCCGGCTCAGGCACAGCAAAAGCAAACGTTGTTGAACGTGTCTTACGACCCCACGCGCGAGCTCTATCGCGCCATCGATGACGCCTTCATCAAGCAGTACAAGGACAAGGCCAATGTGGACCTGACCATCCGCCAGTCGCACGGCGGTTCGGGCCGCCAGGCGCGTTCGGTCATCGACGGGCTGGAAGCCGATGTGGTGACGCTGGCGCTGGCTTATGACATTGACGCCATCGCCGACCGCGGCTTGATCCCCGAGAACTGGCAGTCGCGCCTGCCGCAGAACAGCTCGCCCTATACCTCGACCATCGTGTTCCTGGTGCGCAAGGGCAACCCCAAAGGCATCAAGGACTGGGACGACCTGATCAAGGACGGCGTGCAGGTCATCACCCCCAACCCGAAGACCTCGGGCGGCGCGCGGTGGAACTACCTGGCCGCGTGGGCGTACGCGCTGGAAAAGAATGGCGGCAGCGAAGACAAGGCGCGCGCCTACGTTGGTGATCTGCTCAAGCACGTACCGGTGCTGGACACCGGCGCACGCGGGGCCACCACCACCTTCGTGGAACGCGGTGTGGGCGACGTGCTGCTGGCCTGGGAAAACGAAGCCTTCCTGGCGCTTGAAGAACTGGGTCCGGACAAGTTCGACATCGTGGTGCCGTCGCTGTCCATCCTGGCTGAACCGCCGGTGGCCGTGGTCGACAAGATCGTGGACAAGAAGGGCACGCGGGCCGCTGCCCAGGCCTATCTGGAATTCCTGTACACCCCGGCCGCGCAAGAGATCATCGCCAAGAATTACTACCGGCCCATCGACAAGACGGTTGCCGCCAAGTACGAAAGCAAGTTTCCCAAGGTCAAGCTCGTCACCATCGACGACAAGATCTTCGGCGGCTGGCGCAAGGCGCAGAAGGACCATTTCAGCGATGGCGGCACCTTCGACCAGATCTATCTGCCGCAGAAGAAATAACGACAAGGTTCTGGAACGACGGCCATGACGACAGCCTCCAACCCGACGGCCAATGGCGCGCAAGCGCTGTTTGCCGGACGGCGCAACAGCCCGGGCGTGCTGCCCGGATTCGGTATTTCCATGGGGTACGCGGTGCTGTACCTGAGCGTGCTCGTGCTCATCCCCCTGGCCGCGCTGCCCATCAAAAGCGCCGAACTGGGATGGCAGGGCTTTTGGGATACCGTGACGGCGCCCCGGGTGATGGCCTCATATCAATTGACCTTTGGCGCGTCGTTGCTGGCCGCGCTGGTGAACCTGGTGTTCGGCTCGGTCGTGGCGTGGGTGCTGGTGCGCTACCGCTTTCCCGGCAAGAAGATTCTGGACGCGCTGGTGGATCTGCCCTTTGCGTTGCCGACGGCGGTGGCGGGCATCGCGCTGACCGCGCTGTATTCGCAAAAGGGCTGGCTGGGCGGGCCGCTGTCAGAGTGGTTTGGATGGAAGGTGGCGTTCACGCCGGTGGGCATCGTGATTGCGCTGATCTTCATCGGCGTGCCCTTCGTGGTGCGTACCGTGCAACCCGTGCTGGAAGACGTGGAACGCGAGATCGAAGAGGCCGCCGCCAGCCTGGGCGCCAACCGCTGGCAGACCATCCGCCGCGTGCTGTTGCCGACCATCCTGCCGGCCTTGCTGACGGGCTTTGCGCTGGCGTTCGCGCGGGCGATCGGTGAGTACGGGTCGGTGGTGTTCATTGCCGGCAACATGCCGATGGTGTCCGAGATCACGCCGCTATTGATTATTTCCAAGCTGGAACAGTTCGACTACGCGGGTGCTGCCGCCATCGCGACCGTGATGCTGGTGCTGTCCTTTGTGATGCTGCTGATCATCAACCTGCTGCAAGGCTGGCAAGCCCGCCGCAACCTCGGGAGGCTGGCATGAGCGCAGCGGATCGTCCTGCCCATTTGACCGAGCCGCGCTGGGTGCGCGGCATCCTGTTGTTCATCGCGCTGTCGTTCTTGACCTTGTTCCTGCTGGTGCCGCTGGCGGCGGTGTTTGCCGAGGCGTTCAAGAAGGGCTGGCAGCTTTACCTGGCCGCCATCGTCGAACCCGATGCGCTATCAGCCATCCGGCTGACCTTGTTGGTGGCCGCGATTGCGCTGCCGGTGAACCTGGTGTTCGGCGTGGCCGCCGCGTGGGCCATCACCAAGTTTCAGTTTCGCGGCAAGCAGTTCCTGATCACGCTGATCGACCTGCCGTTTTCGGTTTCACCCGTGGTGGCCGGGCTGGTCTTCATCCTGCTGTTCGGCACCCAAGGTTGGATGGGCGGTTGGTTGCAGGACCACGATTGGAAGATCGTCTATGCCGTGCCCGGCATCGTTCTTGCGACCCTGTTCGTGACCTTTCCCTTTGTTGCGCGCGAGCTGATTCCGTTGATGCAGGCGCAAGGCAGCGAAGAAGAGCAGGCCGCGCTGACGCTGGGCGCCAGCGGCTGGCAGATCTTCTGGCGGGTGACGCTGCCCAACATCAAGTGGGGCCTGCTGTACGGCGCCATCCTGTGCAATGCGCGCGCCATGGGTGAGTTCGGCGCGGTGTCGGTGGTGTCGGGGCAGGTTCGTGGGCTGACCAACACGATGACCCTGCATGTCGAGATTCTCTACAACGAATACCAGTATTCCGCGGCATTCGCCGTGGCGTCCTTGCTGGCCTTGCTGGCGCTGGTGACGCTGGTGGCGAAGAACGTGGTCGAGTGGCGAAACGCCCGGTTTCTGCGGGCCGCCGACCTGCCGGTCGAGTATCCCGGGCCGGCGACGGCAACCCTCAAGCCGGCCGTGGCGTAACGCGCGGCGGCTCAGACGGAGACAAGCATGAGTATTGAAGTTCGCAATTTATCCAAGCGGTTCGGGCAGTTCCGCGCGCTGAATGATGTGTCGCTGCATATTGAAACCGGCGAGCTGGTGGCGTTGTTGGGCCCCTCGGGCTGTGGCAAGACGACGCTGCTGCGCATCATCGCGGGCCTGGAAGCACCCGACACCGGCAGCGTGCTGTTCGCGGGCGAAGACGCGACTGACGTTGACGTGCGCCGGCGTCAGGTGGGTTTCGTGTTCCAGCACTACGCCCTGTTCAAGCATATGACGGTGTTCGAAAACGTGGCCTTTGGGCTGCGCGTGAAGCATCGGTCGCAGCGTCCTTCCGAAGACCAGATCCAGCGCAAGGTGCATGACCTGCTGACATTGGTGCAACTGGACTGGCTGGCGGACCGCTATCCCGCGCAGTTGTCGGGCGGGCAGCGCCAGCGCATCGCCCTGGCGCGCGCGCTGGCCGTGGAGCCGCGCGTGCTGCTGTTGGACGAACCCTTCGGCGCGCTGGACGCCAAGGTGCGCAAGGAACTGCGCCGCTGGCTGCGGCGCCTGCATGACGAGCTGAACGTGGCTAGCGTGTTCGTGACGCATGACCAGGAAGAAGCGCTTGAAGTCGCCGACCGCGTGGTGCTGATGAACGCGGGCCGCATTGAGCAGGTGGGCACGCCGCGCGAGGTCTGGGAAGCACCGGCGACGCCGTTCGTGTACGGCTTCCTGGGCGATGTGAACCAACTGCAAGGCGTGGCCGCGCGCGGTATCTGGGAAGGGGCCGGGCTGTCCTTGCCCGCGCCCGACCTGGCGCAAGCCGAGGCGTGGCGCGCCACCGCGTACGTGCGTCCGCATGAGTTCGAGATCGAGCGCTATCGCGCGGGCGGCGAGGGCATTGCCGTGCGTCTGTCGCACGCTTATCTTGCCGGCCCCAGCGCCTATCTGGAACTGGCACGCCAGGATTCCGACGCCATCATCGAAGCGGAAGTGCCCGAGCATCTGTACCGGCAGATGGATCTGCGCGATGGCGATACCTTGTTGGCGCGTCCCCGGCGCGCCCAGATTTTTGCGGTGCAAGCATGACGACTATTGCCGATCTTTCTTCCCACCTGGACGCGGCGCTGGCCGAACGCTGGAACACCTTGACCGAGCGCTTGGCCGACGTCCAGCGGCGCTATCCCGACGCCGCGCTGGCCTCGTCGCTGGCGGCCGAAGACATGCTGCTGACGCACGCCATCTACGACTCGGGCCTGGACCTGGAAGTGTTCACGTTAAACACCGGCCGCCTGCATGCCGAAACGCTGGGCGTGCTGGACGCCGTGCGCGCGCGCTATGGGCGCGATGTCACGGTGTACCGGCCGGATGCGGCGGCGGTGGACCAACACGTTGCGGCGCATGGCGCGTATGCGTTCTATGAAAGCGTCGACCTGCGCAAAGCCTGTTGCCAGATCCGCAAGGTCGAGCCGCTCAAGCGCGCGCTGGCCGGACGCGGCGCCTGGATTACCGGGCAGCGCCGCCAGCAATCCACCACCCGTGGCGAATTACCGCTGGAAGAGCAGGACCCGGTGTTCGGCCTCTACAAGTTCAACCCGCTGGCCGAGTGGAGCGAGGACGAGGTCTGGGCCGTGATCCGCGCGCTGGGCGTGCCCTACAACCCCTTGCACGACCAGGGCTACCCGTCCATCGGGTGCGAGCCCTGTACGCGCGCCATCCGGCCGGGCGAGGACGTGCGCGCGGGGCGTTGGTGGTGGGAGTCGTCGGACTCCAAGGAATGCGGCCTGCATGCGGGTAACCGCGTCATCGGCATCGTGGCGCGCGGCGAGTGACGCCATCCATGAATTCACAATCTGTTTTAGGGGAATAACCTATGTCCGCTGTGATCCAACGCAGCCACCTGGATTGGCTGGAATCCGAAGCCATTTTCATCATGCGCGAGGTGGCCGCCGAAAGCGAAAAGCCCGTGCTGCTGTTCTCGGGCGGTAAAGATTCGGTGGTGCTGCTGCGCCTGGCTGAAAAGGCATTCCGTCCGGGGCGCTTCCCGTTCCCGCTCATGCATATCGATACCGGCCACAACTTCGGTGAAGTCATCGCCTTTCGCGACCAGCGCGCCGCGGAACTGGGCGAGACCCTGATCGTGCGCAGCGTGGAAGATTCGATCAAGCGCGGCAGCGTGGTGTTGCGCCGCGAAACGGATTCGCGCAACGCGGCCCAGGCGGTGACGCTGCTGGAAGCGATCGAGGAATTCGGCTTTGACGCCTGCATCGGCGGCGCGCGGCGCGACGAAGAAAAGGCGCGTGCCAAGGAACGCATCTTTTCCTTCCGCGACGAATTCGGCCAATGGGATCCCAAGGCCCAGCGCCCCGAACTGTGGAACCTGTTCAACACCCGCGTGCATCGCGGCGAGAACATGCGCGTGTTCCCGATCTCGAACTGGACCGAGCTGGACGTCTGGCAATACATCCAGCGCGAGCAATTGGCGCTGCCGTCCATCTACTACAGCCATGAGCGCGAAGTGGTGCGCAGGAAGGGCTTGCTGGTGCCCGTCACCCGCCTGACACCGCCGCAGGAAGGCGAACAGGTCGAGCGCTTGCCGGTGCGTTTTCGCACGGTGGGAGATATCTCGTGCACCTGCCCGGTGGCCTCCGACGCCGCCGACACCTACGCCATCATCGCCGAGACGGCGGTCACCGACATCACCGAGCGCGGCGCCACGCGCATGGACGACCAGACTTCCGAGGCCTCGATGGAGCGCCGCAAGAAGGAAGGCTATTTCTGAATGCACAACGCCGGCTGCGGCCGGCGGCAGGGGACGCACATGAATGCACTGAACGATTCTTTTCTTTCCGGCGCCGGCACGGGCGTGCTGCGCTTGATCACGGCGGGTTCCGTCGATGACGGCAAGTCCACCTTGATCGGCCGTTTGCTCTACGACAGCAAGGGCGTGTTCGCCGACCAGTTGGATGCCATCTCGCGCGCCAAGCACAAGCGGGTCGCGGGTGATGGTATCGATTTCTCGTTGCTGACCGACGGCCTGGAAGCCGAGCGTGAGCAGGGCATCACCATCGACGTTGCCTACCGCTATTTCTCCACGCCCGCGCGCAAGTTCATCATCGCTGACGCGCCGGGCCACGAGCAGTACACCCGCAATATGGTGACGGGCGCATCGACGGCGGATGTGGCGGTGATACTCATCGACGCCACGCGCGCGGTCGACGGCAAGCTGCTGCCGCAGACCAAGCGGCACAGCACGATCGCGCGGCTGCTGGGCATCCGCCACATTGTGGTGGCGGTGAACAAGATGGATCTGGTGGATTGGGACCGCGCCGTGTTCGACCGCATCCGCGAGGCGTATGCGGACTTGGCGACCAAACTGGGCATTGCGCATTTCGATGTGCTGCCGCTGTCGGCGCTCAATGGCGACAACGTGGTGACGCTGTCGCCCAAGACGCCGTGGTACGAAGGCCAGCCCTTGCTGGCGTTGCTGGAATCGTTGGACCTGGCCAGCGACGGGCGCGCGTTGCCGCTGCGTTTTCCGGTGCAATGGGTGGCGCGGCACGGTGGCGATCAGAAGGACGACTTTCGCGGCTACGCGGGGCGCGTGGCCAGCGGCGTGCTGCGCGCCGGCGATGCGGTCACGGTGCAACCGTCGGGCGTGAACGCGGTGGTGCGCGAGGTACGCGTGTTTGACCGCGTGTTGGATGAGGCGGTGGCCGGCGATTCCGTCACGCTGGTGTTGGACCGTGACGTGGACGTGTCGCGCGGCGACGTGATCGTGCACACGGCCGCGCCCGCGCAAGTGACGCGCGAGTTCGAAGCCGAGCTCTGCTGGCTGGATGCGCAAGCCTTGAATCCGGCACGCAAGTATCTGTTGAAGTCGGGCACGCGACTGACGTCGGCGAAGATTCGCGCGGTGCTGTCGCATCGCGACATCCACGAATTGCAGGAAGTCGAGAACACCGAAGGCACCTTGCAGATGAACGACATTGGTCGCGTGACCTTCACCACGCGCGAGGCCTTGGCAGTGGATCGCTATGCCGATGTTCCGGCCACGGGGGCCTTTATTTTGATCGACGAAACCACGCATCAGACCGCGGCGGCGGGCATGTTGCGCTAGGCCACGATTGGGCTGGAAAACAACGGATTTCCAGCCCTTTTTTGGATGTTGTATTTCTTCCAAACGTAATACTGGTGCGGGTTTCCAGGCGATATCGCCTGATGAAATCGATTTGTTCAGACGCGCTTGGCGTCTTGCGGTAAAGTGGGGCCGTCTTACGAAAAGGCTTTTGGTGCTTGTCAAAACCACTGTGTTTTTGTACAGTAGTTTTTATGGCACGCACCGATCATTCTTTTCTCGCCGGTTCTGGGTCCCCGGCTGCCGCCCCCGCCGCCTTGCGCGGTCGGGGTGCGGTTACTAATGTTCGGCATCGCTTTCAGCGCGATGACCGTGTGCAGGTCGATGACGGTTGGTCCGGTTCCGGTCTGCCGGCGGATTTCGTCGAATCCGTCCCTGATAATTTCTCCGACGACGCTTCCGAAAGCACGCCCGACCATTCCTGCGCTGCCGGCTCTGGCTCTTTGCGCGGCGCGACGGTCATCCCGATCCTGCCTGATACGCGCCTTGAGCCGCCCGCTCCCAAGACGACAGTTACCGCGGAAGAAGCCCGCAAGATGCTGTCGCGCAATGATTCGCCCGATATTCCCTTCGACGTTGCGGTCAACCCTTACCGGGGTTGCGAGCACGGTTGCGTGTATTGCTACGCGCGCCCCACGCATTCCTACCTGGGCATGTCGCCCGGGCTGGACTTTGAAACCCGCCTGGTGGCCAAGGCCAACGCCGTAGAGGCCTTGCGCGCCGAACTCGCGCGCCCCGGCTACAAGCCGTCGCCCATCAATATCGGCTCGGCCACCGATGCCTACCAGCCCATCGAACGCGACTGGCGCCTGACGCGCGGCATGCTGGAACTGATGCTGGAAACCCGCCACCCCGTAACCATCGTGACCAAAAACGCGCTGGTGGCGCGTGACCTGGACCTGCTGGCGGCGTTGGCGGAACAGAATCTGGTGGTGGTCTACATCAGCATCACCACGCTGGACGCCGGCATGGCCCGCACGCTGGAACCGCGCGCCGCGGCGCCCTGGCGGCGGCTGGAAGCCGTGCGCAGCCTGACGGATGCCGGCGTGCCGGTGGGCGTGCTGGTGGCGCCGGTCATTCCGTTCATCAACGACGAATCCATGGAACACATCCTCCAGGAGTCCAAGGCGGCAGGCGCGCATTACGCCAGCTACACCGTCTTGCGCCTGCCCTGGGAGGTCAAGACCCTGTTCGAAGACTGGCTCAACGCCCATTACCCCGACCGCGCCCAGCGCGTGTTGCATCGCATAGAAGACCTGCGCAATGGCCGCCGTAATGACCCGAACTTCGGTTCGCGGATGCGCGGTACAGGCATCTGGGCAGACTTGCTGCGTCAGCGCTTTGCCGTTGCCACCCGCAAGCTGGGGCTGAACCGCCACCGTCTGGCGCTGGATTGCGATCGCTTCCAGCCCCCGGTGATGGCAGGCGGCACGCCATCGCTGTTCGCGGCGGGCCTTGCGGCCGGCTCGGGCGGGGCGTCTTCCGGGGCCACCTCTTTGAGTGCCAAGTCTTCAGGCGCCACCTCTTCTTCCGATTTCCTATCCCCGGTTGGCGCGCAAGCGTCTTCAGGGGTCCCCCATTCTGGCGGGTTGCCCGCCGTCAGCGGCGCCTATGGGCGCGGCGAGCGCCAATTGCGCGCGTTGGCGGCTGGCCAGTTGTCGCTGTTCGATTGATCGCGGCTCGTCGCCGTGTCGGCCGCTGCGGCGGCGTGGAATCATTTCTTCAAGGAGTTCTTATGAACACCGCTGATTTTTCCGTTTTGTCCGACGAGCTTGTCGTCTCGCTGAACCCACTGCGCCGCGGGGCTCATCGCGCCCGTGCCGTTTGCGCCAAGCTGACGGGTCTGGCCATGCCGTGGACGACCGCATCGGCTGGGGGCGAACGACGCGACCGCAGCCGGTCGGGCACCGCGCCGGCTCGCTGGCCGTTTCCGCCCGCGCCGGTTGAAGAGGGCTCGCTAGCGGGGCAGGCGGTGTCGGTTCCCATGTCGGTTCCCATGTCGGTGCCCGTGTCATCGCCCGCATCCGTGCTGGTACCTGTCATTCGTCCCGTGGCTGCGCCAGCAGCGGGCCCCGCGGCTCCGACCGCTGAGCGCGAGCGCAGCCTGGGCAATGCCACGGTAGAGCCGGTGACTTCCCAAGTGACCATGAAGGCGATGGTGTTGGATGTGGTGATGGTGCTGGCGTGGGGCGCAATCATCCCCGGCCTGATGTGGCTGGGTGCGGCCGCCGGCTTCTGAGCCGTCGGCGCCCGCCCTTGCAACTGCGCCGATCCTCGCCGAAGCGCAATCAGCTGGAACCCAGCAGGACCACACCCACCAGAATGGCAAGGCAGCCGGCCAAACGGCCCGGGCCCACCTTTTCGCGCAGCAGGAACATGCCGGCCAGGGTCCCAAGCATCATCGACATTTCCCGGGCAGGCGCCACCAGGCTCAAGGGCGCGCCGTTGCGCAAGGCGTACAGCACCAGGATGTATCCCAGCGGAGACAGCAGGCCCACGGCCAAGGCCAGATGCCAGTGCCCGCGCATGGATTCCCAGGCTTGAGCGCGCCGGCCCAGCATGTGAGGCGTCATCATCGCGGTTCGGGTAACGCAGGTAAACCAGTCGAACAGCACGGGGCTGATCAGCAGCACCTTCACGCCATAGGCATCCACCACGGTGTAGGCGGCAATGAACAGGCCGATCACCACGCCCCAGCGCACGCCAACCCAGGCCTGCGCCTGCTTGAAGATGGTCAGCCGGCCCTGGGTGGCGATCAGCAGCACCCCGATGACCACGCACAGCATGCCGATAATGCCGGTGCTGGTGGCGGGTTCGCCCAGCAGCAGGAAGGCCCCGGTCGTGGACAGTAGTGGGCCGGTACCCCGTGCAATGGGGTACACCACGGACAGGTCAGCCACCTGATAGCCGCGTTGCAGGCACAGGCTGTAGCCCAGATGCAACAGGCTGGATGTCAGGATGGCGCCCACGACGGGCCAGGTCCAGCTCATGCCGTCGTGTATCAGCACCCAGATCACCCATGGGGCATAGAGCACCGATGCGCATAGCCCGTAGGCAAACACGAAAGGCGCGCCCACCATGGCCGCGCGCTTGGCAAGCAGGTTCCACGTAGCGTGGGCCATCGCCGCCAGGACGACCAATATCAGGGACGTATACGACATGAGGGAACAGCGTCAGATGACGTGTTTGTTACAGAAGTGGCAAGGGTACAGCAAGCCACGGGAAGGGCGCCATTCTACTCGACGGCTGACAGAACTTTTGGTGTAGAATCATTGGTTTGCCAAATCTCATCCTCTGCTTGCGGCACGAGTAACAACATCGGTAAAAATCGCACGGCAAAAATTTTTAGCCCGCAAAGACATGATGATCTAGGAGTTCTCATGAACCTTATCGCTATCCTGGAACAGGAAGAAATTGCCCGTCTGACCGGCGGCCAAGCCAAGCCTGAATTTGCTCCTGGTGACACCGTCATCGTGAGCGTGAACGTCGTTGAAGGCACCCGCAAGCGCGTGCAGGCCTTCGAAGGCGTTGTTATCGCCAAGCGCAATCGCGGCCTGAACTCCGCGTTCACCGTGCGCAAGATTTCGTCGGGTGAAGCCGTGGAACGTACGTTCCAGCTGTACTCGCCGCAAATCGCCGGCATCGAAGTCAAGCGCCGCGGCGACGTGCGCCGCGCCAAGCTGTACTACCTGCGCAACCGCTCGGGCAAGTCGGCACGTATCAAGGAAAAGCTGGTCAGCAAGCAAGCCTCGGCGGCTTGATCGCTTATCGGCACACGGCCCTTCCAGTGTCGGACGTTCGCGCCATTCAGCGTTTCCGTCCGGCACAGGTTTCCGGGTTAAAAAGGCACCTGCGAGGGTGCCTTTTTCTTTTAACAAAGCCGTATGTCTGATTCCTCGTATTCCGCGCGGCCCCGACGGCCGCTCGCGCGTCCCGGCTTCGATCCGGCGACGCAACCGTGGGTGGTGGCCAACGAGTCCTTGCCGGCCGTGCCCGCAAGCCTGCTGACTCCGCATCGCTTGCGGGGCACGCTGACCCAGCCGTCCACCTGGACGCTGGAGCTTTCTCGCGACAACGACCTGCGCTATCCCGGGCGCGAAGGCACGCCAGTGCCTGCCGCCGTGCTGATCCCGCTGGTCACCCGCGACAACGGCGTGCACATCATGCTGACCCAGCGCGCGGCGCACCTGCATGACCATGCCGGGCAGATCAGCTTTCCGGGTGGCCGCATCGAGACCAGTGATTCAACGCCGGTTGCCGCCGCCTTGCGCGAAGCACAAGAGGAAACGGGCTTGCCCGCCGACCATGTTGAAGTGTTGGGCAGCATGCCGCCTTATCTGACGGCGACCGGTTTTTCGATCATTCCGGTGGTCTCGCTGGTGCGTCCGGGCTTTGAACTGGCGCCCGACGCCTTCGAGGTGGCCGAAGTGTTCGAAGTGCCGCTGTCCTTTCTGATGGACCCGGCCAACCATCGGCTGTATGAAGCCCGCCTGGAAGACGGTCGGGTGCGCAATTATTACGGCATGCCCTACGGCAAGCACTTCATTTGGGGCGCCACCGCAGGCATGCTGCGCAATCTTTATCACCTGTTGCGCAACGGCTTGCAGCCTGGCTGACAAACCCGGCTTGCAACCCCATCACGCAAACAAAAGACGGCCGTTTCTGAACTGACCCCCGAAAGTTGGAGATATATCCAACCTTCGGGGGTTTTTACATGGCGAAGTACGACGAGCGTTTTAAGGTCAAGGTGGTCAAGGACTACCTGTCAGGCTCACTGGGTTTCAAAGCTGTGGCAGCGGTTCACGGCCTTAGGCACGCAACCGTTGAGCGGTGGGTGAACGGCTATCGCGAGCACGGTGTCTCGGGCTTGCGCCGCAAGGGCGCAAGCTATGACCAGGCCTTCAAGCTGAAGGTGCTCAAGCGGATGTGGCAGAAGCACTGGTCACAGGCCAAGACAGCGGTGGTGTTCGACATTCGCAGCGCGGCGCACATCGGTAAGTGGGCACGCCAGTATGATGCAGGGGGTATCGACGCACTGCGTTCCCGTCGAAAGGGGCCCCGCATGACCATGAGCAACAAGCCACCCAAGCCTACCTCCTCGGTCGCTGAACTGGACGACAAGCAGATCATTGCTCGGCAGAACAAGGAGTTGATCCTGCTGCGCGCCGAGGTCGCGTACTTAAAAAAACTCGATGCCTTGATCCAGGAAAAGCGTGCGGCTGCGCAGAAAAAGCGCAAGTCGTGACTGGATTAAGGCAACAACATCCGCTGTCAGCCTTGCTCCAAGTGGCAGGTCTGGCATCGAGCACTTACTACTACCAAGTGAAGATGGCCCAGGTCGCTGATCGGCATGCCACCCTCAAGGCCAGCATCGGCAAGACCTACGTGTACCACCAGGGACGCTATGGCTACCGGCGCATCACGGCCGCGCTGTGCCAAGCCGGGCAGCATGTGAACCACAAGACGGTACAAAAACTGATGCAAGTGCTAGGACTGAGGTCCGTGGTACGACCGAAGAAATATCGCTCCTATCGGGGCCAGGAGGGCCGTGTGGCGCCTAATCTGTTAGCGCGCCAGTTCGATGCCGACAGGCCGAACCAGAAATGGGTCACCGATGTGACGGAATTCAATGTGCGTGGCCAGAAGCTGTACCTGTCGCCCGTCATGGACCTCTACAACGGCGAAATCGTGGCTTACCAGACCAGTCTGCGGCCCATGTTCCAGCTAGTTGGCGCTATGCTGAAAAAGGCGCTCATGCGGCTCAAACCCGCCGACCACCCGATGCTGCACTCTGACCAGGGGTGGCACTACCAGCAGCCTCAATACCGGCACATGCTGGCCACTCGATCAATAACACAGAGCATGTCACGCAAGGGAAACTGCCTGGACAATGCCGCCATGGAAAGCTTCTTCGGCACATTAAAGGCCGAGTTCTTCTACCCGAACCGCTTCGAGACCATCGAACAGTTGCAGGCCGGCATACGTCTGTACATCCGTTACTACAATTACGAACGCATCAAGCTCAAGCTAAAAGGCCTGAGTCCGGTTCAGTACCGAACTCAGGCCTTCGGCCCTTAGCTTCTGACTCTCCAACTTCTGGGGGTCAGTTCATTTCGGGCCGTCTTTTGTTTGGAGGTGGGGCGTATCAGTAGCGTTGTTGGCCCGCCAGATTCTCTTCCAGAATCCGCTCGTACAGCGCATAGCGCAGCGGGTTGATCTTGCCTGCCTGCAAGGCGGCAACCACGCCGCATCCGGGCTCACGCCGATGCGTGCAGTTGTAGAAGCGGCATTCCTCGATGGGCTGCGTAAATTCCGGGAAGCCACGGATGATGTCGTCGCGCGTCAGGTGCTGCAAGCCAAATGCCTGGAACCCCGGCGAATCGATCAGATCGCCGCCCGGGTCGGGCAAATGGTAGAGCCGCGTGCTGGTCGTGGTGTGCTTGCCCATGTCCAGCGCGGTGGAGTGTTCGCGCGTGGCGGCGCGAGCGTCGGGTATCAGGGCATTGAGCAGGGTGGATTTGCCCATGCCGCTTTGGCCCAGCAGCAGGTTGGTGCGGCCGGCCAGGCGCGGAGCCAGCAAGGTGTGCACGTTTTCCGGTTCCAGCGCGCTGAGTTCGACAACCGGCACGCCCAGCGCGGCGATAGGCGCGAGGCGCGCGCGCGCGGCCGGCAGTTCTTCCGTCAGGTCGGTCTTGTTCAAGACGATCAGCGGCGAAATACCGGCGCTCCAGGCGCCGGCCAGGGCGCGCCCGGTCAGGTCGTCCGAGAATGTCGGTTGCACGGCGATCACGATCAGCAACTGGTCGACGTTGGAGGCGAACTGCTTGGAGCGCATGTCGTCCGATCGATACAGCAGGTTGCTGCGCGGCAGGATGGCGTCAATGGCGCCTTCATCCTTGCCTTGCGGGGCGATGCGCACGCGGTCGCCGACGGCAGCGCCGGCTTTCTTGCCGCGCGGAAAGCACTTGCGCAGGGAACCGTCGGCAAGCTCTACCGTGTAGTGGCGCCCGTGCGCGGCGATGATGCGGCCGTCGATCTGGTCGCCTACGGCTTCGGATGGTGCGGCCGTGGCGCCGTTCCTGGAATTGCGCGTGTTGCTCATGCGGCCGTCGCCATCAGGTGGCGGATGCGCTCGGCGGCGGGGGGATGGCTGTCGTAGAAGGCGGAATGCACAGGGTCGGGAGTCAGCGTAGCAGCGTTGTCGTCATAGAGTTTGACCAGGGCGGACACCAAATGCGCCGGCGAACTCTGCTCGGCCGCATAGCGGTCCGCCTCGAATTCGTCGCGACGCGAGTACCAACTGGCCAACGGCGTGAACATGAAAGTAAAAACGGGGATGACCAGGAAGAACAGCAACAGCGCCATGGCGTCGTTGCGGCCGCCCAGTTGGGGCATCACGCCCAGGTCCACATAGAACCAGGGTTGCTGCGACACCCAGCCCAGGATGGCGAAGAAAGCCAGCGCGGCGCCGAAGCTGAAGAGCACGCGCTTGATGATGTGGCGCTTGGCGAAGTGGCCCAGTTCGTGCGCCAGCACGGCTTCGATTTCATCGCCGTTCAGGCGGGCAAGCAGGGTGTCGAAGAACACAATGCGGCGCGAGCGCCCAAAGCCGGTGAAATAAGCATTGCCGTGCGCGGAGCGGCGCGAGCCGTCCATCACGAACAGGCCATTCAACGCAAAGCCGCAGCGCTGCGCCAGGCGTTGGATGCGGCCGGCCAGTTCCGGGTCGGACAGCGGCGTGAATTTATTGAAGAGCGGGGCGATGAACATCGGGTAGACGATCAGCAGCGCCAGGTTGAATACGGTCCACAGCGCCCAGGCCCACACCCACCAGTAGGCGCCGGCGCTGCCCATCAGCCACAGCACGGCGGCGGCCAGCGGCAGGCCCAGCACGGCCGCCACCAGCAAGCCCTTGGCGGTGTCGGCGATGAACAGCTCAGGCGTCATGCGGTTGAACCCGAAGCGCGCTTCCAGTTTGAACTGCCGCCAAAGTGTGAACGGCAGGCCCAGCAGGCCCAGCACCAGCGCCACCACCACTAGCAAAAGCATCTGGCGCAAGAAGTCATTGCTGGTAAGCTGGCCCACCATCAGGTCTATGAATTGCAAGCCGCCCATCAGCGTCAGGCACACCAGCAGAATTGCGTCGTAGGTGCGTTCCAGCATGCCCAGCTTGACGCGCGCAACGGTGTAGTCAGCGGCGCGCTGATGGCTGGTCAACCCGATGCGGGGCGAGAATTCGGCGGGCACCTGGTCGCGGTTGCGCGCGACGTGGCGGATCTGGCGGCTGGCCAGCCACAGGCGCACCGCGATATCGGCAAGCAGGAAAGCAACGAACAGCAGTGTGAACATGGGCGAAGCGGATGGCTCAATAGGGATGTGCGAAAATCGCGTGTTTTATAGGCAAATTATATGGCTGTGAACGAAAATCGCCTGATCTGGCTTGACATGGAAATGACCGGGCTGGATCCCGAGAAAGAACGCATCATCGAGGTTGCCGTCGTGGTCACCGAACCCGACCTGACGATGGTGGCCGAAGGCCCGGTTCTGGTTGTCCACCAGCCCGACAGCCTGCTTGACGCCATGGATAACTGGAACAAATCCACCCACGGCAAGAGCGGCTTGATCGATAAGGTCCGCGCGTCGACCGTGTCCGAGGCGCAGGCAGAGGATACGCTGTTGGCGTTTTTGGCGCAGCATGTGCCGCCGGGAAAATCACCGATGTGCGGCAATACCATCAGCCAGGACCGCCGCTTCATGTTTGCTTACATGCCGCGCCTGGAGCAGTTCTTCCATTACCGCAACCTGGACGTCAGCACGCTGAAGGAACTGGCGCGCCGCTGGGCGCCGGCCGTGTACAAGGGCTTCGAGAAAAAGAGCCGTCACGAAGCGCTGGCCGACATCTACGAATCCATCGACGAACTCAAGTACTACCGCGAACACTTCCTGAAAGTGTAAGCAGGCGGCTAGTGCCGGGCTAGCCCGGCAATCATTCCGCCGCGCGGTAGGACCTTACTCTTTTCGCGCCATGCCCAGTCATACCGTTGCTCAGATTCGCCGCGCCGAGCAGTTGGCGTTGGCAGCGGGCGCATCGCTCATGCCACGGGCCGGCGCGGCGGCCGCGGCATTTGCCGCCGAACGGGTGGGCCCTGGCGGCTCCATCCTGGCCGTGGCCGGTCCTGGCAATAACGGTGGGGATGCCCTGGAAGCCGCGACACGCCTGCTGGCGTTGGGCCTGCGCGTTCAGGTGGTGCTGCCGTCTGGCCCCGAAAAATTACCCGCCGATGCGGCGCGCGCCTGGGCGGGCTGGCTTGCCGTCGGCGGTCGCACGCTGGCGTCGCTTCCCACCACGCCTCCTGATCTGCTTATCGACGGCCTGTTCGGCATCGGGCTGAATCGTCCCTTGGATTCCTCGTGGCAGCAGTTGGTCGATACGATCAATGCGTGGCGGGTGCCCGTGTTGGCGCTGGATGTGCCCAGCGGCATCGACGCCGATACCGGTGCGGCGCTGGGCCGGCCTGTCCAGGCCACCTGGACGCTGTCTTTTATCGCTACCGCGCGGGGTTTGACTCGCCCCGGTGCCGGTCGCGACGCCGCGGGCGAATGCCATGTGGACACCCTGGGGGTGTCGATGCCGCCCGGTGACGCTGCCGGCTAGGCGGATTACCCCGACGTACCCTTGCCGAGGCCACGCGCCCTGAAGGCGCGCCGCCCCTCAGGCCGGCCGCCCTCCGAAACGGGATTCCACCTCAGCCGTCAGCGGCGTGTAACGCTCGTTGTCTTGCCCGGCGCGCGCGTTCAGGTGCGTTTCCGACGCATCGAACACCTTCCAGTAGATGCGCCCGCATAGGGCGCGGGCGGCGTGGCCCGGCCAGTTGTCGGGCAGCATCGGCCCGGGTAGTTGCGGATCGTGCAGCACGATCCGGCGCCAGTGGTGCAGCAGCATGACCCGCACGACAAAGGCGTCAGCGGGCGGCGGGGCTTCCTCCAGCAGCTTTTCCAGCGGACCGAAATTACGCGAGAACTGGCGGTACTGCTCGGCCACGTCGTCCAGGTTCCAGCATTGCGAGGCCAGGCTGGCGATGGGCAAGCCGCCCGCGCCGGCCAGGTCGCGGGCAGACAGCACCAACGCCCGGTCCGGAATGCCCAGCTTTTCCAGGATGTCGTGCGCGGCGCTCGCCTCGGTGTGCGGATGCGCGAACAAGCCCGGCGCGATCATGCCGAACCCTTCCCAGACCAGTTCCCGGCGCAGCTCGGCGCGTTCGGCCAGCCCGTTGCCCGTGCGCGGCAACGCCACCAGCGTCCATTCCCCGTTCCAGTCCTGCGTCGCGCCTTCGTAAATGCGCTGCGAGGCATGCGCGGTATGTCGCTGCCCCTGTTCAGAAATCAGGTACAGGCTGCGCCGGCCATGCCGTTCCGATTGCAGCCAATTCTGCGCCACCAACCGGAAGACGCTGGTGCGCAGCAGGCGTTCATTGATACCCAGCGGGGCCAGCAATTCGATCAGGTCGCCCAGCCAGATGGCGCCGCCATGAGGCGCGAGCGCGTCCCCCAGCAAGCTGACGCAGAGGGATTTGGCGCGAGGGGGGTCGCTTTTCAACAAGCGGGACAGGAAACGGTCCAAAGGCGACGTAGGGTTTGCCATAGGGTGGGCCAAATGCGGCCGATATCGGGATCCGCAATATGATACATAAATCCAATGTGATACAGCTTTGCGTTTGACAATGGTTTTTTTGTATTAAATAATCCGCCTATGACATGACGGCGCTGTGGAACGTTTGCCTTGCGTTTTCGCAAACCGTCTCAAGGAGACAAACATGTACGCTCAACTCGTCGAAACCGGCGTCAAGCAGGTCAAGACCGCGGACCAGCTTGAAGGCCCCGAACAGACGTTCCAGCGCCGCATAGACGATGGCGTGCGCATCGAGGCCAAGGACTGGATGCCCGATGCCTATCGCAAGACGCTGGTGCGCCAGATCTCGCAGCACGCGCACTCGGAAATTGTCGGCATGCTGCCCGAAGGCAACTGGATCACCCGTGCTCCGTCCCTCAAGCGCAAGGCGATCCTGCTGGCCAAGGTCCAGGACGAGGCTGGCCACGGGCTGTACCTGTACAGCGCCGCCGAGACGCTGGGCGTATCGCGCGATGACCTGATCGACGACCTGCACGCCGGCCGCGCCAAGTACTCCAGCATCTTCAATTACCCCACCCTTAGCTGGGCCGACATCGGCATGATCGGCTGGCTGGTCGATGGCTCGGCCATCATCAACCAGATCCCGCTGTGCCGCTGCTCATATGGCCCCTACGCGCGCGCCATGGTGCGCGTCTGTAAGGAAGAATCCTTCCACCAGCGCCAGGGGTACGACCTCTTGATGCAGATGTGCCTGCACGGCACGCCCGAGCAAAAGGCGATGGTGCAAGATTCGCTGAACCGCTGGTGGTGGCCCGCACTGATGATGTTCGGCCCGTCCGACGCCGATTCGCCCAACAGCGCGCAATCGATGGCCTGGAAGATCAAGCTCTTCTCCAACGACGAGCTGCGCCAGAAGATGGTGGACCAGACCGTGCCGCAGGCCGAATACCTGGGCCTGACCGTGCCGGATCCCGATCTCAAGTGGAACGCCGAACGCGGCCACTATGACTTCGGCGAGATCGACTGGAGCGAGTTCTACGCCGTGCTCAAGGGCAATGGCCCGTGCAACCGCGAACGTCTGGCCGCGCGCGTCAAGGCGCACGAAGACGGCGCCTGGGTGCGCGACGCGCTGGTTGCCTACGCGGACAAGAAGGCGCAGCGCAAGGCCGCTTGAAGCCAAGCGCTTGAACCGCTTTTACCGGCCCAAGCGCGCCTGCGTTCCTCTATTCCACCCGACATCACCTCATCATTGCCGTCCGGAGCGCGCCGCGCGCGCCCGGCATTTCAAGGATATTCATCATGAGCAAAGACTGGCCTTTGTGGGAAGTGTTCATCCGCAGCCAGCACGGCCTGGCCCATAAGCACGTCGGCAGCCTGCACGCCTCGGACGCCGAAATGGCGATCAACCACGCTCGCGACGTCTACACGCGCCGCAACGAAGGCCTGAGCATCTGGGTCGTGCGCGCCTCGGATATCTCGGCCAGCAGCCCCGGCGACAAGGAACCCTTGTTCGAACCGGCCAACAGCAAGGTCTACCGGCATCCCACGTTTTTCCCGATGCCCGACGAAATCAAGCACATGTAAGGCGGTGGGCAGACATGGACAAGACTTTGTTTGAATACCTGCTGCGCCTGGGCGATTCGTCGCTCATCCTGTCGCAGCGCCTGGGCGCGTGGACCGGCCACGGCCCCATCCTGGAAGAAGACTTGGCGCTGACCAACACCGCGCTGGACCTGCTGGGCCAAGCCCGCATGTGGCTGACGTTGGCGGGCGAAGTCGAAGGCGCCGGTCGCGATGAAGACGCGCTGGCCTATCACCGCGACACGCATCAATTCCACAACGTGCTGCTGGTTGAGCGCGCCAACGGCAACTACGCCGACACCATGGCGCGCCAGTTCCTGTTCGACGTGTGGCACTACTTCCTGTTGCAGCGCCTCGAACAGTCCAGCGACGAGCGTGTCGCCGCCATTGCCGCCAAGTCCATCAAGGAAGTCACCTACCACGTGCGCCGCTCGTCGGACATGGTGGTGCGCCTGGGTGACGGCACCGACGAAAGCCACGCCAAGATGCAGGCCGCTATCGATGATGCCTGGCGCTTTACCGGCGAACTGTTCGCCGACGACGCCGTAGACCAGGACGTGGCCGCGCGCGGCATCGGCTGTGAGCTTTCCGCCCTGCGCCAACCGTGGCTGGCCCACGTGCGCGAAGTACTGGAAGAAGCCACGCTGACCGTGCCCGATGAAACCGCCGCCAACCATCTGGCCTATCGTGGCGGCCGCCAGGGCAGGCACACCGAAGAACTGGGCTACGTACTGGCCGAAATGCAGTACCTGCCGCGCGCCTATCCGGGAGCCACGTGGTGAACGCGCTGGCGCCCATTTCCGCCGACCAGGTCTACGCCTGGCTGCAGGAGGTTCCCGATCCGGAGATCCCCGTGCTGTCCGTGGTGGACCTGGGCGTGGTGCGTGACGTGACCTGGGACGGCGACACCTGCGTCGTCGTCATCACGCCCACGTACTCCGGCTGCCCGGCCATGCGCGAGATCACGCAGGACATCCAGCAGACGCTGGCGCGCCACGGTATCGACGAGGTCCGTGTCGACACCCGCCTGGCACCCGCCTGGACAACCGACTGGATGAGCGAAAAGGGCCGCGAAGCCCTCAAGGGCTACGGCATCGCCGCGCCCGCCGAACGCGCCATCGACATCTCGGGCATCAGCCGCCGCGCCGCCGCGCCCGCCATCGCGTGCCCGCGCTGCGGGTCGCGCGACACGCGGATGGTCAGCAATTTCGGGTCCACGTCGTGCAAGGCGCTGTATCGCTGCGTGTCTTGCCGCGAACCCTTCGATTATTTCAAGACTCACTGAGAGCGGTTTCAAGATGAGCAACCAATTTCATTCCTTGAAGGTGGCCTCGGTGGCGCGCAATACGCGCGATGCCGTGGTCGTCACCTTTGACCTGCCCGACACGCTGACCGACGAGTTCGCCTTCCTGCCGGGGCAGTACCTGACCCTGCGCACGCAACTGAATGGCGAAGAGCTGCGCCGCTCGTACTCGATCTGTTCCGCCCCGCACGACAAGCTGCTGCGCGTGGCCATCAAGAAGGTCGACGAAGGCGCGTTCTCCAGTTGGGCCAACCACGAACTGCAACCCGGCCAGACGCTGGAGGTGATGGCGCCCGCCGGCAACTTCACCGTGGATTTCTCGCCCGAGAACCAGCGTCATTACGTGGCCTTCGCGGTGGGCAGCGGCATCACGCCGGTGTTCTCGCTGGTGAAGACCGCGCTGTCGACCGAACCGCGCAGCAAGTTCACGCTGTTCTTTGGCAACCGCGCATCGTCGGCCGTGCTGTTCCGCGAAGAAATTGAAGACCTGAAGAACCTCTACATGGAGCGCTTCTCGCTGGTCTACGTCATGAGCCGCGAGACGCAAGACATCGAACTGTTCAACGGCCGTCTGGACGGTGACAAGGTCGACCAACTGATGTCGGCCTGGATGAGCCCCGAAGACATCGATTACGCTTTTGTCTGTGGTCCGCAGACCATGACCGAAAGCGTGGTCGAGCGGCTGCAAACCCGTGGCATTCCGAAGTCGAACATCAAGTTCGAGCTGTTCGGCGCGCCCAAGGGGCCCCGCGCGCTGCGCACCGGCCACGACGCGCCGCAGGCGCCGGGCAAGGGCCAGTGCGAAGTGACCGTGGTGCAGGACGGCCACAGCCGCATGTTCGTGATTGATAAGAATAAAGACAGCGTGCTGGATTCGGCGCTGGCGCAGGGCATAGAGCTGCCGTACTCGTGCAAGGGTGGCGTGTGTTCCACCTGCCGTTGCAAGGTCATCGAAGGCGAGGTCGACATGGATGCCAACTTCGCCCTGGAAGACTACGAAGTGGCGCGCGGTTTTGTATTGAGTTGCCAGAGCTTTCCGGTCAGCGACCGCCTGGTTATCGACTTCGACCAGGAAACCTGACGCGGCCTGTGCCAGTCAGACACCCCTAATTCATTGGAGAGACAAGCGTGTCCCAAAAATTCTTCGAACGTCACCAGCCCGTGCTGGAACAATCCCTGGCGGCAGCCGCGTTGCGTGGCTACTGGAGCCCGTTTGCCGAATCGCCCAGCCCGCGCAACTATGGCGAAACGGCCAATGACGACGGCCGCGCCGCCTTCGAAGCCCTGAAGGGCAAGCCGTTTCCGTTGAACCTGCACGATGCCGACGGCACCGTGGGCGGCGAAAAATCGCCGTATGGCTTTGACCTGGGCATTACGTACCCGCACGTGCCGGTCGACAAGCTGATCAGCGCCTCCAAGCGCGCGCTGGAAGATTGGCGCCGCGCCGGCCCGCAAGCCTGGGTGGGCGTGTCGCTGGAAATCCTGGCGCGCCTGAACAAGCTCAGTTTTGAAATTGCCTACGCCGTGCAGCACACCACCGGCCAGGGTTTCATGATGGCCTTCCAGGCCGGTGGCCCGCACGCGCAAGACCGTGGCTTTGAGGCCGTGACCTACGCCTGGCAGGAAATGTCGCGCATTCCGGGCGTGGCGATCTGGGAAAAGCCGCAAGGCAAGAATGACCCGATCCGCATGGAAAAGCAGTTCACCGTGGTGCCGCGTGGCGTGGCGCTGGTGATCGGCTGCTCGACCTTCCCCACCTGGAACGGCTACCCCGGCATGTTCGCCAGCCTGGCCACCGGCAACACCGTCATCGTCAAGCCGCACCCGGGCGCGATCCTGCCGCTGGCCATCACCGTGAAGGTCGCGCGCGAAGTGCTGCAAGAAGCGGGCTTCGACCCCGATGTGGTGCTGCTCGCCGCGCACGAAGCGGGCGACGACACGGCGCAGAAGCTGGCGCTGGACCCGGCCGTCAAGATTGTGGACTTCACCGGTAGCACCGCCAACGGCGACTGGCTGGAGAACAATGCCCGCCAGGCGCTGGTCTATACCGAGAAGGCCGGCGTCAACCAGGTCATCATCGATTCCACCGACGACCTGAAGGGCGTGGCACGCAACCTGGCATTCTCGCTGGCCTTGTACTCGGGCCAGATGTGCACGGCGCCGCAAAACATCTACGTGCCGCGCGACGGCATCAACACGCCGGAAGGCCGCGTCAGCTTTGATGACGTTGCCGCCGCCTTGGGCGTGGCGCTGGAGAAACTGGGCGCGGATGCCGCTCGCGCAGTCGAACTGACCGGCGCCATCCAGAACGACGGCATCGTTGAACGCATCGAAAAGGCCCGCGCGCTGGGCCTGCCGGTGGTGGCCGACAGCAAGACGCTGACGCACCCGCAGTTTGAAAACGCGCGTGTTCGTACGCCGCTGCTGCTGCGCACGGAAGCGGGCAACGCGGCCATCAGCCAGGAATGGTTTGGCCCGATCGCCTTCGTGGTGGCCACGGATTCCACTGCGCACAGCGTTCAGTTGGCGCGTGACAGCGTCATCCAGCACGGCGCCTTGTCCTTGTCGGCCTACACGACCGACCCGCAGGTGGCCGACCAGGTGCAGGACGCGGCGGAAGTGTCCGGCGTGTCGTTGTCGTTGAACCTGACGGGCGCGGTGTTCGTCAACCAGACCGCGGCATTCAGCGACTTCCACGGCACCGGCGCCAACCCGGCCGCCAATGCGGCGTTGTCCGACACGGCCTTCGTATCGAACCGCTTCCGCGTGGTGCAAACCCGCCGTCACGTCTAAGCAGGGCGACGCTTATGAGCTACCAGGATATTCAATTCGACCTGTCGGGCGGCATCGCCCGCCTGACGCTGAACCGCCCCGACAAGCTGAACAGCTTTACGGCCAACATGCACGCCGAAGTGGCCGACGCGCTGACGCGCGTGGAAACCGAAGGCGCGCGCGTGCTGGTGCTGACCGGCGCGGGCCGTGGCTTTTGTGCGGGCCAGGACTTAAGCGAGCGCAAGCCCGCCGAAGACGGCACGCCGCCCGATCTGGGCGAAACCGTCGACAAGTTCTACGCGCCGTTGGTACGCCGCCTGAACGCCTTGCCCATGCCCGTTGTGGTGGGCGTGAACGGCGTGGCGGCCGGGGCGGGCGCCAACCTGGCGTTCGCGGGTGACATCGTCATTGCCAAGGCATCGGCCAATTTCATTCAGTCGTTCTGCCGCCTGGGCTTGATTCCCGACACGGGTGGTACGTTCGCGCTGCCGCGCCTGGTGGGCCGCGCGCGCGCCATGGGCCTGGCCATGCTGGGCGACAAGCTCAGCGCCAAGCAGGCCGAGGAATGGGGCCTGATCTGGCAATGCGTGGCGGATGAAGAGTTCGACGCAACACTGGAACGCCTGGCGCAGCACTTCTCCACGGCGCCCACCAAGGGCCTGGCGTTCACCAAGCAGGCCATGCAGGCCAGCCTGGGCAATGACCTGTCGACGCAATTGGATCTGGAGCGCGACATGATGCGTGAGCTGGGTCGCAGCGCTGACTACGCGGAAGGCGTGGCCGCCTTCCTGGGCAAGCGCGAACCGCAATTCAAGGGGCAATGATGAGCGTACACGTTCCCCCCGTTGAAGCGCCGAGCGATCCGCAGGAACTGGCGCAGGCTGTTGGCACCGTGATGTACGCGGGTGATGCGGCCTCGCAAGGTCTGGACATGAAGGTCGAGGAAATGGCGCCCGGCTACGCACGGCTGACGATGCGTGTGCGCGCCGACATGCTGAACGGCCACAAGACCTGCCACGGCGGCTTCATCTTCGCGCTGGCCGACAGCGCGTTCGCGTTCTCTTGCAATTCCCGCAATGTCAGCACCGTGGCCTCGGGTTGCACCATCGATTACCTGGCGCCGGGTTTCGAAGGCGACCTGCTGACCGCCGTGGCGCAAGAGCGCTCGCTGGCTGGCCGCACGGGCGTGTATGACGTTACCGTCACCAACCAGGACGGCCGCAACGTCGCCCTGTTCCGTGGGCGGTCCTATCGCATCAAGGGCCAGATCGTGGGGGTTCCCGCCGAAGGCTGAGGATGACATCCCAACGCCAATAGAAACATCGTCATCCAACCAAAGCCAAGGCCAACGGCAGGGCGGCAGCAGCGCGGACCGAGAACCCCGCGCGCCGCCCACACCGGTGTAGAAAGAATTTCAGGAGAGAGATAACCATGTCCAACACCATGAGCAAGCCGGGGCTGGACCCCATCGAGCATGCCAGCGAGGATGAACTGCGCGCGTTGCAGCTTGAGCGCCTGAAGTGGTCGCTCAAGCATGCGTACGACAACGTCCCGCACTACAAGAAAGCGTTCGACGAAGCGGGTGTGCACCCCGATGACCTGAAGCAGTTGTCCGATATTTCCAAGTTTCCTTTCACGACCAAGAAGGAACTGCGCGACAACTATCCGTTCGGCATGTTCGCGGTGCCGCGCGAGCGCATTTCGCGCATCCATGCGTCCAGCGGCACGACCGGCAAGCCGACGGTGGTGGGCTACACCAAGGGCGACCTGGACAACTGGGCCAACCTGGTGGCGCGCTCGATTCGCGCGGCCGGCGGCAAGCCCGGCGACACCGTGCACATCGCCTACGGCTACGGCCTCTTCACGGGCGGCCTGGGTGCGCATTACGGCGCCGAGCGCCTGGGTTGCACGGTCATCCCGATGTCGGGCGGGCAAACTGAAAAGCAGGTGCAGCTGATCAATGATTTCCGTCCGGACATCATCATGGTCACCCCCTCCTATTTCTGCAATATTCTCGAAGAACAGCGTCGCCAAGGCATTGATCCGCGTCAAAGCTCGCTGCGTATCGGCATCTTTGGCGCCGAGCCGTGGACGGGGCAGATGCGTGCCGACATCGAGGCCGAGGCGGGTATCGATGCGGTCGACATCTATGGCCTGTCGGAAGTGATGGGGCCGGGCGTGGCCAGCGAATGCGTGGAAACGAAGGACGGCCCCGTCGTCTGGGAAGACCACTTCTACGCCGAGATCATCAACCCCGACACCGGCGAGCCCGTGGCCGACGGCGAACCGGGCGAGCTGGTGTTCACGTCGTTGACCAAGGAAGCGATGCCCATCATCCGCTACCGCACGCGCGACCTGACCCGCCTGTTGCCGGCTACCGCGCGCAGCATGCGCCGCATCGGCAAGATCACCGGCCGCAGCGACGACATGCTGATTGTGCGGGGCGTGAACATGTTCCCGACGCAAGTGGAAGAGCTGGTGCTGAAGATTGCGCAACTGGCGCCGCACTACCAACTGGTGCTGTCGCGCACCGGCAATATGGACGAGCTTGAGATCCTGACGGAAGTGCGCGCGGAATTCTCGGGCCTGTCGGATGCCGAGCGCAACAACCTGGGCAAGCAATTGCAGCATGCGGTGAAGACGCATATCGGCGTCAGCGCGCGCATCCAGGTGTCGGACGCGGGCCATGTGGAACGCACGCTGACCGGCAAGGCGCGCCGCGTGATCGATAAGCGTCCGAAGGTGGTCTGACACCGGCGTGTCCGGTGCAATAAAAAAGCAGCCGCTTGGCTGCTTTTTTTATCTTGCCAAGGTCCGCACGATGCGCCGGTACCAGATGTGCAGCAGGATGGCGGACAGCGCCAGGCCCACCATCGCCATCAGCCACATGCTGCCGGCGCCCTCTGGCGAGCCGGGCAAGAGCACGTTGCGGATGCCGTCCAGGCCGCCTCGGCCCGGGCCAAAACCGAACCACCAGCCGCCGACCAGACCCACGCCCGCCAGCGCCACCACCTGCAACAGCAGCGGAACCACCGCAACCTTGTACGCGCGCAGCAGGTACGAGTTGATGCATTGCATGGAATCGAACAGGTGAAACAGCGGCAACACGGCCAGCAGCGTCGTCGCCACGGCCGCCACGCCGATGTCGTCTGTGTACGCGGCCAGGATCAGCGGGCGGCCCGCCAGCAGCACGGCGGCGGTCAGCAGCGCGCCGATCAGGCCCAGCACCAGCCCGGCCATGCCGGTGCGGTGCGCGTGCGCAAGATTGCCCGCGCCGATGGCCTGTGCGGTCAGCGCGGCGGTGGCCACGCCCAGCGCCATGGGCATCATGTAGCACAGGGCGGCCAGGTTCGACATGATCTGGTGGCCGCCGGTCACATACGTGCCTTCACGCGCCACCAGCAGCGCCATGAAGGTAAAGGCCGACACTTCCACCAGGTACGAACCCCCCATCGGCACGCCCAGGCGCAGCAATTCCTTCAGCGTCTTCCAATCGGGCTTGCCGATGCGCAGGTTGAAGCGCCGGTAGAAGCGGTCATGCGTGATCACCCAGAGGCCCAGCCCGAGGCTCATCCACGAGACGATCGCGGTCGCCAGCCCCGCGCCGGTGGCGCCCATGGCGGGCAGGCCCAGGTTGCCGTAGATGAGCAGCCAATTGAAGAATGCCTTGAAGGCGATGGCCGACAGGTTGATCGCCATGACGAGCTTTGGGCGCGATACCGAGGTGCCCAAGGCGTAGATGGTGCGAAATACCAGCGCGGCCGGTAGCGCCAGTACCAGCGCCTGCAGATAGGACCCGATCCGTTCGCGCACGCCAGGGGCCACATCCCCCGACATCGACAGCCACACATCCGGGAACAGCATCAGCACCGCGCCCACGACGGACAGTCCCAGCGCCAGCCAGACGCCTTGGCCCCAACTGCGGCCGACTTCGTCGTTGTTGCCGGCGCCGTAATGCTGGGCCAGGATCGGGATCAGCGCGTGCACCACGCCCATCAGGCCCACGAAAACGGTGATGTAGATGGACGCGGACAGGGCCATCGCGGCCAGGTCGCTGGCGCTGGAGTGGCCCGTCATGGCGGTATCCAGGACGCCGAACGAAATGCCGGCCCACTGGCTGATCAGCACTGGCCAGGCCTGCTTGGCGATGCCGCGCAGGGTGGCGCCGAAAGATATCGGCGCCGCGTTTGCGGGGGTCATCGGTTGGGGCCGACTCGCAGTAGTCGGAACACTTCCTGGCGGTCGGCGCGGCGGCCACCCTGCCACAGCACATCGGCGCCGTCGCTATAGGCGGCGGTATTGTCGCGCAGGCTCTGGTTGTTGGTCTGTTGAAGGATCAGCGTGCACTTCGCGTCGAACGTGAAGCTCAGATTATTGAAGATCAGGAACGAGGCGCGTTGGCCGCTGCCCAGGCTCAAGCCGCGCACGCATTCGCCGGGCCGAGTGTGTTGCGCCAGCGCCTGGGCCAGTTGGCCCGACACGGTGCGGTAGCTGCGCGCGTAGTCCACGGCGGGTTGCCACAGCAGCACCAGCAGGATCCACGTCACGGTCAATCCGCCGGCGGACAGCACGGTGCCGCGCCACAGGGCTTGCGGCCGCACGCGCAGGCGCCACACCACCAGTGCGATCCACGCCACGGTGAAGATCACCGCCAGGGTAAAGGCGCCCCACGAGATGACGGGCTCGTAGCCGGTCGTCTGGCGGGCGATGTTGCGGGAGATCTGCGCCGGCCAGTTGAAGTGCAGCGCCACCCAGCCCAGCCAGGCGGTCGCGGCCGTCAGCGAAAAGCACATGACGGCAAACCAATCCAGCGTGTTGACGACGCCACGGCGCAGGGTCGGCAACGAGAACGCGCCCAGCACCGCGCACGGCACGGCCAGCAACACATATTCGGAATCGGTGGCTTCTTCCAGGCCAAACAGCACCGCGGCCGCGCAAACCAGCAGCATCAGCGGCAGCCAGATGTGCGGCGCGTAGATCCAGTCGCGCCAGCGCCACGCGGCCAGCAGGGCCAGCGGCCAGGTCGGCCACAGATACCAGGGAAGATCGCGCAGGGTACGGCCCACGTCATGCCAAGACGGCACGGCGAAGGACGACAGGTTCCACGTCTTCCAGTTGCGGATCCAGTACTGGCTGCTTTCGCTGGCCGGGATCCACCAGGCCAGGATCAGCGCGACAGTAACCAGCGCCGCCCACGGCAGCCAACGTTTGCACTTCCACAATTGGCTGCGCGGGTAAAAGGCCAGCAACGCGCCGATCATGATGGGTGTAGCGCCCACCCAGCCGCGCGTCAGGAAGCTGGCGGCCAGGGCGATACCCAGGGTGGTGGTGCCCGTGAAGGGCCGGTCGACGCTGCGCGCCAGCGAGTAGAAGGCCAGCGCCTGGCAGGCCATGATGGCGGGCACGACCGTGGTTTCATGGGTGCGTTGCAGGATGCCGACGGTGGCCAGCAACAGCAGCAGGGCGGCGTCGGCCAGCATGCGGCCGTAGTCGCGCGGCTCGGGCTCGCCGCCAAAGGGCAGGGCCAGCGGTTGCGCTTCGCTGCGGCGACCCAGCAGGTACGTGCCGTACCAGACGCTTGCGGCGGTAATGCCGAACCACAGCAGATTGGGCAGGCGGCCGGCGGTGATGTCGCCGATGAAGGGGCCGAACAGCCAGATGCAGATGGCGCCCACCCAGGTGATCAGCGGGCCTTCCTCGGCGTGAGCCAGCAAGCCCACCTGGGGCAGCAACCAGGTGATGCCGCCTTCGCGGATGGCTGTGATCATCGTCGCCAGGCCAACCGCATCATCTGTTTTCCACGGGTCGCGCATGAACAGGCCAGCCACGATATAGGCCAGGGCCACACCCAGCAGTATCAGTCTGGGGAGCTTTGCGGTCGCCACGGAAGTGAGCCGGGCGGGAGTGGAAAAAGAAAGTGGGGACACGGGCGTTAATGTAACCGAGTGATCTGGTTGCGCCAGCCCCCAACCGGTAAAAAGCCGGCTAGGGGGGAAAAAAAAGCAGCCCGAAGGCTGCCTTTTTGCTGTGACTCCCGCAGGAGCAACAGGATCAGGAAGCGGACTTGACGGTGCCGGCCGTACGGGCGAAGCGGGCGCGGAACTTTTCCACACGGCCGGTTTCGACGATACGCGTTTGGGCGCCCGTGTAGAACGGGTGCGATTCGGAGGTCACGTCGCACTTGAAGAGCGGGTACGTCTTGCCGTCGATTTCAACGGTTTCGCGCGTGTGCACGGTCGAACGAGTGATGAACTTGTTGCCCGTTTGCAGATCGGCGAAAACGACTTCGCGGTATTCGGGGTGAATGCCTTCTTTCATGGTGCTTATCCTAGGACTCGCTAAGGAGTCTTTTTCAAGTTGTAGGGTCGCCAGCCAGGACGCGCTATGCCGTTCAGCGTTCAGTTATGTCACGCACTTATGCCATGCACTTATGCCATGCACCACAGAACGCCCACGCAAGGATTCCAGCCACGTATCCAAAAAGTAACCCCAAATTCTAGCACGGGTTTTTCCTGAGGCGCCAGCGTAAAACGGTCGAAACGCCAGCATGCCGCCGGGCAGGAAATTGGGGGCAGGCTCAAAGTTCTGTGCGCAGTTTCCAGATTTCCGGGAACAGCACCACATCAAGCATCCGGCGCAGGTAGTCCACGCCGGACGTGCCGCCCGTGCCGCGCTTGAAGCCGATGACCCGTTCCACGGTTGTCACGTGGCGGAATCGCCACAAGCGGAAGGCGTCTTCCAGGTCGGTCAGCTTTTCGCCCAGTTGATACAGGTCCCAGTAGCGGTCGGTGTTGCGGTAGACGGTCAGCCAGGCGGCTTCCACGCCTTCCGACGATACATACGGCTGCGTCCAGTCGCGCTCAAGCCGGTCGGCGGGCACGTCCACGCCGTGCCGTGCCAGCAGCCGCAGCGACTCGTCATACAGCGAGGGCGCGTCGTAGGCGCTGCGCACCTGGGCCAGCAGGTCTTCGCGATGCGCGTGGGGCTTCAGCATGGCCGCGTTCTTGTTGCCCAGCAGGAATTCGATCTGGCGGTACTGGTAGCTCTGGAACCCGCTGGAACGCGCCAGATAGGGACGCAGCGCCGAATATTCGGGCGGCGTCATGGTGGCAAGCACATCCCAGGCGTGAACCAGTTGCTCCATGATCTTGCTGACGCGCGCCAGCATCTTGAAGGCGGGTTGCAGCCGGTCGGCCGCCACGTTGGCGATGGCCGCGCGCAGTTCGTGCAGCATCAGCTTCATCCAGAGTTCGCTGGTCTGATGCTGGATGATGAAGAGCATTTCGTTGTGCTCGGGCGACAGCGGGTGCTGCGCGCCCAACACTTCATCCAGATGCAGGTAGTCGCCGTAGGTCATGTCGCGCGTGAAATCCAGTTGCGCTTTTTCCTGGTGGACGATGTCTTCGGGGCGGTGCGGGCAGCTCATGCTTGGCCTCCGTGGCAGGGGGGCGCGGCGCGGCGGGCCGAAGCGGGCTGCGCGCGCCAGCCGGGCGAGCGTGTGCGGGCGCAGGCAAGCGCCACGGTGTGATCAAGGGTGATGTTCATGATCGTGCGTCTTTCAAGACGGGCGGGGCCGGTTGAGGGCGCCCGCCCGAGGGCCAGCGGACCAGCCTACAGTTCGCGCAAGACGGCACGAACCGGGCTGGCATCGGCCTGGACCAGCGCCAACGGCAGGGCGATCAATTCGTAATCGCCTTCGGGCACGTCATCAAGCACCAGATTTTCCAGTACCCGCATGTCGTGCCGCAAGATCGTGTGGTGGCTGTCCAGGGTCTTGCTGGACGCGGGATCGATGCTGGCGGTATCCAAGCCGATCAGCATGACGCCGCGTTCGGCCAGCCATTCGATCGTTTGGGGCGCGTAGGCCGAGAAGTCGTCGGTCCACCAGTCTTGCGCCGCATGCTTGGCTGTGCGCACGAGCACGCGCGGCGGCAGGTTCAGGGCCGCGTGGGCCAGGTGATCCGTGGTGATGAGCGGGCCGCAATCAATCGCGTGGATGACGCGACAGGGGCCAAGAAAAGGTTCCAGCGACACCGCGCCGATGGCGGCCGCGCCGTTCTGGTAGTGCAACGGGGCATCCGCGTGCGCGCCGATATGCGGCGACAGCGTGATCTCACTGACATTGACCGGACAGCCGGGCGTAAGCGACCACTTCCATTGCTGGCGATACGGCGTGTCGCCGGGAAAAACGGGCGACGCCGTGGAGACGGGCGGGGAAATGTCCCACAAGCGTTTCATCAGAAGGCGTTTCTTGGCTGGCGGAAAGGGTCTGGCAGTAGGCGGGCCGTCGGGGCTGGCCGCGCCGGAATAGGTTAAAGCCTAAAGCAATTTCGGGCGGTAGTCTAACGAATTCCGGCGCGCCGCGAAGCGGGGCGGTTCCGGGCTAGACACCGCCCAGCTCGGCCATGGAGATGACGGACGCGCCCGCGACAATCAGGTGATCCACCAGTTTCACGTCCACCAACGCCAACGCCTGTTTCAACTGTTGCGTGAAGCCACGGTCTGCCGCGCTGGGTTCGGCCAGGCCCGAAGGATGGTTGTGGGCGACGATCAGCGCGGCTGCGTGGTGGCGCAGCGCCTCGCGCACGACCTCGCGCGGGTAGACAGAAGCCTGCGACAGCGTGCCGCGCGCCAGTTCGCCGGTGGCGATCACGCGCAACTGGTTGTCCAGGTAGAGCGCAATGCAGTGCTCCACATGCCGATGGCCCAGCGCGGTCATGCAATATTGTTTCACTTGGGCGGGGTGGCGCAGGGAATGGGGACGGGTCATGTCTTCTTCAATGGCCCGCCGGGCCAGTTCCAGCAAGGCGGCAAGCGTGCAGGCCTTGGCGGCGCCCAGCCCGGGGACCGTCATGAGTTCCTCGGGTGTGGCCCCCAGCAGGCCGCGCAGGCCGGAAAAGCGTTCAAGCAAGCGGTTGGACAAATCCACCACGTTGAGGCCGGGAATGCCGGTGCGCAGGCCCAGCGCCAGCAACTCCGCATCCTGGAGCGCGCCGGCGCCGTGGCGCAACAATCGTTCGCGGGGACGCTCGTGTTTTGCCAGCCGGACAGACAATTTCATAAGAGGCTCTAAAATCAGGGTTTATCCAATATCCATACGGTGGCAGATCTTGAGCATCGCCTCTAACGAAGTGAACGTTTTTGTCCGTCAGGATTCCTACCTGACGCTGCATTACCGAATCACGCTTGCATCCGGTCCTGGCAAGGATTCGGTGTTCACCAACACTTTCGACGGCCGTCCTGGCACGCTGCAAATGGGCAGCGGCCAGTGGGCGCCTGGGCTGGAAGCCGCGCTGATCGGTCATGCCGAAGGCGAAAAGTTCAGCGTCACTCTGGAGCCGGCGGACGCCTATGGCGACCGCAATCCCGAGCTGATCCAGCGGGTCACGCGCGCGATGCTTGCCGAACACGCGGGCGCCGATGCGACGTTCGAGCCGGGCGACCTGGTGGAATTCACCGCGCCCAACGGCGGGCGCTATTCGGGTGTGCTGAAAGAAATCAACGATGAGTCGGCGCTGTTCGACTTCAACCATCCGCTTGCGGGCGTCCGCTTGCAACTGGACGTGGCGCTGCTGGGAGTTCTCTGATGAGCAAGGCCGTTACCGCCTCCGACGCCGAAGTCGTGCTGGCCCAGCCGCGCGGCTTCTGTGCCGGCGTGGACCGCGCCATCGACATTGTCGAGCGCGCGATCGAACTGCATGGCGCTCCGATCTACGTGCGCCATGAGATCGTCCACAACCGCTATGTGGTGGAAGACCTGCGCGCCAAGGGCGCGATCTTCATCGACGAACTGGATGACGCGCCCGCGGGCGCCATCGTCGTGTTCTCGGCCCACGGCGTATCCAAGGCGGTGCGGGCAGAAGCCGAGTCGCGCGGGCTGCAGGTGTTTGATGCCACCTGCCCGCTGGTGACCAAGGTTCATATTGAAGTGGCTCGCATGCGCGCCGCCGGCCGCGAGATCATCATGATCGGCCACAAGGGCCATCCCGAAGTCGAGGGCACGCTGGGGCAGGCGCAAGGCGGCATGTACCTGGTTGAAACCGTGGACGACGTCGCGGGCCTTCAGGTAAACGACCCTGAAAACCTGGCCTACGTCACGCAGACGACCTTGTCCGTGGATGACGCGGCGGCGGTCTCGCAGGCTTTGAAGGCGCGTTTTCCCAGCATTGTCGAACCCAAGAAAAGCGACATCTGCTACGCCACCCAGAACCGCCAGGATGCGGTCAAGGTGATGGCGCCCGAGTGCGACCTGGTGTTGGTCGTGGGCAGCCCGAACAGCTCTAACTCCAATCGCCTGCGCGAAGTGGCCGAGCGCAAGGGCGTGGCGTCCTACCTGATTGACGGTGCGCATTCCATCGACCCGGCCTGGCTGGTGGACCGCAAGCGCATCGGCGTGACGGCGGGCGCATCCGCGCCTGAGATCCTGGTGCAGCAGGTCATCGACCGCGTCAAGGAATTGGGCGCGGTGTCGGTGCGCACCATGCCCGGCCTGGAAGAGAATGTGGCCTTTCCGTTGCCCAAGGGCTTGTCGCGCAAGGCCGTGCAGACGGAATCGCTGGAATAGGCAGGCGCCGCTTGTGCGCGGCGCCGGAAAACATCAAGGAGACTTCATGCAGTTGTACAGCTATTTCCGCAGCTCGGCTGCGTACCGCGTGCGCATCGCCCTGAACCTGAAAGGGCTGACGTATGAATACCTGCCCGTGCATCTGCTGAAGGATGGCGGCCAACAGTTGTCGGACGGATACCGCAAGCTGAATCCGACCGCGCTGGTGCCGACCCTGATCGATGGCGAGGCCGTCATCGGCCAATCGCTTGCCATCATCGAATACCTGGAAGAAACGCATCCCCAGACGCCGCTGTTGCCGTCCGATGCGATTGGCCGCGCGCGGGTGCGCGACCTGGCTCTGGGCATTGCGTGCGACACGCATCCCTTGAACAACCTGCGCGTGCTGAAGTATCTGAAGCACACGCTGGGCGTGGACGAAGCCGCGAAGACGGCTTGGTACAAGCACTGGGTGGAACAAGGCCTGGAAGCCCTGGAAGCGCAGTTGGCGCGTTCCAGTGCCACGGGCCGCTTTTGCCACGGCGACACGCCGACCATCGCCGACCTTTGCCTGGTGCCGCAGGTGGCCAATGCCCAGCGTTTCGACTGCGACCTGTCGGCCATGCCGAACGTGATGCGCATCGATGCCGCCTGCCGCGAATTGCCGGCCTTCGCAGACGCCGCGCCGGGCAAGCAGCCCGACGCGGAGTAAACCCGGGAAGCCGGCAGGAAGGCTTAGCCGATCTGCACCGGCACGAAGATCTTGTCTTCGCCGCGCTGTACCAGCAGGGCAACGGTCTTGCCTGCCTTGGACAGCGCTTCCTTCACTTGCCCGATGTTGTGCACCGGCACGCCATTGAGCGACAGCAGCACATCACCCGGTTCAATGCCCGCCTTGGCGGCCGGCCCGGCGGAGCGCTCGATCAGCAATCCTTCGGTGCCTGACGCCTGCTGTTCCTGCGGGCTCAGGGGGCGCAGCGCCAAGCCCAGTTGGCCGCGTTGCACTTCCTGATCGCCGGATGCCGTCTGCGTCTTGTCCTTGGGTATGCCGCCCAGCGTGGCGACGAGTTCCTTCGGGGCGCCGGCGCGCCAGATGTCCAGCTTGATCTTTTCGCCGGGCGACGCCAACGTGATCATCGATGCCAGGTCGCCAGAGGACACGATGGTCTTGCCGTTGATCTGCCTGACCACGTCGCCGGGCTGCAAGCCGGCCTTGGCGGCGGCGCTGCCTTTCTCCACGCTGGACACCAGCGCGCCGGACGGCGAATCCAGCTTGAACGAATTGGCGAGATCCTGATTTACTTCCTGCACCGTCACGCCCAGGCGCGCATGCTGCACCTTGCCGTGCTCCAGGATCTGGTCCTTGATCTTGTAGGCCACGTCGATGGGAATCGAGAACGACAGGCCCTGGAAGCCGCCGGTGCGGCTGTAGATCTGCGAATTGATGCCCACGACTTCGCCGCGGTCGTTGAACAGCGGGCCACCCGAGTTGCCCGGGTTGACCGCCACGTCCGTCTGGATGAAGGGCACCGAGGTGTCGTCCGGCAGCGAACGGCCCTTGGCGCTGACGATGCCCGCGGTGGCGGTGTTCTCCAGGCCATAAGGCGAGCCGATGGCCAGCACCCATTCACCTACCTGCAATTGATTGACGTCGCCCACCTTGACCACCGGCAGGTTCTTGGCGTCGATCTTGAGCACGGCCACGTCGGTCTGGGGGTCGGCGCCCAGCACTTTCGCCTTGTATTCGCGGCGGTCGGTCAGCTTTACGGTGACTTCCTTTGCATCCTGCACGACGTGCGCGTTGGTGAGGATGATGCCGTCATTGCTGATGATGAAGCCCGAGCCTTCGCCGCGCATCGGCACTTCACGCGACGGCATGCCGCCGCGCGCGCCAGGAATCTGGCCGAAGAACTGGGCGAAGGGGTCATCATCATTGGCCGACACCTTGCGGGTGCCGCTGACGCTGATGTTGACGACGGCCGGTCCAAAATCGCGGGTAATCTGCGCGAAGTTGGGCGGGCTGGAGGTATTGATGGACTGCGGGGCAGCGATCGCGGTCGGCGCGTTGGCCGCCATCGACACGCCGCCCATCACGGCGGTTGCGCCAGCGCCGCCAATGGCGCCAGCGGCCAGCAGCGCCAGCATCAGGCGCGAGGGTTTCAGTTGCGAGGTCTTCATGTCGGCTCCTGCGTTCATGTTTGAGGACATGGCGCTATCTTCGGGCCTGACACTTAGGGGAATCTTAAATCGCGTGGTCCTGTCGCTATTTCGTCGTTCTCAACGCGACAGCGGAAATTCCACGCGGGCGCGCAGCCCTTGGCCGCCGGGCGCATCGTCAAGGAAAATCTCGGCGTGATGCTGGTCGGCGATGGCACGCACAATCGACAACCCCAGTCCGCTGCCGTGCTGCGTGTTGCCCTCGGCACGATAGAAGCGGTCAAACACGCGCTCGCGTTCGGCGCGCGGGATGCCGGGGCCTTCGTCATCAATGATGAAAGCCGCTGTGTCCGGCGACGTTTCCAGGCGCAGCCGGATGCGCCCGCCGGTAGGCGAGTGCTTGATGGCGTTGTCCAACAGGTTGCGGGCCAACAAGACCAGCGCGTCACGGTGACCTTGCACGCGAGCGTCAAGCGCACCTTCCAGGTCGACGGCGATGGACTTGGCATTGGCCTGCGTCAAGGTCTCGGACAGGGCCTGGCGTAGCACATCGGCCAGGTCCACGGGGCCGGCCGGCGTCTGTTCAGCCGCGCTCTCGTGGCGGGCCATGGATAGCAATTGCTCGACCAGCCGGGTGGCGCGGTCAATGCCCGCCGCCAGCCGCTGTTCCGCCACGAGGCGGGTTTCCGGGTCGCCCGCACGTTGCAGCGCCTGCAATTGCAGTCGCAGCGCGGCCAGCGGTGAGCGCAGTTCGTGCGCCGCGTCGCCCACAAACTGTTTCTGTTGAGCGAAGGCGCCGCGCATCCGCTCCAACAACAGGTTCAGTTCCAGGATCAGGGGGCGGATCTCGTCGGGCAGCCCTTGCACATTGACGGGCGACAGGTCTTCGGGCTGGCGTGCCGCCACCTGCGCGCGCGCACGCTTGACCGGCCGCAGGGACCAACTGACCACGCACCACACAATCAGCATCAGCAACGGCGACGCCGCCGCGATGGGGGCGATGGTGCGCAGCGCGAGTTCGCGTGCCATGTGCTTGCGCACGGCCATGTCTTGCGCCACCTGAATCACCTGGAAGGGGGTGGCCAGCGCATACACGCGATACGTGGTGCCTTCCATTCGCGCATCGGAAAAGCCCAGCACGATCTGGTCGGGCAGGGGGCGGCGAGAACGGGAATTGAAGACGCGCAAGCCGTCCGGTGTCCAGATCTGGATGATCAGGTCATCGGCCATGGGGGTTGCAGCGCCCCGGCTTTGCGTGGGGCCGGTGCTGAGCAGGCCGTCGCCCGTACCCAGAGATAGCGCGGTGCGTTGCAGCAGCGAATCGAAAATGTCGTCGGCCTGGGCCAGTGTGCTGCGATAGGCGATCGCGCCCTGCGCCAGCGCGCCGACCACGATGGCGGCCAGTAGAAAGAAAAGCAGGCGGGCGCGTAGTGAACTGCTAAGCCTGATGCTCATGCTTTGGGAATGACATAGCCGACGCCTCTGACGTTCTGAATCAAGTCCGGACCGAGTTTTTTGCGCAGGCCATGAATATAAACCTCAACCGCGTTGCTGCTGACGCTCTCTTTCCAGCTGTAGAGTTTTTCTTCCAGTTGCGCGCGCGAAAAGATCATGCCGGGGCGCGAGATCAGCGGCTCCAGCACGGCCCACTCGCGGGCCGTCAGCGCCACGGGCGTGCCATCCACCATCGCGGCGTGCGCCTGCGGGTCGATGGTGATGCCGTCATGCTCGAACACAGGCTCGGCGCGGCCGGCGCTGCGGCGGATCAGGGCACGCATGCGCGCCAGCAATTCATCCACATCGTAGGGCTTGACGATGTAGTCATCCGCGCCGGCATCCAGCCCTGCAATACGGTCGCTGACGGCATCACGGGCTGTGGCGATCAGCACCGGCGTGCGGTCTTTGCGAGTGCGCAGGTCGCGCAGCAAGGCCAGGCCGTCGCGCTTGGGCAGGCCCAGGTCCAGCAGGATGAGGTCATACGTATCGGTGCGCAGCGCCAGTTCGGCGGCGTTGCCGTCCCTGACCCAATCAACGGCATAGTGTTCCGCGCGCAGGCAATCCAGCACGCTTTCACCGATCATGAGGTCGTCTTCAACGAGGAGGATGCGCATGGTGGTCTTCGCTTGGCTGAATGGAATCCAGCAAGTTGGATGCGCGGTGGGCGGGTGGAGTTCCCAAGCTGGCCAGGGTGCAGGGAATGTTCTGGCGCGGAAATGAAAAAAGCAGCCCGAGAGGGCTGCTTTTAGAATTTGGTGCCGGCAATAGGAGTCGAACCTACGACCTTCGCATTACGAATGCGCTGCTCTACCAACTGAGCTATGCCGGCAAGACCATTTGCTTCAATTTTTGCGTGCTGAAATCAGGATTTCACCGGCGCCAAAGGTTAAGCAAAACATCTTTGTTCTTCCCAGTTTTTCGCCCTGTTTATGGGGCCTGATCTGGAAAGACCGAAATCATATCAGAGTTTTTTGGCGATGGGAAACGATCGGCCCAAAAATCCTCAAAAAAATCGAGATTTGCATGCGCCAAAAATTTAGGTCATAATTGCGTTCTTGGCAGATCCCCGATAGCTCAGTCGGTAGAGCGACGGACTGTTAATCCGCAGGTCGCTGGTTCGAGCCCAGCTCGGGGAGCCAAAAGAAATTCTAGGTCAACAAGCTGTAGCCAGGAAAGATGCTAAAGCTCACGGACCCAAGCCGAACAGAAGGGCCACTCGCGAAAGCGGGTGGCCCTTTTTGTTTTTCTCTTCTTTTTGGTTCTTTCGGGGCGAGTGATGGAAGACGATGGGCTGAAAGAGGGCGAGCAGAAAGAAGACAAGCGCATCGGCGTGACAGTGCTCTCGGGTTTTCTGGGTAGCGGCAAGACCTCGCTGCTCAACCGCTTGCTGCACGAGCCAGCTTATTCGGATGCTGTCGTTGTCGTTAACGAGTATGGCGACATTGGTGTGGACCATCATCTGGTCAGATTGGCGCCCGCTAATGTCGTGCTCATCGAGGGCGGCTGCCTGTGCTGCGTGGTCAGTGGCGCGGTGGTCGACACCCTGCGCGAGCTCTTCATGCTGGCGGTCAGCCGCCGGATCAAGCCGTTTCGCCACGTGATCATTGAAACCAGCGGGCTGGCGGATCCTGCCTCAACGCTTTTCATGCTCAAGCACGATAGGTTCCTCTCCGAGCGCTATGTGTATCGCGGCGCGATCGTGCTGGTGGATGTGCGCCACGGCGAAATGCAATTGGCGACCCAGCCCGAGGCGGCGCGGCAATTGGCCCTGGCCGATACTGTCGTGTTGAGCAAATCAGACTTGGCGGACGCCGCGCAATTGCGACGAGTCGAGCAGGCGGTCGTTGCGATCAACCCGGGTGCGCAACGCTGCGTGCAGCGTCAGGACTCGCCCTTGGCCGGCGTTCTGCGCGAGGGGCCGGACACACGCATGCGGCGCGATGGTGTTGCGCTGTCGAACTGGTTGCAGGCTTTTTCGCGACCCGCGTCCGGTCGGCATGCGGACGTGAGTAGTTTTTCAGTGGTCCTGTCTGTCCCGGTGGGGCGGGCGGCGTTCCTTGCGGGCGTTTCTCTGATACAGGAGCGCTTTGGTCAGGCCATTCTGCGGATGAAGGGCTTGGTTTGTTTTGAAGGGGAAACGCTGCCTTGTGAGGTGCACGGCGTGCATGGCGAGCTGTATCCCTTGCGGATGCTGGCGCAATGGCCAAGCGATGGCCGAGCCTCGAGTCTGGTCTATATCGTGCGTGGCCTGGATATTGATGAGGTTCGCGGGGCGGTGAGTGCCGCGCTGGGGCAGTTGCCGGATTGAGCTGAGCCTGATCCCGCTGCGCGCCCCGGTGCTCAAAATGTCGCCATTTGGGCGCGGATGTTGCACAGAAATACGGTATAACCGGTACGGTCTGATGCAAGAACCGAGACAATCATGGATCGTTTGAAGGCGATGCAGGTGTTCGTGGAGGTTGCTGACCGGGGGAGTTTGTCGGCAGCGGCAATTCATTTGGATATGTCGCGCGCAATGGTGTCGCGCTATCTGGCGGAAATGGAGCAGTGGGTCGGGGTGCGCTTGCTGCATCGCACGACGCGCCGTTTGAGCCTCACGCCTGCGGGGGCAGAGACGCTGCCGCGCTGCCGGCAAATGCTGGATATGGTGGGTGATCTGCGCAGTGCGGTTTCCACCCCCGAAGACACACCGCGTGGGCTGTTGCGGGTTACCACCAGCATGTCTTTTGGTTCGCGTCACCTTGCGAAGGTGGTGACTGACTACGTCAAACTGCACCCGGACACGTCGGTCGATCTGATGTTGGTCGAGCGAGCCGTCAACTTGGTCGAAGAGCGAGTTGATTTGGCGGTGCGCATCACGAACGACCTGGATCCCAACCTGATTGCCCGCAAGCTGGCGGTGTGCCGGTCGGTGGTGTGCGCATCGCCCGAATATCTGTCTCGCGAAGGGCTGCCGGCGCGGATCGAAGACCTGTCTTTGCGAAACTGCCTGACCCACTCTTATTTTGGCAAAAGCCTGTGGCGTTTCGAGCGCGACGGCCAGCCCGTGGATGTGCCGGTGAGTGGCAATATCAGCGCCAATGAGGCGTCCGTGCTGTTGAGCGCCGCGTTGGAAGGGGCGGGTATTGCAATGTTGCCCACTTATTGCGCAACCGAATATATTGCAGCGGGTCGTTTGAAGGCGATTCTGCCGCAATGCAAACCGCAGGAACTCGGCATTTATGGTGTTTACGCATCCCGTCGGCAGATGCCCCTGATACTGCGTTCCATGCTGGACTTCCTGGTTGAACGGCTGGGTTCGGCACCCTGGGATAGGCCCGGCGCCTGAATGCGGCACGCCGCGATGCGGATTCCCGCTCTTGAGGGCTCGGGTTATGGCGGTATAATTTCGGAAATGTGTGGACGGTTTGGTTCAAGCCAATGTCCGCTAGCATGTAGTCTTCAAAAATATCCAAGAATCGTAAGTCTGGTCAAGATCTGGCCGCAGCATGGCAAGGCGGGTCTTAGCGTGGGGGAAGGCAGGGGCGGTTAGCCGCAATACCCGGCCCCAAGCCTGATGATCCGGGTCCTTGATACTGATTGCCGCAGGACGAAGGCGCCGGGTTCCGGCGTGTCCCGCAGGCTTGTTGGCCATTGATGCCAGCTTTTCCAGAATTTGCTTAAGGCGTTTGCCGCGATACGAAGCGGCAGGCACATTGCCCTATCTTGACCGACGTGCCCGCTTCCGCGTATGCGCGTCGCGCATGGCAATCAACGCAGAACTCCAGGAACCTTGTGAACACTACGCTCGTCAATGTCGTCTATCGCGGGTCTCCATGCGTGGCGGACCGGCAAGTTGGTGTTGATGTGGGTCCGGTGGTGTCCGCTATTGCCTGGTTTGTCTTTGTTGTACAGGCCGTTCGCGCTTTTCTTTTCTCTGCCTGCGGCAAAAATTGCGGCCGGATTGTGGCCCGGATTGCGGAATGCATTATTTCAGCGCAAATGAAAAAGGCCCGGCGCATTCGCCAGGCCTTGATCAATTTGGTTGCGGGGGCAGGATTTGAACCTACGACCTTCGGGTTATGAGCCCGACGAGCTGCCAGACTGCTCCACCCCGCGTCTGAGAAAAGAATATTAACCTTATTTTCCACCTGGTGCAAGTTAGCCCTTTTGAATTTGAATGTCGATGAACGATAGCGAGGCAATACTCGTGCTGGAAACCGCGTTGTTATGCGCGGTGCAGCCGATGCAACTGTCCGATATGCGCAAGCTATTCGGGGACGATGAGCAGTTTGACAACAGCAAGCTGCGCGGGCTGTTGGAGACGCTGCAAGCCAACTGGGCCGATGGCGGCCTGGAGCTTGTGCAACTGGCGAGCGGGTGGCGATTTCAAAGTCGTCCGCATATGCAGCGCTATCTTGAGCGGCTCAGTCCCGAAAAGCCGCCCAAGTATTCACGAGCCGTCATGGAGACGCTGGCCATCGTGGCTTGGCGCCAACCCGTAACCCGGGGCGATATCGAAGACATACGCGGCGTGACCGTGTCGTCGCAAATCGTGAAAGCCCTGGAAGATCGAGGCTGGATCGAGGTGATCGGGCACCGCGATGCGCCGGGTCGTCCGGCTCTGTTCGGGACCACGCGCCATTTCCTGGACGATCTCGGCCTGCGAGCGCTGGATGAGTTGCCGCCCCTGGAATCCGCCCATGCCGCCGCCGCGCTGGCGGGCTTGGATCTGGGTGAGGTGCAGCAATTGACGGGCGAGGGCGCCACGCCCGTGGATGAATCGGCGGGCGCGGAGGTTGCCTCCGAAGGGGTAAGCGATTCGGCTGCGCTCGGCGTCGATGGCGACGAGGGGGCTCAGGGTGAATTTGCCATCGAAAATGCGGACCAAGTGCCGGAAAATGACGATATCCCAGTTGCGGAATTGTCAGTTTCGGCACAGGATGCACCCATAGACCCGGTCGATAGCGTAGAATCCGTCGTTTCGCGCACAGAAGAAGGCGCGAATCCCGACGACGAACCCACCGTCCGGGAGCAAGCCGAAGGCTTGTCCAATACGCCGAACCTGTCCGGTTTTCCCGACGACAGAGCCGGCAACGACATTTCCGATATGGCCGCCGACCCCACTGAGGCCGGTGCTGCAAAGGAAAGTGTCGAGAACGCAAAACACGCGGAACCGACCGACCCGATTGACGAGACCGATCACGCAGCGCCTGGCGCGGCTGGGCATGAGCCCGATTTCGGCCTTGATGATCCTGTTCGGCCCGAAACCGATGCCGCTTCCTCGGCCTCGGACGACGTGGATCCGGCGCAGCCTGGCGCTGGCCACGATTCGGCGTCCCCTGATGATGACGAGCCCGCCCCTGGCAGGCCTACCCAAGTTTGAAATTCGGAGCTGTCCCAGTGACAACGAATACAGCAATGCAGGACGACAATCCCCGTTCGGATGACACCGCTTCCAACGGTCAGCCGGACTCCTCCCCCGTGCGCGAATCGGCAGCTGAAGGCGAGGCCGGCGCGCGTGGGCGTGGTCGCAAGCTAAGGACGCCTTTTCGCCGCCGTCGTGGCGATGCCGCGGCAGAGCAGGCACCGGCTGCAGAGGGCCAACCGGCCGCCGCCGCATCGGTCGAGTCAGCAGACTCTCGTGGCGGCGAGCAAGAGGCGGAGCAGGCGCTGTCGTATCTTGACAACGCTGACCGCATGGAACAACGCCTGGGCAAGTACCTGAACAGCGATTCGGTCATGCCCAAGCTGCACAAGGTGCTGGCGGATGCCGGCATCGGCTCGCGCCGCGAGATGGAAGAGCTGATTGTGGCCGGCCGGGTGTCGGTCAACGGCGAGCCGGCTCACATCGGCCAGCGCGTGGCGCCCAATGATCAGGTTCGCGTGAACGGCAAGCCCATCATGCGGACCAACACCAAGAAGCCGCCGCGCGTGATCCTGTATCACAAGCCTGCGGGCGAAATCGTCAGCCACGACGATCCGGCTGGACGCGCCAGCGTGTTCGCCCGCCTGCCCAAGCTGCGCACGGGCAAGTGGTTGTCGGTGGGGCGCCTGGACTTGAATACGGAAGGTCTGCTGATCTTCACGACGTCTGGCGACATGGCCAACCGCATCATGCACCCCCGTTACGGCACCGAGCGTGAATACGCCGTCCGTGTGCTGGGCGAAATGGACGAGGCGCAACGCCAGTCGCTGGTTGACGGCATTGAGCTGGAAGATGGTGTGGCGGCTTTCGGGGCGCTGGATTATCTGGGTGGCGACGGCAGCAATCGCTGGTACCGCGTCACCTTGCAGGAAGGGCGTAACCGTGAAGTGCGCCGTATGTTCGAGGCGGTTGGCGTAACCGTCAGCCGACTGATCCGAACCCGCTTCGGCGATGTGGTGCTGCCCCGCAGCTTGCGTCGTGGTCGTTGGGAAGAGCTGGATGGCTCGTTGGTCACCGCACTGATGGTCCAGCTTGGACTGTTGCGTGATGACGACGAATCGGGTGGCAATCGCCGCCGTTCGAAGCAGCCCCAATCTCATGACAGCGCGCTGCCCCCGGGCTTTGGCACCATGGATCGCAATGGCATGAATGGCGCCCGTATCGGCCGTCGCGGCAAGCTGCAAGGCGGCCGCTTGGGCAGTGCGGGGCAAGCGGCGGCGTGTCCGTCGGACCCGTTCGGTACCGGCCTGATGATCGCCGGCGGCTATGCCAATGGCCATCCGCTTGCTGCGGAAGGCCCTGGCGGCAATCGCAAGGGCGGCAAGCCCGGCGGTGGTCGCTCGGCATCGGCGGGCGGCGGTCGTCCTGATGGCAAGCCGGGCGGTAAGCCGGGCGCCAAACCTGCTGGCAAGATGGGCGGCAAGCCGCGTGGGCCGCGCGGTCCGCGTGCGGCGGCAGCGGGTGGGCAGCCGGGCAATGTGGCGTCGGCTGATGCCGGTGTTGTCGGCAATGTGGCTGAAGGCCAGGTGGGTGGTGGCCGCAAGCCTTCCGGTGGCAAGCCGGGCGGCAAGCCGCAAGGCGCGCGCGGCGGCAACGGTGGCCGGAATGGCAAGTCCGCGGCTGCGGGTGGCCGTGGCGGAAACAAGTCTGAAGGGCCGCGCAATGCGGGCGGTCCGGCGGCCAATAAGGGCCCGGGTGCGGGCGGCAAGCCGCGTGCACCGCGCGCCGCTTCGTCGGCACCGCGTGGCGACGATTGGCAACCTCGCGGCGCGTCGGCGCATGAATCCCGCTTGGGCGTCATGGGTGGGCGTGGTCGTCAAGGCCGTTGATTTGCCTCTCAGTGGCGCGTTGATCGCGCCGCTGGCCGCGATATGTCCCGTATAAGCGTAAGCCCTAGATGAATCAGGCGTTTTTCCTGTTTATCTGGTAAAATCAATGGTTTTCATGGCTTCGCGTCATTGCCTTTTGTATCCCGACTCTGGCTGGTAGTTGGCAAGAGCGGGTGAAAGCGCAGGGCTAAATCGCGGGGGCAGTGCTAAATCGGCTAATGCAACGGAGCAGAAATGCACGGGCTTGAGTTAGCCGGGCAGCCAATGATCAAGTTGGCGCGCAAGGCAAGGCACGGCAATGCAAGGCACGGCAATGCAAGGCAAGACAATGCATAGCGCAGTTCAATAGTAGTTGGCATCGGATATGCGCCAAGTGTCGCCGGACCTGAAGGTTTGGGTTTGGGTTTGGGCAGGCAGGGTTGGGACAACCCGTGGCGCATCAAATTAGGTCGCAATATAGGGCGCTGCCCAGCATTGCTCCTTACGTGTAGTAGGGAAGCGGCTGGGCTCTGCGCAATATCGGTGGGCTGGGCGTGCAGCCCATTTTTTTTGAGTATATGGCTGATTTATTCGCATTGACCGAAGAGGCTCTGGCCGGCATGGACGTCGAACTCGTGGACGTCGAGCGTGCCGCCCTGGGCCTTTTGCGCGTAACGATCGATCGGGTCGGCGGTGTGCGCATCGAAGACTGTGAGCAGGTATCCCGCCAATTGTCGCGGGTGTTTGAGGTCGAGAACGTTGACTACAAACGGCTGGAAGTCGGTTCGCCGGGCATTGATCGCCCGTTGCGCAACGAGGCTGAATTCCGCCGTTTTGCAGGCGAGCGCATCGAGATCAAGCTACGTGAGGCATTAGACGGACGTAAGGTTTTCTCCGGCACGTTGACCGTGCCCGAGGACGACGCCGCCGCCTCGGACGCCGATGCTGGCATGCACAAGACCGTGTTCGGTCTCGAATTTGAGGCAAAAAAGAACGAAGTCCAGGTGTTGAATTTCACGGTCGAAGATATCGAACGTGCAAAACTGGATCCCGTTCTGGATTTCAAGGGCCAAAAGCGATGAGTCGCGAAATTCTTCTGTTGGTCGATGCCTTGGCGCGTGAAAAGAACGTCACGCGTGACGTCGTGTTCGGTGCGCTGGAAAGCGCGCTGGCCTCGGCCATGAAAAAGCGCTTCAAGGATGATGCGGACATTCGTGTCGCCATCGATAGGGAAACCGGCGATCACGAGGGCTTCCGCCGCTGGCTGGTAGTGCCCGACGAAGCGGGCCTGCAAGAGCCCGACAAGCAGGAAATGCTGTCGGATGCGCAGGAAATCGTTCCTGATATCCAGGAAGGCGAATACATCGAAGAGCCGCTTGAGCCCATCGAATTCGGCCGTATCGGCGCGCAGGCGGCCAAGCAGGCCATCCTGCAAAAAATCCGTGACGCCGAACGCGAACAGGTGCTGAACGACTTCCTGGACCGTGGCGAGACCATTGTGTCCGGCACGATCAAGCGCATGGACAAGGGCGACGCCATTGTCGAAACGGGCAAGATCGAAGCGCGCCTGCCGCGTTCCGAAATGATCCCGAAGGAAAACCTCCGGGTTGCCGACCGCGTCCGCGCCTTCGTGTTGCGTGTTGACCACGCCGCGCGTGGCCAGCAAGTGATTCTGTCGCGCACCTCGCCCGAGTTCATTCGCCAGTTGTTCGAGAACGAAGTTCCCGAAATCGAGCAGGGTCTGTTGGAAATCAAGGCCGCCGCTCGCGATGCGGGTGTGCGTGCGAAGATCGCCGTGGTGGCATACGATAAGCGTATCGATCCGATCGGCACGTGTGTGGGCATGCGCGGTTCGCGTGTCACCGCGGTGCGCAACGAGCTGGGCGGCGAACAGGTCGACATCGTGTTGTGGTCGGAAGACCCCGCGCAGTTTGTCATTGGCGCCTTGGCGCCGGCCAACGTCGAATCGATCGTCGTTGACGAAGACAAGCATGCGATGGACGTCGTCGTCGACGAGGAAAACCTGCCCAAGGCCATTGGCGCCAAGGGTCAGAACGTGCGCCTGGCGTCCGAGCTGACTGGCTGGCAGATCAACATCATGACGCCGGAAGAAAGCCTGAACCGCCAGGAAGTCGAGCGCTCGGGTCTGCGTACCACGTTCATGAGCAAGTTGGACGTTGATGAGGAAGTCGCCGACATCCTGATCGACGAAGGTTTCACCGGTATCGAGGAAATCGCTTACGTACCCATGCAGGAACTGCTGGAAATCGAAGCGTTTGACGAAGACACCATCAATGAATTGCGTGCCCGTGCCCGCAATGCGCTGCTGACTGAGGCAATTGCCCAGGAAGAGCGCCTTGAGACCGCACAGGATTTGCTTGAACTCGAAGGCATGACGCAAGAGCTGGCTGCCAAGCTGGCCGAGCGCCAAGTGCATACGCGAGATGATCTGGCCGAATTGGCAACGGACGAACTGGCGGAAATCGCCGGCTTGACCGAGCAGGAAGCCAGCGACCTCATCATGCGTGCCCGTGCCCATTGGTTCGACGAAGAATAACCATAAGGACACGGGTCTGCGGTGGGTAGTGCTGGATTCATCCACCGCAAGTTCACGTTGTTTGTAATTGCTGCATATAGGGAAGAGAGAGCCTAATGTCGAGTAACACCGTCGCCCAGTTCGCTACCGAGCTGAAAATGCCTGCCAATGTGCTGCTGGATCAGCTGCGCTCGGCTGGTGTTGACCTCAAATCGGTTGACGATTCCGTCACCGACAGCGACAAGGCGAAATTGCTCGAATCGCTGCGCCGCGCCCATGGCGCGACCGAAGGCAAGAAGATCACCCTGACGCGCCGCCAGACGTCCGAGATCCGGCAGGCTGACGCCACCGGCCGCTCGCGCACGATTCAGGTCGAAGTGCGCAAGAAGCGCGTGTTCGTCAAGCGTGATCCCTCCGAAATTGCCCTGGAGCAGGCCGCGTCCGCGCGTGCCGAAGATGAAGTTGCTGTTGAAGAAGAGCAGCAGGTGTCCGCGCCGGCTGCACCCGAGGCTCCTGCCGTGGCCGAGCCCCGCGAAGCCACGCCCGTCCAAGCGGAGGCTCCGGCCCCCGTCGAGGCGGAAGAGCCTGTTGCTGTAGAAGCGCCCGCGCCGGTTGAAGCGCCTGCGCCTGTTGAATCCGTCGCGGCCGAAGTGCCCGCCACCGTCGAGGCGCAAGCCGTCGAAGTCCAGGCCCAGCCTGAACCCGAACCGACGCCGGCGCCTGCTCCTGCCGAGCCCGTGGCCGAAGAGGCCAAGCCCGAAGTTAAGACTGAATCCACCGAGCCCACGGCTGAAGAAGCCAAGCCGGAACCCGTTGTGCTAGCCAATAAGTCCGAAACACCTTCCCCCCAGGCCAATGCGCCGATCGCCCAGGCGCAGCCTGCCGCGAAGTCCGAACCTGTGCAGTCCGCCGCGCCCGCGCCGGCCACGCCCCCCGTCCGGGTGGGCAATCGTGCCGACAACCGCCGCGCCGGCCCGCCGCTTGCCGCCTCCGCTACGTCGGGTGGCCGCGATGAGGCCCGCCGTGCCGCCGAGGCTGAAGCCGCCGCGCTGCGCGAAATGCTGAACCGTCCGCGCAAGGTATTGCGTGCCCCCGAGCCGGAGGCGCCCGCCGCCGCCGCTGCTCCGATTTCGGGCACGCTGCACAAGCCGGCCGCCAAGCCGGGTGCTACGCCCGGCGCCAAGAAAGACGCCAAGCCCGCCGCTCCCGGTACGAAGAAGACCATCAAGACCGCCGAAGTCGCTTCGACCTGGTCTGATGACGCCTCGCGCAAGAAACCGGCCGACAAGCCCGCAGCCCCGGCCAGCCGTGACGGCTGGCGTGCAGGTGGCAAGGGTGGTGGCAAGGGCGGCGGCCGTGGTGGCCGCAACCAGCAGAACGACCGCCGCAACGAGCCCGCGCCGCAAGAATTCATTGCTCGCGAAGTGCACGTGCCGGAAACCATCAGCGTGGCCGATCTGGCTCACAAGATGTCCGTAAAGGCTGCCGAAGTCATCAAGCATCTGATGAAGCTGGGCCAGATGGTCACCATCAACCAGGTACTGGACCAGGAAACGGCCATGATCGTGGTTGAAGAACTGGGCCACGTCGCGATCGCCGCCAAGCTGGATGACCCGGAAGCGTTCCTGGACATCTCCGCAACGGTGTCCGAAGCCGAGCAACTGCCGCGCGCCCCGGTTGTTACCGTCATGGGCCACGTCGACCACGGCAAGACCTCGCTGCTGGATTACATCCGCCGCGCCAAGGTTGCCGCGGGCGAAGCCGGCGGCATTACGCAGCACATCGGCGCCTACCACGTTCAAACCGAACGCGGCATGGTGACCTTCCTTGACACCCCGGGCCACGAAGCGTTTACCGCCATGCGTGCCCGCGGCGCCAAGGCGACCGACATCGTGATCCTGGTGGTGGCCGCTGACGACGGCGTGATGCCGCAAACGCGCGAAGCCATCCACCACGCCAAGGCCGCGGGCGTGCCCATGGTCGTGGCCGTGACCAAGATCGACAAGCCGTCGGCCAACCCGGAACGCGTCAAGCAGGAATTGGTTGCCGAACAGGTCGTGCCGGAAGAATACGGTGGCGACGTGCCCTTCGTGGGCGTGTCGGCCAAGACCGGTGAAGGCATCGACGACCTGCTCGAAAACTTGCTGCTGCAAGCCGAAGTGCTGGAACTGAAGGCTCCGGAAGACGCGCCCGCCAAGGGCCTGGTCATCGAAGCCCGTCTGGACAAGGGCCGTGGCCCGGTCGCGACGATCCTGGTGCAGAGCGGCACGCTCAAACGCGGCGACGTGGTGCTGGCCGGCGCAAGCTTTGGCCGCGTGCGCGCCATGCTGGACGAAAACGGCAAGCCGATCCAATCGGCCGGCCCGTCCATCCCGGTTGAAATTCAAGGCCTGACCGAAGTGCCGGCCGCCGGCGACGAACTGATGGCGCTGTCCGACGAGCGCAAGGCGCGCGAAATCGCGCTGTTCCGCCAAGGCAAGTTCCGCGACGTCAAGCTGGCGCGCCAACAGGCCGCCAAGCTGGAATCGATGTTCGACAACCTGGGCGAGGGCACGCAAACGCTCACGCTTATCGTCAAGACCGACGTGCAGGGTTCGCAGGAAGCGCTGGTGCAGTCGCTGGTCAAGCTGTCGACCGACGAAGTTCGTGTGCAAGTGGTGCACGCGGCCGTTGGCGGCATCTCGGAAACCGACATCAACCTGGCTATCGCCTCGAACGCGGTCGTGATCGGCTTCAACGTGCGTGCGGAAGCAAGCGCCAAGAAGCTGGCCGAAAACAACGGCATCGACGTGCGCTACTACAACATCATCTATGACGCCGTGGATGAAGTTAAGGCGGCCATGTCGGGCATGTTGGCGCCCGAGAAGAAGGAAGAAATCATCGGCCTGGTCGAGATCCGTGAGGTCTACAGCATCTCGCGCCTTGGCAACATCGCTGGTTGTATGGTGCTTGACGGCATCGTCCGCCGCGATTCCCAGGTACGCCTGCTGCGCAACAACGTGGTTACCTGGACGGGGCATCTTGAATCGCTGCGCCGCTTCAAGGACGACGTCAAGGAAGTCAAATCGGGCTTCGATTGCGGTCTTACGCTGCGCGGCAACAACGACATCCAGGTGGGTGACCAACTGGAAGTCTTTGAAATCAAGGAAATCGCGCGTACGCTGTAAAGCGTCGCGAGGCATTATTGCTAATGAGCCGTCACAAGTCCAAAGCCATCCCCGGTCGCAATCTGCGGCTGGCCGACCAGATCCAAAAGGATCTGGCGGAGATCATTCAGCGCGAAATCGATATGTCTCGCGCTGGGCTGATCACGCTCTCCGGTGTGGAATTGTCGACCGACTACGCGCATGCCAAGGTGTGGTTCACGGTTTTGGGCGCCGAGCCCGAAGCCGCCACCGCCTTGCTGAACGAAAAAGCCGGTTGGCTGCATTCCCAGCTTTACAAGCTGCTGCATATTCACACTGTCCCCACTTTGCGCTTCTTCCACGACGAGCAAATCGCCCGTGGCATCGAAATGTCGATCCTCATCGACCGCGCAAATCGGCCCGGCCCCCACTCGGGCGTGCCAGACGAACCTGAAGACCAGTCCTGATCGGGCTGTCGTCACTGCTTTTCAACCGGATTCCGACGATGGCTAAACGACGCGGGCTTTTGCTCGACGGTGTGCTGTTGCTCGACAAACCCGTAGGTTTGTCGAGCAACCACGCCTTGCAACGCGCCAAGCGTTCCATGGACGCGGCGAAAGCCGGTCATACGGGCACGCTGGATCCCTTCGCCACCGGCTTGCTGGTGTGCTGCATGGGACGCGCAACCAAGATTTCCGGCGCGATGCTTAACGCCGACAAGGCGTATCGCGCTACGCTGCAATTTGGCAGCGAAACCGATTCTGGCGACCTGACCGGCAATGTCGTGTCAACCGCCGAACCGGGCTTTACCGTTGACGAACAAGCGCTGCGCGACGCGCTGTCACGTTTCTCGGGCACGATCGAGCAGATTCCGCCGATGTACTCCGCGCTCAAGCGCGACGGCAAGCCGTTGTACGAGTACGCCCGCGCCGGCATCGAGCTGGAACGGGCCCCGCGTCAAATCACGATTCACCGCATCGAGCTGTTGTCCCTGTCGGGGACGCAGGCAGAGATCGATGTGGCTTGTAGTAAAGGCACATACATCCGAACACTGGCCCAGGACATCGGGCGCGTGCTGGGCTGTTACGCCCACCTGACGGCGCTGCGGCGCACGCACGTCGGGCCTTTTTCTCTGGAACGCGCCGTTGCGCTGGAAGCCTTGCAGGCCATGCCAGACCCGAAGCAGGCATTGCTTGCACTGAACGAATTGCCGGAGGGCTTGCTGCCCTCCACCCTGACCTTAAAGGACTCGCTATGACTCGCGCCTTGCGCAACGTCGCCATCATCGCCCACGTGGACCACGGTAAAACAACCCTGGTCGACCAGCTGCTGCGCCAATCCGGCACCTTCCGCGAAAACCAGGCGCTGACTGAACGGGTCATGGACTCGAACGATCTGGAAAAAGAACGCGGCATCACGATTCTGGCCAAGAACTGTGCCGTTGAATACGAAGGCACGCACATCAACATCGTCGACACCCCGGGTCACGCCGACTTCGGTGGTGAAGTCGAGCGCGTGCTGTCCATGGTTGACGGCGTGCTGTTGCTGGTTGACGCCGTTGAAGGCCCGATGCCGCAGACCATTTTCGTGACGCGCAAGGCGCTGGCCCTGGGCCTGAAGCCGATCGTGGTCGTTAACAAGGTTGACCGCCCCGGCGCCCGCACCGACTTCGTCATCAACGCCACGTTCGACCTGTTCGACAAGCTGGGCGCGACCGAAGAGCAGTTGGACTTCCCGGTGGTTTACGCCTCGGGCCTGTCGGGCTACGCCGGTCTGACCCCGGACGTGCGCGAAGGCAACATGCGCCCGCTGTTCGAAGCCATCCTGCAGCACGTGCCGCAGCGTGACGACGATCCCAACGGCCCGTTGCAGATGCAGATCATCTCGTTGGACTACAACAGCTACGTCGGCAAGATCGGCGTGGGCCGCATCAACCGTGGCCGCATGCGCCCCGGCATGGAAGTGGCTTACAAGTTTGGTCCCGACGGCCAGAGCGGCAAGGGCCGCATCAACCAGGTCCAGAAGTTCCACGGCCTGGAACGTGTTGTGGTGGAAGAAGCCGAAGCCGGCGACATCGTGCTGATCAACGGCATCGAAGAGCTGGGCATTGGCTGCACCGTGACCGACGTGCTCACGCAGGAAGCCCTGCCGATGCTGCGCATCGACGAGCCGACGCTGACCATGAACTTCATGGTGAACACGTCGCCGCTGGCCGGTCGCGAAGGCAAGTTCGTGACCAGCCGCCAAGTGCGTGACCGCCTGGATCGCGAGCTGAAGTCCAACGTGGCGCTGCGTGTGCGCGACACGGGCGACGACACGGTGTTCGAAGTGTCGGGCCGTGGCGAATTGCACCTGACGATTCTGCTGGAAACGATGCGCCGCGAAGGCTACGAGCTGGCCGTGTCGCGTCCCCGCGTGGTGTTCAAGGAAGTCGACGGCGTGAAGTGCGAGCCGTTTGAATCGCTGACCATCGACGTTGAAGACGCTCACCAAGGTGGCGTGATGGAAGAACTGGGCCGCCGCAAGGGCGACCTGCAGGACATGCAGCCGGACGGCCGTGGCCGTACGCGCCTGGAATACCTGATCCCGGCCCGTGGCCTGATCGGCTTCCAGAACGAGTTCCTGACGCTGACGCGCGGCACGGGCTTGATGAGCCACATCTTCCACGAATACGCCCCGGTCAAGGAAGGTTCGATCGGCGAGCGTCGCAACGGCGTGCTGATCAGCCAGGACCAAGGCGACGCCGTGGCCTACGCACTGTGGAAGCTGCAGGATCGCGGCCGCATGTTCGTGAGCCCGGGCGATGCGCTGTACGAAGGCATGATCATCGGCATTCACAGCCGCGACAACGACCTGGTTGTGAACCCGATCAAGGGCAAGCAACTGACGAACGTGCGCGCCTCGGGTACCGACGAAGCCGTGCGCCTGGTTCCGCCGATTCAGATGTCGCTGGAATACGCCGTTGAATTCATCGACGACGACGAACTCGTGGAAATCACGCCGAAGTCGATCCGTCTGCGCAAGCGCCACCTGCTGGAAAACGAACGCAAGCGCGCCGCGCGCGAAGCATCCGCCTAAGCGGAAGCGACGGCCACACTCGCTCTGGCTACCCGCACAAGACAAGCCGCGCACCTTCTGGTGCGCGGCTTTTTTCATGACGCGGGCCGTCTTATAGACCGTTTTTCTTATAGGCCGTTTTGCTGGTGCCGGTATTCCTGTGTGGCGCCGCCGTACCCATACGCCGCCGCTCGCGCGTCGATCACATGCACGTAAGAACATTCGTGCAGTTCGCCCAGAATTTCCTGAAACGCCGCGTAAATCTCTTTGATGAAGCGGGCCTTCTCGGCCTTGGTATTGGTTTCGTCCGTGACGCTGATGTCCAGGTGAAAGGCGTTCTTGCCCTGCTCGGAGAGCGGCGTGCCGCCGATGAACCAGAGATCGTGCGGAATGTGCTGCAAGGTAATCGCGATGACGGGCAGCTTCTTGCCCAGCACGGACTGGGTCAGCCCGGCCACGGATTCAACGACGCGGCGATTGATGGCGGGATCGGATTGGCCAGAAAGATGTACGACGATATGGGGCATGACAGGCTCCGGTTTGTGAAGGGTACAAGGCCAGTGTAGAAACCCGTTTGACATCGGAAAAGCGGGAATTTACGATTTCATCCATCGATTAATCCGTTGGATAAAGCCATGTCGGGTTTTGATCTGGACCAGTTGCGCACCTTGGTCGCCGTGCTGGACGCGGGCAGCCTGACGGCGGCGGCGCCGAAGGTATTTCTGTCGCAATCGTCGGTCAGCGAACAGATGCGCAAACTGGAAGAGCGCGCGGGCCAAGCCCTGCTGGTGCGCGGCAAAACCGGGGTGACGGCCACGCCCGCGGGCGAACGCCTGCTGCAACATGCGCGCGCGATCCTGGCCTTGAGCGACGAGGCCTACCGGGATCTGCGTGGCGTGGCGCTGCGCGGCGAGCTGCGGCTGTTCATTACGGATTACTTTCGGCCGGGCGACGTGGCGCGCATGCTGCGGCGTTTGAACGAGCAATACCCGCAGGTGCGGCTGCACGTGACGATCATGAAAAGCGGCGCCATCGAGGCCGCCTACGAGCGCGGCGAAATCGACGTGGGCATATCGATGTCGATCCAGGAGCGCGGCGCGCCTCGCGCCCGCGCGCAGGGCGCGCTGTTGCGCCGCGAGCCGCTGCTGTGGATGACGGCCGAAGGCTCAGGCGCGCCGTCGGAAGATGCCGCCTTGCCCTTGCTGGTGCTGCCGGAGACCTGCGCATTGCGCCAGTACGTGGAACGGCAGCTTGCGCGGCGCGCCGTGCCTTACACGGTGGCGCATGTGGCTTCAGGGGTGGCGGGATTGCAGTTGGCGGTGTCGGCCGGGCTGGGCGTGGCCTGCCTGAATGAATCCGCCCTGGCGCCCGGGATCACGCGTTTGCATGCGCCTGGCTTGCCAGCGCTGCCCTCGGTGGAATTTCGCTTGCTGCCTGCCCGTGCCGGGGAAAGCGAATTCATCGGATTGGCGCGAGAGGCCATCGTCAAGGCCCTGAGCTGATCGAAGCTGCCTCGGCGAAGGGGGGCTTGAACAGGCTCGCCTCCAATCGAAAAATGATCGAAACTGCCGAAACCAGCAGAGGAGAGATCATGGGTGCCATCGACAAACTCGCGCCGTTCATCGACGCGCGCAGCGGGCGTTATGCGGAACTGAGCGACCGCATCTGGAGCTTGGCCGAACTACGCTACGACGAACACAAGTCAGCCGAATTGCACATGGCGATGCTGGAAGAAGCCGGCTTTCGCATCACCCGCGGCGCGGCTGGCATTCCCACTGCGTTCGTGGCCGAGGCCGGCCAGGGTGGTCCCGTCATCGGCATCCTGGGCGAATACGACGCGCTGTCCGGACTAAGCCAGGAAAGCGGCGCCTTTGCGTGCCAGCCGTCGCCGGAAACACCCAATGGCAATGGCCATGGTTGCGGCCATCACCTGTTGGGCACGGCAGCGCACTTTGCCGCCGTGGCGGTCAAGGAATTCCTGGAAGCCAATCAGTTGCCGGGTACCATCCGTTTCTACGGCTGTCCGGCGGAAGAGGGCGGGTCGGGCAAGACCTTCATGGCGCGCGAGGGCCTGTTCGATGAGCTTGATGCTGCCTTGACCTGGCATCCGGCTTCGCACACAGGTATCTTCCACCAGTCCACGCTGGCGAACATCCAGGCCTATTTTCGTTTCCGCGGCATCGCGGCGCATGCCGCGAATTCACCGCATCTGGGCCGCAGCGCGCTGGACGCCGTGGAACTGATGAACGTGGGCGTGAACTACCTGCGCGAGCACATGGTGCCGGACGCGCGCGTGCATTACGCCGTGACCAACAGCGGCGGCATTTCGCCCAACGTGGTGCAGGCCCGCGCCGAGGTGCTGTACCTGGTGCGCGCCCCCATCAATTCATAGGCGGCCGAACTGTACGAGCGGGTCAAGAACGTGGCGCGCGGCGCGGCGATGATGACCGGCTGCGAACTGGACATCGTGTTCGACAAGGCGTGTTCGAACTACATGCCGAACCGTGTGCTGAACGAAATCATGTACGCCAATATGCAGGCGTTGCAAGGCCCGGCCTATACGCCGGGTGAAGAACAGGTGGCGCGCCGGATGTGGGATTCGATCACGGAAGACGACATCGACAACGCCGGCAAGAACCTGGGGGCGGTACTGCGCAATCCCACGCCGCTGTTCGCGGGTGTGGCGCCGTTTGACCCGGCCAAGAGCGAGATCACGTACGGTTCGACGGACGTGGGCGATGTCAGTTGGGTGACGCCCACGGCGCAATGCTGGGGCGCCTGCTACGCCTATGGCACGCCGTTTCATTCCTGGCAGATGGTGGCGCAGGGCAAGATGTCGATGGCGCACAAGGGAATGGTGCACGCCGCCAAGATCATTGCGGCGACGGCGGCTGATCTACTGGCGCGGCCGGAAGCGTTGGCGCGCGCCAAGCAGGAATTGCTGGACGCGCGGCGCGGGCAGCCCTATGTGTGCCCCATTCCGGATGAGGTGGTGCCGTCGTTCAAACGCTAGATGGCAAAGCGGCCCTCGGTTAAGGGCCGCCGCCGCGTTCAAGCCGGCAGGGATGGCGCGTATTGCGCCTCGGAAGTGACCTTGTCGTGGAATTCCACGACGCGGCGCACCACCTTGACGGGGTCGTCCTCGATGATGAAAAGGTCCAGGTCGTGCGCGCCGATCATGCCGTTGCCCAGCACCTGATCACCCAGCCAGTCGACCAGGCCCGACCAATATTCGCTACCCACCAGCACGATGGGCGCCGGCGGCACCTTGCCCGTCTGGATGAGCGTCAACGCTTCGAAGAGCTCGTCCAGGGTGCCAAAGCCGCCCGGCATCGCCACGTAGGCGAAGCTGTGCATGAAGAACGTGGCCTTGCGCGAGAAAAAATACTCGAACGACAGGCTGATGGTTTGATACTCGTTGTTGTGGGCCTCGTGCGGCAGGCTGATGTTCAGCCCGATGCTTGTGCCGCCAGCCTCGAAGGCGCCTTTGTTGGCGGCCTCCATGATGCCGGGGCCACCGCCCGCGATGACCGCGAAACCGGCGCCGGCCAGGGCGGCCGAGATGGCGATGGTGGTTTCATAGTGGGGGGAATTACGGCTGACTCGTGCACTGCCGAAGACGCTGACTGCGGGCCCGATGTTCGCGAGCTTGTCTGCCGCCGTCCGTATCTCTGACATAATCAGCGGAATCTGTTTGCCGGCGGGTGTTTCCATATCTGCCTTTTTAACCATGAAAAAAACCTTATTACTGGTCGACGGTTCAAGCTACTTGTACCGCGCTTTCCACGCTATGCCTGATTTGCGCAATGCGCAAGGCGAACCCACGGGGGCGCTGTACGGCGTGGTCAATATGCTGCGCAAGCTTGTATCTGATCATAAGGCAGAGTATGCCGCATGTATTTTCGATGCCCGCGGCAAGACCTTCCGAGACGACCTGTATCCCGAGTACAAGTCGCACCGCCCGCCCATGCCTGAAGACCTGGCTGCGCAGATCGAACCCATCCACCGCGCCGTGCGCGCGCTGGGTTGGCCGGTGCTGGCCATTGAGGGGGTGGAAGCGGACGACGTGATCGGCACCCTGGCCAAGCACGCCGCCGAACACGATGTACACACCATCGTTTCCACGGGCGACAAGGACTTGGCGCAACTGGTCAACAGCCACGTCACGCTGGTCAACACCATGACGGGCGAAGTGCTGGACGAGCCCGGCGTGGTCAATAAGTTTGGCGTGCCGCCCGACCGCATCGTCGACTACCTGATGCTGGTTGGCGATACCGTGGACAACGTCCCGGGGGTGACCAAGGTGGGTCCCAAGACGGCGGTCAAATGGCTGGCGGAATTCGGCTCCATTGACAAGCTGGTCGAAGGCGCCGAGGGCATCAAGGGCGTGGCCGGCAACAACCTGCGCGAAGCCATTCCCAATTTCCCGCTGACCCGCCAACTGCTGACGGTGAAATACGATTGCGACCTGAGCGGCCACGTGGAAAACGTCAGCGACCTGACGCCGCGCGAACGCGACATTGCCACGCTGACCGAACTATATGAACGCTACGGCTTCCGTACCTGGCTGCGCGACCTGACCGGCGACGCCGAGCGCGTGCCCACGGGTGATGCGCGCATCGCTGCGGAAGTGCCGCAGGCGCCAGCCGAACTGGACTACCGGATCATTGCCGACTGGGCCGAATTCGACGCCTGGTTTGAAAAGCTGCAAGGGGCGCCCCTGGTGGCGCTGGACACCGAGACTACATCGCTGGACCAGATGCAGGCCCGGCTGGTTGGCCTGTCGCTGGCGGTGGAACCTGGCGTGGCTTGCTACATTCCGGTGGCGCACCGGGGGCCGGACGGCGCAACGCAGTTGCCCAAGGCCGAGGTGCTGGCGCGCTTGAAGCCGTGGCTGGAAGACACCTCGCGCGCCAAGCTGCTGCATCACGCCAAGTACGACGCGCATGTGTTCGCCAACGAAGGCATCAAGCTTGCGGGCATTACCGACGACACGATGCTTGAGGCCTATGTGCTGGAATCGCATCGCGGCGTGGGGCTCAACGACCTGGCCCAGCGCTATCTGGGCCGCAGCGGCGTGTCGTACGAGGACCTGTGCGGCAAGGGCGCCAAGCAGATCGGTTTCGACGAGGTGGCGGTGGACAAGGCGGGGCATTACGCCGCCGAAGACGCCGACTTCACCTTGCAATTGCATCGCGTGCTGCGTCCGATGGTGGCGTCCGACGAAGGCCTGGACCGCATCTATCAATTGGAAATCAAGGTGTCGGCGGTGCTGACCACCATCGAACGCAATGGCGTGAAGGTGGATGCCGACGAACTCGGCCGCCAAAGCCACAAGCTGGGCCAGGAAATGTTGCGGCTGGAGCAAAAGGCCTATGAATTGGCCGGTCAGCCCTTCAACCTGAATTCGCCCAAGCAGTTGGGTGAAATTCTGTTTGAGCGCATGCAGTTGCCGGTGGTGCGCAAGACCGCCAGCGGCGCGCCGTCCACCGACGAAGACGTGCTGACCAAGCTGGCGCTGGACTATCCGCTGCCGCAGGTGCTGCTGGAATACCGGGGGCTGTCCAAGCTGAAGTCCACCTACACGGACAAGCTGCCGCGCATGATCAACCCCGCCACGGGCCGTGTCCACACGCGCTACTCGCAGGCGGCGGTGATTACCGGCCGGCTGGCGTCGTCCGATCCCAACCTGCAGAACATTCCCGTGCGCACCGAGGCGGGCCGCCGTGTGCGCGAGGCGTTCATCGCGGAACAGGGCATGCTGCTGTCGGCCGACTATTCGCAGATTGAACTGCGCATCATGGCGCACGTGTCGGACGACGCCAATCTGCAACGCGCGTTTGCCGCCGGCGAGGACATTCACCGCGCGACGGCCGCCGAAGTGTTCGGCGTGGCGCTGCCGGATGTGTCGACCGACCAGCGTCGCGCGGCCAAGGCCATCAACTTTGGCCTGATCTACGGCATGGGGGTGTTCGGCCTGGCGTCCAACCTGGGCATCACGCGGGATGCGGCGCAGGCCTACATCGACCGCTATTTCGCCCGCTATCCCGGCGTGGCGATGTACATGGAAAACACGCGCCGCGTCGCGCGCGAGCAAGGTTACGTTGAAACCGTGTTCGGTCGGCGCCTGCAACTGCCGGAAATCCGTGGGGCTTCGGGTCCGCGCCGGCAGGGGGCGGAACGCGCGGCCATCAATGCGCCCATGCAGGGCACCGCGGCCGACCTGATCAAGCTGGCCATGGTGGCCGTGCAAGACTGGCTGGAAGCGGAAAAGCTGCAAACCCGCATGATCATGCAGGTACACGATGAACTGGTGCTGGAAGCGCCGGACGCCGAGATCGAGGTGGTCAAGGAGGCCTTGCCGCGCCTGATGTGTTCGGTGGCCGAGCTGCGTGTGCCGCTGGTGGCGGAAGTGGGCATGGGGAAGAACTGGGAGCAGGCGCACTAAGCCCGCTGTTCTGTCCCCGTGCACCTGGCGGGCCGTCCTCGGGCGGCCCATTTCCGATTTCAGGATTGCAACAATATAATGTTGCGCTTCCTCCCCGCCTCTATTGCGTCCCCCCACATGTTGCTGCTCTGGGTACTTCTTGCCACCGTTACCGGCGGGCTGATCGCCGTCCTTGTCGCCAGTTGGCTGGCCTACAAGGTCTTCGCCCAGTATCTGCACCACATGGTCAGCCTGTCCGTGGGCGTGCTGCTGTCGGTGGCGCTTCTGCATTTGTTGCCCGAGGCTTTCGAAGGGGGCGTGGCCGATGCGCATACGCTCTTCGGCTTGATGCTGGCGTCGCTGATCGGCTTTTTCGTGCTTGAGAAGATTGCGCTGCTGCGCCATAGTCATCACCACGAAGGTGACGGGCACCACCATCACAAAGGCCACGATCACCACGAAGCCGGGCGCGGGGGCGTGCTGATCCTGATCGGAAGCTCTTTACACAACCTGTGCGACGGCATCCTGGTGGCGGCGGCTTTCCTGACCGATCCGCTGTTGGGGGTACTGACCGCCGCGTCGATCATCGTGCATGAAGTGCCGCACAAGCTGAGCGATTTCGTCGTGCTGCTGAACGCCGGGCTGGCGCGTCGCCGCGCCTTTTCGCTGATCCTGTTCACCAGCTTGTGTTCAGCCGTGGGCGGCATAATAGGGTACTTTGTGCTGCAGCAGGCGCAGGACTGGGTGCCGTATGTCTTGGTGGTTGCCGCCAGCAGCTTCCTTTATATCTCGGTGGCTGACCTGATGCCGCAGATGCATGAACGGGTGTCCCTTTCGGATGCCGTCCCGCAATTATTGCTGGTGGGTGTGGGCGTGGCGCTGATCTACAGCGTGACGACCGTGATGCACCATGGGCACGAGCACGGGGCCGACGCCGGCCACGGCGCTCCCCATGCCGAGCACGGCCACTCGCACTAGGCAGGGCTCGCCTACTTGCACCAGGGCGCGCGCGGACGGGACGCCTCTATGTCCACCCCCCTACACAGGAGTCCGCCATGAGTTTTTCCGCTGCCGCCGGCAACGTCGCCCCCACCGTCATTCACACTGACACCGAAGGCTTGGTCCACGGGGATTTCAAGCTGCCCGTGGCAGATGGTTCCATTGCCGCGTATTACGCCGCGCCGCAAGGGCGCCGCGACTTGCCTGTCGTGCTGGTGGTGCAAGAGATTTTTGGCGTGCACGAGCACATCAAGGATCTTTGCCGCCGCATCGCCAAGGCCGGTTATCTGGCGGTTGCCGCCAATCTGTACGAGCGTCAGGGTGACGCCTCTACCTACACCGATATTCCCAAGCTGATTGCCGACATCGTCAGCAAGGTGCCCGACGAGCAGGTGTTTGCTGACCTGGACGCCAGCGTGGCGTGGGCCGCGGACAACGGCGGCGATGCCAGGCGCGTGGCCATCACCGGCTTTTGCTGGGGCGGCCGCCTGACCTGGATGTACGCCGCGCACAACCCCGACGTCAAGGCGGCGGTGGCCTGGTACGGCAAGCTGAGCGTGGGCCATGGCCCGCTGATCAAGCGCGTGGCGTTCGACGTGGTCAACGACCTGCATGCACCGGTGCTGGGCCTGTACGGCGCCCTGGACGCCAGCATTCCGCTGGCCGACATCGAGACCATGAAGACGAAGCTGGCGGCCGGCAACGAAGCCGCCAAGCAGTCGGAATTTATGGTGTACCCGGACGCCGACCATGCCTTCCTGGCGGATTACCGCGCCAGCTACAAGCCCGAGGCCGCCAAGGATGGCTGGACTCGCATGCTGGCGTGGTTCCAGCGCTACCTGTAAACCGATAGGCGCGGTGGGGCTTGTGTTCCCCGCGCTGTTATCCGCTTAATTGCCCGCTTGGTTGCCAGCTTGATTACCGGCTTAGTTGCCCGCTTCCCTCAAGCGGCTGGGCAACAATTCCCCGTGGCGGGCCAAGAGCGGATATGCGGCGGCGCCCACCAGGTGCGAGTTGATGCCCTTCATATCGCGCAGGATATCCAGGTACAGCGCGCCGACTTCGGCGGCGTCCACCTCGCCCGACTTGATCTTCTGCAAGTGCGTGTCGGCCGCTTGAATCTCGATCGTGCGAAAGCGCGCCTTTTCACCAGCCAGGGCGCGCGCCTGACGCAGGTCGTCGTTGACGAAGAGCGCGGCGGCCTGACGCTGGTTGGCAATCAATTGGCCCAGCGTGTCGTCCAGACTGGCGCGTTGCTCGGGTGAAAACATCCAACCTTGCTTGCGCAGCTTGGCCACATGGCTCAGCAGCCCGTGATGGGCAATGTCGCCCGCATGGCCGATGTTGCTGGCGAAGGCCAGAATGTCATCCATGCGCTGGACGTCGTCGCGCGTCATGTTTTCCTGGTCCAGCGTGGCCAGGTAGGTGGTGATGGCGTTTTCCAGCTTGTCCAGCGCGGCGTCCAACTGGCGCGCCTGCACCATGCGGTGGCGGTTGTCGCGCTTGAAACCTGCGCGCGCGTACAGCAGCAAGGTTTGCAGCATGTCGGCCATGCGCAGGGCTTCGCGCGCCGCGTTGCCCAGCGCCACGGCCGGCACGTCATGGGCCCATTCATCCAGGTACTGGGGGCGAGACGGGTCGTTGGGATCGGCCCGTTTGGGCAACCAACGGGTCAAGAGCGCCGCGTAGGGTGTCAGCAGCGGCAGGAACAGCAGGGCGATGACCGCATTGAACAGCGTGTGGAAATTGGCGACGGCGCGTGCCGGGTCGCTTGCCATGTCGCTCATCAGCGGTTGCAGCACCGGCAGCAGGATCAGCCCGGCCAGCACGCCCAGCACCCGGGTTAGCAGGTTGCCCAAGGGCAGGCGGCGCGCGGCGGGGTCGTCGCCTGTCACGCCTTCGATCATGGGGTTGATGGCGGTGCCCAGGTTGGCGCCCAGCACCAGCGCGAAAGCCACGTGGGGCGCAACCATGTGATGGCTTGCCAGGGACATTACCAGCACCACCACTGCCACGCTGGAGTGCGCGGCCCAGGTGAACGCGGCCGACAGCAGCACGGCAGCCACCGGCTGGGTGGCCAGCGCGTCGAGAATCATGCCCAGCATGGGGGCCGTCTGGAACGGCTCGAAAAGCTCGACCAGCTGATGCAGAGACAGCAGTAACAGCCCCAGACCGATGAACACCCGGCCCAGGTCGCGCGTGCGGCCGGGCGGGTAGCGGCGAAACATCCAGACGCCGGCAAGAATAAGAATGGGCGCAAGCGAGGTCAGGTCGAACGACAGCAGTTGCACGATCAGCGTGGTGCCGACGTTGGCGCCCAGCATCGCGGCCAGCGCCGGCACCAGGCCCACCACGCCGCCCGCCGCGAAGCCGGTAATCATCAGGCCCGTGGCCGTGCTGCTTTGCAAGGCGGCGGTGATGCCCAGACCCGCCGCGAAAGCACGCAAGCGGGTACCCAGGGCTCGGCCCAACGCCGCGCCCAGGGCGGCGCCGAAGGCGCGCTGGACACCGGTTTGGACCATGTGCACGCCCCAAAGGAGCAGGGCGACGTAGCCGGCGAAGTCAAGCAGGGTGATAAGACCAGACATCCAGGGGTGTTCCCGTTCTTTTTATGACAAGTAATAATTCTGTAATGATCGCATGCCTGCTGGGGCGGCGAAACCCGCGGTAGCAATACAGCATACGCTGGCCAGGTTTCCTGCGCGCGCTGTTGCCAGCGCGTATCATTGCCTGACTATTCGTTGATGTATTGGAGTGTGTGGCGTGGCCGTTTCCGTATTTGATCTGTTCAAGATTGGCATAGGCCCGTCTAGTTCCCATACGGTGGGACCGATGCGGGCCGCCTTGCTGTTCGCGCAAGGCCTGGAACGCGACGGCCTGATTCCCCGGGTTGCACATGTTCGCGCTGAGCTCTACGGTTCATTGGGCGCCACGGGCAAGGGGCACGGCACCGACAAGGGCGTGCTGCTGGGGCTGATGGGCGAGGCGCCCGACACGGTGGACCCGGCCGCCATTGAAGGCATGATCGCCTCGGTGCGCGCCAGCCGCCAACTGCCGCTGCTGGGGCGCTACCCGGTTGCTTTCGTCGAAAAAGAGCACATGGTGTTCTACCGGCGCGAAGCCATGGCCGAGCACCCCAACGGCATGAAATTCCACGCCATCGACGCCAACGGCGAGTCGCTGCGCGAATCGCGCTACCTGTCTGTCGGTGGTGGCTTCGTGGTGACGGCGGGCGCGTCCAATAGCCAGGTGATCGCCGCGCACAACCAACTTCGCTACCCATTTCGCTCGGGCCGCGAACTCCTGGCCATGTGCCGCGAGAACGGTCTGACGGTGGCGCAGTTGATGATGCAGAACGAACTCACCTGGCGTGAGGCGGCAGACACGCACAGCGGGCTGGACCGCATTTGGCAAGTGATGCAGGACTGCGTGGCGCGCGGTTGCGGCATCAATTACCCGGAAGCCGACGGCGTACTGCCCGGCCCGCTGCGGGTACGCCGCCGGGCGCCTGAGCTTTACCGCAATCTGACCCAGCGCGCCGAACGCACCTTGTCGGACCCGCTGTCGGTCATGGACTGGGTCAACCTTTACGCCATGGCGGTCAACGAAGAGAACGCCGCCGGCGGCCGGGTCGTCACGGCGCCCACCAACGGCGCGGCGGGCATCATCCCCGCGGTGCTGCACTATTACGACCGCTTCGTGCCCGGCGCCAACCACGACGGCATGCGGAACTTCCTGCTGACCGCCGCGGCGATCGGCTTGCTGTACAAGTACAACGCGTCGTTGTCGGGGGCCGAAGTGGGCTGTCAGGGCGAAGTGGGCGTGGCCTGCTCGATGGCCGCCGGGGGGTTGGCCGCGGCGCTGGGCGGCTCGGTGGAGCAGGTTGAAAACGCCGCCGAAATCGGCATGGAACACAACCTGGGCCTGACCTGCGACCCCGTCGGCGGGCTGGTGCAAATTCCCTGTATCGAGCGCAATGCCATGGCGTCCATCAAAGCCGTGAACGCGGCCCGGATGGCGCTGCGCGGCGACGGGCAGCACTATGTGTCGCTGGATTCGGTTATCAAGACCATGCGCGAAACGGGGGCTGATATGAAGACGAAGTACAAGGAAACCGCGCGCGGCGGCCTGGCGGTGAACATCGTCGAGTGCTGACGGCAGGGGGTATATCCCTCTCGGAACCTGCAAAAGAAAAGTCCCTCGGCTGAGGGACTTTTTTCTGCCTGGCAACCCGGCGGGGTCAGACCACGCGGGCGTTTTGCAACGCGGCGATGCGTGACGGGATCGGCGGGTGCGAGGCGAACATGGCCGCCAGGCCGCCACGGCCGGTAATGCCCGAGGCTTCAAAGGACTTGGGCAGATCGCCCGGTTCCAGGCCGCCCAGGCGGGCCAGCGCGCGGATCATCGGTTCGCGCGCGCCCATCAGTTGGGCCGAACCGGCGTCGGCGCGGTATTCGCGCTGGCGCGAGAACCAGGCCACGATGATCGAGGCCAGCACGCCGAAGATGATTTCACAGACCAGCACGGTGATGTAGTAGCCCGGGCCGATGCCGCGTTCGTTCTTGAACACCACGCGGTCGATGAAGTAGCCGACCACGCGAGCCAGGAACACGACGAAGGTGTTCACAACACCCTGGATCAAGGTCAGCGTGACCATGTCGCCGTTGGCGATGTGGGCCACTTCGTGCGCCAGCACCGCCGCGACTTCCTCTTCGCTCATGCTTTCCAGCAGGCCGGTCGACACGGCGACCAGCGAGTCGTTCTTGAACGCGCCGGTGGCGAATGCATTGGGCGCGCCTTCATAGATGGCGACTTCCGGGCGGCCGATGCCGGCGCGGTCAGCCAATTGGTGCACGGTGTCGACCAGCCAAGCTTCACGCTGGTTGCGCGGCGCGTTCGGGTCCAGCACTTGGGCGCCGGTGCTCCACTTGGCCATCGGCTTGCTGATCAAGAGCGAGATGATCGCGCCCGTGAAACCCACCACCACCGAGAAGATCAGCAGCGCGTTGAGGTTAAGGCCGTTGGCGGTGATGTAGCGGTCTACGCCCAGGATGCGCAGCGTGGCCGACAGCACGAGCATGACGGCCAAGTTGGTGATGACGAACAAGACAATGCGTTTCATGTTTTTTGTGTTCCTCTGCGAGCGGGAAATACCGGGGTTCGACATAGCGGCGACCCGCCAGTTCCCCGACTCGCCGGCACCGCCCCCGATGGCGAAGAGTATAGTATCGCTTTCCCCTAGTTCCCCCCACTTTTCCCTTAGCGCAGAACCCCAATGCAGGCTCTCTGGATGTTGTTGGCGTCCGCCATGTTCGCCATCATGGGGTCGTTCGTGAAGTTCGGCACCGAACACGGCGCCTCGTTGCCCCAGATCGTGCTTTTTCGGGGGCTGCCTTCGGTTCTTCTCTTGCTGCTGTGGGCGCGCGCCGGCCGCCAATCCATCGTTCCGACCAGTTGGAAACTGCACCTCTGGCGCAACCTGTCCGGCGTGACGTCGATGTGGCTGGGGTTCTTCGCCATCTCGCACCTGCCGCTGGCCACCGCGACCAGCCTGAACTACACCGCACCCCTTTTCATTGCCTGTTGGATGCTGGGCTGGGGCGGCGCGCAGCGCGACGCCGTGCGCATCATCGCCGTGGCCTTGGGTTTCCTGGGCGTGATCGCCGTGCTGCGGCCCAGCATCAATGAAGACCAATGGCTGGCGGCGCTGATGGGAATGGGGGCGGGCGCCATGTCGGCGATTGCCATGCTGCAGATCCGCCAACTGGGCCGGATCGGCGAACCCGAGTGGCGTACCGTGCTGTTCTTTTCCGTGGCGGTCTGCGTGTCCAGCGTTGTCGGGCTGTGGTTCGAAGGCTGGGGCGCGGCGGACTGGCAGGGCTATGCGTCGCTGGTGGGCGTGGGCGTGGCGGGCATGTTCGGCCAGCTTGCCATGACCCGGGCCTTTGGCGTGGGCTCGGCGCTGCTGACGGCGGCGCTGCAATACAGCACCATTATTTTCGCGGCCTTGCTGGGCATGGGCTTTTGGGGCGACCACCTGGATGGTCTGGCCTGGGCCGGCATGGGCTTGATCATCTCCGCGGGCCTGTTGTCGGTGTGGCGCACCATGCGCGACCCCAAGCCGGCCTGACGGGGCTTCCCCCGAACCAGGAGCACACCGAATGACGATGACACTGATTTCCGCCGCCGATCTGGCGAGCCGGCTTGACGCTTCCGACGTGCGCGTAGGCGACGTGCGCGTTTTCGACGTGCGCCACGACCTGACCAACCACGCCGCGGGCCGCCAGGCATACGATGCCGGCCACATCCCCGGCGCCCGTTACCTGGACCACGAAACCGAGCTGGCCGCGCCGCGCACCGGCAAAAATGGCCGTCATCCGCTGCCGTCGCGCGCCGAGCTGGGCGCACTGATGGCCGCCCATGGCGTGACGCCGCAAACGCTGGTCGTGGCCTATGACGCCAGCGGCGGTATGTACGCGGCGCACCTGTGGTGGATGCTGCGCTGGCTGGGCCATGAACGTGTGGTGGTGCTGGACGGCGGCTGGCAGGCCTGGGTGGCCGCCGGGCTGCCGACCACGACCGACGCCGCCCCGGCCGTGCACGCCGGCCAGCCCGTTGAGCCCGGCGCGCCGCTGGTCGCTTCGGTTGACGCGCAGGCCGTGCTGGACAATATCGATCGGCCCGCCTTTACCGTGATCGACGCGCGCGCCGCCAACCGCTATCGCGGCGAAGTCGAGCCGATGGATCCGGTGGCCGGCCACATCCCGGGCGCCCTGAACCGTCCGAACGGTGAAAACCTGCAAGCCGACGGCAGCTTCAAATCCGCCGAGCAACTGCGCACTGAATTCGACGGCTTGCTTGGTGGACGCGAACCTGGCGCCATCGTGCATCAGTGTGGCTCGGGCATTACCGCCTGCCACAACCTGCTGGCCATGGAAATCGCGGGCCTGTCCGGCTCGCGGCTGTACCCGGGCTCCTGGAGCGAGTGGTGCAGCGACCCGTCGCGCCCGGTGGCAAAGGGCGCCTGAGGCGCAACGGCGGCGCACAAAAAAACCAGGGTTCGCACCCTGGTTTTTTTCGTCTCCGAGGCGATCCCCCTGTGGCTACTGTCGGGCTATTCCACCTGCGGCCCGTGCCGGGCGTTTCCGCCCGCGCTACCAGATCGCCGCCAGCTTGACCCGCCCGGACACGCTTTCCGCGATCTCCAGGAAGTGGTCCAGCGGAGGCGTGGCCAGCCCCGGCACCTTGGCCATGTCGTCCCAGCGCCGCAGGCGGATCGCATCGGGCGCGCCCGGCATGCTGGCGAAATCCACCGCCTGGCCGGCATCGAAACTGCCGCCTTGCAGCGCCAGGCTGCGCTTGGAATCCTCCGACAGCGAGGCTTCGTATTGCGGCTCGACATAGCAGAGGTAGCGCTTGGCTTCCACGTGCAGGCGGATCGGGTCCAGCACGGCCGAACTGAACAGCCCGCGCAGGAACGGCAGCACGAAATACTGGTGCTTGTCGTCAACGCCGCGCAGCGTGGGGGTGCCCGGACGGTCGGCGATCAGGTGGCCCAGATCATGCAGCAGGCAGGCGGTGATGAGCGAGGCGTTGGCGCCATGGCGTTCCGCCAGCGATGCCGTTTGCAGCGCATGCCGCAAATGGCTGACGGACTCGCCATGGTAGGAACGGTGTCCGCGTTCCAGGAAAATCTGTTCGATGTCTTGCAAGGTCAAGGCCATGGTTGTCTCCTGAGTGGCCGCAAGGGGGAGGGGGCGGGCAGTGACCTGACGGTCAGCCGGCTGCCGGCGCCATCTCCAGAAAGCGCGCGATCAACTGCACCGGTTGGCGCTCGCGCAGGCAGTACAGGTATTCGTGCATCACGATCTCGGCCCCCTGGATGTCCAAGGCCGCCAGGTCGGGGTGCGACGGGATTTCACGCGAGGGGATCATGCTGATCCCCAAGCCGCACAGAATCGCCTGCCGGATGGATTCCCGGCTGCCGATCTCCAGCGTGCGGCGCACGGTGACGCCCGCCGCCGCCAGCGCGTCTTCGGTCAACTGGCGCGTCATGGAGCCGGGCTCGCGCAGCAGCAAGGCGTGGTCGGCCAGATCGGCCAGCCGAACCTGCCCGCGCCGCGCCAGCGGATGGTCCCGATGGGTGACCACGCGGATCGGATCGGCCGCGATCATCCTGCGGTACAGGTGCTTGTCATCCATCAGAAAGGAAGACGTGGCAATCTCGATGCGGTAGTCGTGCAGCGCTTGCAGCATCGACTGCGAATTTCCGATGGTGACCGCCAGGTCGATGCCCGGGTAGCGCTGGTTGTAGCGGCGCACCGTGTCCATGATGTAGAAGGGGCCGGTCGCGCCAATGCGCAGATTGCCTTCGCGCAGGTCGCTGGCGTCGCGCAGGCGGAAGTCGATCTCGGTTTCCTGTTGCACCAGCTTTTCCACCATGGGCATCAGGCTTTGTCCCGCATCCGACAGGCGCATGCCCCGGCCCTGCCGGTGGAACAGTTCGATGCCGTAGCGCGATTCCAGCTGACGCAACTGCCCCGTCACGGTTGGTTGGCTGACACCCAGTTGGGCGGCGGCCTTGGTGACGGTGCCGCAGCGGGCCACGGCGTAGAAGGATTTGAGTTCGGCGACAAGCACGATGAGGGGGGGCGGGAAAGGGACGCAATGCGCAAGACCGCCAGTACACCAAAATAATTTGATGTTTTTATTACTGCATTTGCGCGAAGTGTCATAAACGCTCAATACGCGCCTTCCATACTGGCTTCGTTCCAATCTGGAGGCAGCATGCCCCAAGCAAACAACGACCTTTTCCCCGCCGGGCCGCCCCAAGGGGAAAACGCCCCCTCGGGGGGCAGAGAGCCCCAGCATGGGGCGAAGCGTGGGGGCTTTCTTACGGTTCGAAATCTGGTCAAGCGTTTTGGCAGCCATACCGCGCTGGCCGACGTCTCGCTGGATATCCGCGCCGGAGAACTGGTGTGCCTGCTGGGCCCGTCCGGCTGCGGCAAGACCACGCTGCTGCGCGCCATCGCCGGCCTGGAACGCCAGGACAGCGGTGCAATCGTGCTGTCGGGCCGCGATATTTCTTACGCCGAGCCCCAAGAGCGCGACTACGGCATCCTGTTCCAGTCCTACGCGCTGTTTCCCAACCTGACCGTGGCCCAGAACGTAGCGTACGGCTTGAGCGGCAAGCGGGCGCACCGCAATCACGTCGCCAACCGCGTCGAGGAAATGCTGAGCCTGGTCGGCCTGACTGGGGCCGCGGACAAATACCCCGGGCAGATCTCCGGCGGCCAGCAGCAGCGGGTGGCGCTGGCGCGCGCACTGGCTCCGTCGCCGTCCCTGTTGTTGCTGGATGAGCCGATGTCGGCGCTGGACGCCCGGGTGCGCGAGCATCTGCGGATTGAATTGCGCGCGCTGCAAAAGCGCTTGTCGATCACGACGCTGATGGTGACGCATGACCAGGAAGAGGCCATGGTGATGGCCGACCGCATCGCCGTCATGAACGGCGGCGTCATTGAGCAATTCGGAACGCCGCGCGAACTCTACCGCCAGCCGGCATCGGCCTTTATCGCCGATTTCGTGGGCGAGGCGAACTGGCTGCCGTTCGAGCGCATCGACACCCATCGCGCCCGCGTCGGCCGCCAGGAACTGGCGGTGGATGAGGCGCTGGACGGCAAGTCCGGCAAGCTGTTCGTGCGCCCCGAAGCGGTGCGCGTCAGCATGGCGCGCTCGGAAAAACCCAACTCTATGCTGGCCGATGTGCTGGACGGCGTATTCCTGGGCCGGGGCTATCGCCTGGCCTTGCGCCTGGAAGGCGTGCCCGGTTCCACCGTGCATTCCATCGTGTCCCCTGAAATCGGAGACGCCCTGTTGGGCCCTCACGCCGCCAGCCGTTGCTGGGTGGAGCTGCCGCGCCATGCGATTCGCGCCTACGCTTGATTCCGCCATGACCGGATCGCCTTCCGTGGCCGAACTGGCCCCCACCCCGGCTACCACCCCCGCGCCGACCGTGCCCGCTTTGGGCCGGCGTCCCATGCCCGCGTGGATAGGCGCGCTGGGTCTGACGACGGGGCAGGGTGCGCTGGTGCTGTTTCTGGTGCTGTTCCTGGCGCTGCCGCTGCTGGCCATCCTGGCCAAGTCCGTGACCGACAGCGACGGCGACTGGGCCGGCCTGTCGGTGGTCTCCGGCATCATCGGCGCGGATGGCTTTCTTGCCATGGTCGGGCGCAGCCTGACCGTGGGCGTGGTGACGATGCTGCTGGTGGTGCCTTGCGCCTATGGCTTTGCCTACGGCCTGACCCGCACCCGCTTGCCGGGCAAGGGCTTGCTGCGCACCATCGCCTTGCTGCCCTTGCTGGCGCCGTCGCTGTTGCCCGGCATTGCGCTGGTCTATCTGCTGGGCAACCAGGGCCTGCTCAAGGGCCTGACGGGCGGCGCCACCATCTACGGATTCTGGGGCATTGTGGTGGGCGAGGCCTTCTACACGTTTCCGCATGCGCTGATGATTCTGCTGACCGGCCTGACGCTGGCCGACGGCCGGCTGTACGACGCGGCGCGTGCCATGGGCGCGGGCCCGTGGCGCACCTTCCTGACCGTGACCTTGCCCGGCACGCGCTATGCGGTGTTCTCGGCCTGCTGCGTGGTGTTCACGCTGACCGTCACCGATTTCGGCGTCCCCAAAGTGGTGGGCGGCGACTACAACGTGCTGGCCATGGAAGCTTACAAGGCCGTCGTCGGACAGCAGAACTTTCCCAAGGGCGCGGCCATCGGCATCCTGCTGTTGCTGCCCGCCTTGCTGACCTTTGTGTTGGACCGCCGGCTGCGTGCCCGCCAGGGTGCGCAGATGAGCGGCCGCGCCCAGCCCTACGCGGCGGGCGCCAACCGACGCCGCGATGCCGCCTTCCTGCTGCTGGCCGGCATACTGGCCGCGTTCCTGCTGCTGATCATCGGCGTGGCCGTCTGGGCCTCGTTCGTGAAGATGTGGCCGTACAACCTGTCGATGTCACTGCGTTCCTACGACTTCGACAACATGGACGGGGGCGGCTGGCTGGCCTGGCGCAATAGCTTGCAACTGGCGCTATGGACCGCCTTGATCGGCACGGCCGTGGTGTTCGTGGGCGCCTGGATGATGGAAAAGGTGCCGGCTCGCGGTTCGGTGGCTCGCGGCCTGCGCGCCACGGTAAGCATGCTGGCCTTGATGCCGATGGCCGTGCCCGGCCTGGTGCTGGGCCTGGGCTACATCTTCTTCTTCAACAGCCTGATGAACCCGCTGAACCTGCTGTACGGCACGATGCCGCTGCTGATTCTGTGCACGGTGGTCCACTTCTACACCAGCGCGCATCTGACGGCGGCCACCGCGTTGAACGCCCTGGACCCCGAGTTCGAAGCCGCTTCGGCGTCGTTGAAGGTGCCGCGCATGAGGACGTTCCTGCGCGTCACGCTGCCCATGTGCCTGCCCGCCGCGCTGGACGTTGCCCGCTACCTCTTTGTTTCCGCCATGACGACCGTGTCGGCCGTGGTGTTCCTGTACAGCCCGTCCACGGTGCTGGCCGCCGTCGCCGTGCTCAACATGGACGACGCCGGCTTCATCGGCCCGGCCGCCGCCATGTGCACGGTGATCATGGCCAGTTCCGCCACGGCGGCCCTGCTGCTGCATCTGGCAAGCCGCGCGCTGGTTGCGCGCAGTCAGGCATGGCGCCGCCCCGTGGCCCTTTGAACGCTTATTTCTAGGATGACCCTCATGACTGTTTCAACCTTGCCCGTCCAACTGGAAGCCGTCATCTTTGACTGGGCCGGCACGCTGGTGGACTTCGGTTCGTTTGCGCCCACCAAGGTGTTCGTGGACGCCTTCTCGCAGTTCGGCATGGATGTGTCGCTGAAAGAAGCCCGTGGCCCCATGGGCATGGGCAAGTGGGACCACATCCGCGCCCTGTGCGATCAGCCCGCCATCGCCAGCCAGTACCAGGCCCAGTTCGGCCGCTTGCCTTCCGATGACGACGTCACCGCCATCTACGACCGCTTCCTGCCGATGCAACTGGAGAAGGTGGCGCAGTATTCAGCGGCTATTCCGGGCGCGGCCGAATTGCTGCGCGCACTGCGCCAACACGGCTTGAAGATCGGCTCGTGCTCGGGCTACCCCGATAGCGTCATGCGCCGGGTGGTCGAGCGCGCGGCGTCCGAGGGTTTGGAGCCGGACTGCATCGTGGCCAGCGACGATGTGCCGCGCGCGCGCCCGGCGCCTGCCATGGCCTTGAAAAACGTGGTCGAACTGGGGCTGTCCGATGTGGCCGGCTGCATCAAGGTCGACGACACCGCGCCCGGTATCGAGGAAGGGCGGCGCGCCGGCATGTGGACGGTGGGGCTCTTGTTGTCGGGCAACGCCGCCGGCCTGACGCTGGACGAATATCTGAGCCTGGATGAGAACGGCCGCGAGCGCGCGCGCGTCGAGGCACGCGCGGAGCTGTCGTCCGCCCACCCGCATTACCTGATCGACACGGTGGCCGACCTGCCCGCCGTGATTACCGACATCGAAGCCCGTCTGGCGCGAGGCCAACGACCCTGAACTAAAGCCATCAGCCTGATTACTTTCTGCCCGGCGTAGCCGGACTTAACCCTGCTTTTTTTTATCGCGACCGCGGTCGGCATCGTCCAACCGTGGCGGCGACCTTCACCCTTTTTTCCGCTCATTCACGGAGTTCCTCATGAATCGCTACAAGCTGCTTGCCCTGGCCACCGCCCTGACGGGCATGATGGGCGCCGCCTCCGCCGAGACCACGCTGACGGTCTACACCGCGCTCGAAGCCGACCAGATCAAGGTCTATCAAGCCGCGTTTGAAAAAGCCAACCCTGACATCAAGATCCAGTGGGTTCGCGATTCCACGGGCATCATCGCCGCCAAGCTGCTGGCGGAAAAGAGCAACCCCAAGGCGGACGTGATCTGGGGCTTGGCGGGCACGGCGCTGGGCCTGATGGACAAGGAAGGCATGCTGCAACCCTACGCCCCGAAGGGCCTGGACCAGATCGCCGCGAACATGCGCGACGCCAAGGCTGAGCCGTCGTGGGTCGGCATGGACGGCTATGCCGCCGCCATCTGCTTCAACACCATCGAAGCCGAAAAGCAAAAGCTGCCCAAGCCGACCTCGTGGCAAGACCTGACCAAGCCCGTCTACGCCGGCAAGATCGTCATGCCGAACCCGGCGTCTTCGGGCACGGGCTTTTTGGACGTCAGCGCCTGGTTGCAGATTTTTGGCGAAGAGAAGGGCTGGGCCTATATGGATGCCCTGCACAAGAACATTGGTTCGTACACGCACTCGGGCTCCAAGCCGTGCAACATGGCCGCCGCGGGTGAGTTCCCGATTGGCGTGTCGTTCGACTACCGCGCGGCCAAGCTGAAGGCCGATGGCGCGCCGGTTGAAGCCGTGTTCCCGTCGGAAGGCCTGGGCTGGGAAGTGGAAGCCACCGCCATCATGAAGGGCACGAAGAACCTGGAAGCCGCTCGCAAGCTGGCTGACTTCTCGGCCAGCCGCGAAGCCAACGAACTGTACAAGGCCAACTTCGCGGTGCTGGCGATTCCGTCCATCGCCACGGCCAACCCGAACCTGCCGGCTGACCTGACCAAGCGCATGATCAAGAACGACTTCGTGTGGGCCGCCACGAACCGTGAACGCATCATCGCCGAGTGGACCCGCCGCTACGACGGCAAGTCCGAGCCGAAGAAGAAGTAAGGCGTTGCCCGCGATGAAAACTTACGACGTGATCGTGGTGGGCGCGGGCATGCTTGGCATCGCCCACGCCTGGGCGGCTGCCAAGCGCGGCCTGTCGGTGGCGGTCATCGAGCGCAGCCGCCAGGCGCACGGCGCCACCATCCGCAACTTTGGCCAGGTCATCGTGACGGGCCAGCCGCCCGGCATGATGCTGTCGCACGCCCAACAGGCGCGCGAGCTGTGGCTGGACCTGGCCGCCAAGGCAGGCTTTCATGTGCGGGCCAACGGCGCGCTGGTGCTGGCGCGCAACCTGGACGAGGCCCGCGTGCTGCAGGAATTCGCGGACACGCGGCTGGCGCAGGAAGGCTATCGCGCCAACCTGCTGTCGGCGCGCGAGGTGGCCGGCTTGTATGGCGGCCAGCTTGCGCACCACTGCCTGGCGCTGCGTGGCCATGACGACCTGCAGATCTATTCGCGCGAGGCCTTGCCGGCCATGACCCGCTACCTGGCCGAGTCGCTGGGCGTGACGTTCATTACCGGCACGCTGGCGCGCGCAGTGGAAAACGGCCTGGTCGGCACCACGGCCGGAGACTTCCAGGGCAAGCATGTTTTCGTGTGCCCCGGCCATGACTACCTGACGCTGCTGCCCGAGCGTTTCGCGCCGCTGAACCTGGAAGTCTCGCGCTTGCAGATGCTGCGCGCGGCGTTCGACACCAACGCCATCGCCTTGGACCGCCCGGTGCTGACCGGCCTGTCGTGCGTGCATTACGGCGCGTTCTCGGACCTGCCCACGGCGCAGGCGCTGCGCCAGGTGATCCAGGAACGCACGCCGATGCTGGTTGAAAACGGCATCCATCTGCTGATCAGCCCCACGCCGAACGGGGAACTGATCATCGGCGACTCGCATCGCTATGGGCAGGATGCGTTCCCGTTCAACGACGAGGCGGTCGACAACGCCATGCTGGACCTGGCGTCGCAGGCCCTGGGCGCGCGCTTGCGTGTGCTGGAGCGTTGGCAGGGCGTGTATGGCGCACACGGACCGGCGCCGTTCTCGGTCATGCCGGTGGACGCCGCCACGACGGTGGCGGTCATGCATTCCGGCGTCGGCATGACGGTGGGGCTGGCGATCGGCGAACGCACGGTGGCGGGTGTGATCGGACATTGACGGGCACGGGCAGGCACTTGCCGCGTGCAATGAAAAGGGCCTCGCGAAACATCGCGAGGCCCTTTGTTTTTTTTCGACTGCAAACCCGGTTCAAAGGTCTTGCATGATGCGTCGATACCATTCGTGGAAGTGCTGCATGCCGTCTTCCATCGGTGATTGGTAAGGACCGGCTTCATTCACGCCGCGCAACATCAGTGCCCTGCGGCCGGCGTCCATGCGTTCGGCGATTTCATCGTCTTCGATGGCCGTTTCCATGTAGGCGGCGCGCTGGGCTTCGACGAATTCGCGTTCGAACGCCGAGATTTCCTCGGGGTAGTAGAACTCGACAACGTTCACCGTTTCCTGCGGGCTCTTCGGGTACAGCGTGGACAGCACCAGCACGTGCGGGTAAAGCTCGATCATGTGGGTCGGAAAGTACGTGACCCAGACCGCGCCGAAGTCGGGCGCATCGCCTTCGCGGAACGACAGCAGGCGGTCGTGCCATTGCTTGTACACGTCTGAACCCGGTTGGGCCAACGCATTGTGCACGCCCACTTTTTGCAGGCTGTACCAGTCGTTGAATTCCCAGGTCAGGTCGTCGCAGGTAACGAAACGGCCCAGGCCTGGGTGGAACGGCCCGACGTGGTAGTCCTCGAGGTAGACCTCGATGAAGGTCTTCCAGTTGTAGTTGCACTGATGCACTTCAACGTGATCGAGCACGTAGTCGCCGAAGTTGAACTCGGGGCGCGAGAACAACGGGGCCATGTCAGACGCCGGGTCGCGCGGGCCTTCAAACAGCAAGCCGTGGCAATCGCGCAGGCGAAACTTCTGCAGATTCATGCAGGGGGTAGTCTCGAACTGAGGCGCGCCCAACAACTCGCCTTGGTTGTTGTACGTCCAACGGTGCAGCGGGCAGACAATATTGCCGCCGGTTGCCTTCAGATTGCCTTGCGTATTGCAGTTGCCGGCCACATTGCCGGCTTCGCCGCCCAGCATCAATGCCTGACGATGGCGGCAGACATTTGAGATGAGTTCAACGCCTTGCTGGTTACGAACCAGCACGCGCCCCCCGTTTTCCTGGACCAACGACCGCCAATCCCCAATCTCGGGCACTACTTTCTGGTGTCCGACGTACTGCGAGGATTGCTTGAAAATGAGTTCTTGCTCGCGGGCAAAGAGGGCTTCGTCAAAGTAAGCGCTGACGGGTAGCTGGGTGCGAGCTGGCACGACATGTGCCATCCGACCGATGTCGGTCATGATTCCCTCCGCTCGGATAAAAAAGCCAGGACGGTTTGAGCTCTGCCAAGCGTTTTTGTTCAAGCCCAGCGTTTTCAGGAAACCGTCCTGAAAACCGCTTGGAGCTCAACGATGAGCTTGGCTACATACGTGCTGGCGCGAAGAAAAATCGGTGTCTGGCCGATCAAATAAGCCGTGAATTGTACCCCAAGGGTCTCCCTCACGCCCGGGAAGATGGACGAGGCTTCATCCAGTGTTCACGGGGCCTGCCGGCCCCGTGCGGCCGTTCGATTAACCCTTCGCTGCGTAGGTCTTTCAGACGAGCTTGCGCGTGGCGGGATGGCGTCTTAGCAACCAGCTGCTGGCCGCCGACAAGACAAAGACCGCAAGAGTCAGCAAGGGGACTGCCCAGGCGTCGCGTGGGCTGCCGGAAATGGCGCCGGCGCGGCGGGCCACGTCCAGGAATACGGGGTGGATCAGATAGATGCCGAAGGTCAGGGGCGCCAGGGCGGCCAGGCGCGGCAGGCGGGGGGAGTCCACGATCCACTGGAATGCGGCCAGCGACATGAAAGGCACAGTCAGGCTGAAGTAGTCGTAGAAGTACGTGTCCAGGTTATGGCCGTCGGACATCAGGTTCACGCCCAGGGCGGTGGCGGCCACGCTGGCCAGCAGCACCAGGCCTGGGCGGGGAATGCGCATGTCGCCATCGAAAATCAAACGGCCGGCCACGAAGTAACCCAGATACGGCAGAAACCAGGTCAGGAAGAATCCATGCGGCGCGCCCAGCGCGCGCCGGTACAGCGCGTCCAGAATCGCCACGCCCAGAATGCCCACCACCCACAGCGCGCGCCCGCGCGGCGTGCTGCGCGCATACAGAAGACGGGCCAGCGGGGCGAACAGGTACAGGCCCACGATCATGTACAGGTACCAAAGGTGGTAATACGGTTCGCCTTGCGCCACCTTGCGCGGCCAGAACGAAAAATCGATACGGCCATCGTCCCACCAGTCCAGGCCCGTGCGCCAGGTCAGGTAGAACAACGTCCAGAACAAGAGCGGCGCGCAAATACGCGCCATGCGGCGGCTATAGAACTTGCGGGCGTCATGCGGCTTGTTCGGGTCCAGCAGCAGGGCGCCGCTGACCATCACGAACACGGGCACGCACCAGCGTGCCGCCGAGTCGTAGAGATTGGCGGCCAGCCAGGCGCCCTTGCCGTAGGCCGCCGGGTCACTGACGATCAGCGCCGCGCTGTGCAGCAGGACGACGGCCACGGCCGCCAGCCAGCGGGCGGCATCCAGGCGGGCATAACGGTCTTCGGTCAAAGGCATCGGGCTCCCGCTGGGTGTTTTCTCTTTTTCACCTTAGCAGTGCGCAGCCCCCGGCTTCTGTATCCAGCGGTTAGGCAAGGCATAAAAAACCGACAGGGCCCAAACGGGCGCTGTCGGCGGAAAGGTCGGCGGGGCGCGTGGCTGGCCGCCTGTTCGCGGGCCGGCGGGACCGCGAACGATTTGTCACGAAACCGTTTGCGATAAGCCGCCAGGCGGCTTACGGCAGACGGGTCACTGCTTCCTACAGACGACTTACTGCAAAACGATATTGGCTTGCTTGATCAGTTGCGACACGATGGGCTGTTCGGTCTTGATCTGCTTGTCGAGCTCGGCGGCCGTACCCGAACGCGGGTCGATGCCCATGTCCAGCATGCGCTTCTTCACGCCTTCGTCCTTCAGCGTTTCGGTCAGCGCGGCTTGCAGCTTTTCCAGCACCGGGGCCGGCGTGCCCTTGGGCGCGACAAAGCTGAACCACGCCGTCATGTCGAAGTTGGGATAGCCCTCTTCGGACAGGGTCTTCAGATTGGGCTGCGTGGCCAGGCGCGACGGGCTGGTAATGGCGAACACCTTGACCTTGCCGGCGTCTGCTTGCGGCATGCCGGTGGCGACCATGTCAAAGAACAGGTCCACATCGCCGCTGATCAAGGCCGGCAGGGCTTGCGTGGCGCCCTTGAATGGCACGTGCAGGATGTCGATGCCGGCGCGCGACTTGAACAGTTCACCCGCCAGGTGCGACGAGGTGCCGGGGCCGAAGGTGGCAAACGTCAGCTTGCCCGGGTTCTGCTTGGCATAGGCCACCACGTCCTGCGTGCTGTTGAAGGGCTGCTTGGGGCTGGACAGCAGCACCAGGGGGCCGACCCCGACCATGCCGATACGCGCGAAGCTGTCCGGGTCGTAGGGCAGTTCCTTGTACAGATAGCGGTTCGTGACAAGCGTGGAGTTGGTGGCCATCAGGATCGTGTAGCCGTCCGGTTGCTCGCGCGACACATAAGCCGCGCCGATGGACGTGCCCGCGCCGGCCTTGTTTTCCACGATCATGGATTGGCCCAAGGTCTTGGCCATGCGTTCAGCCAGGATGCGGGTCAGCACATCGGTGGCGCCGCCGGCCGGGAAGGGCGAGATGATCTTGATGGGCCGGGCCGGATAGGTCTCGGCTTGCGCGCCCAGCGCGGCCGCGCCTAGAACCAAGGTAGCCAGTAGTTTGATGCTCGTGCGAATCATGTTTTCCCCTTGAAATCGCGTGCGTGAGTGGATCGCCGGGCCTGGCTTGGCGGCTGCGCGGTGAAGCGCGTTGCGGTGCTTGCCAGGTCTCCTTGGATGCTTTAAATTCCGCCTTATGGAATTTAGTTTTGTCATTCGAAATAAACTATAAAAACGAAGCGTAGTGAAATGCAATCTTTTTCTGACTCCAAGCGTGTCATCCACGCCGCCGCCAAGCCGGACGAAAAGCTGGAACTGAGCCAGCCGGCACGCCGCAAGCGCGCGGCGGGCGTGGGCGAGGGCGCCAGCTCGCCGGACTTCATTACTGCCCTGGCGCGCGGCTTGGACGTATTACGTTGCTTTCGCCATGGCGTGGCGGCGCTGGGCAACCTGGACCTGGCCCGCTTGACCGGGCTACCCAAGCCCACCATCAGCCGCATCACGTACACGCTGACCGAGCTGGGTTACCTGCGCTATCACCCCGACACCGGCAAGTACTCGCCGGGCTATGGCGTGTTGGCGCTGGGCTTTGGCCTGTTGGCCGGGCTGGAAGTGCGCGAACTGGCCAAAGCGTCGATGACCGACCTGGCCCGCGACACGGGGGGCGCGGTCGCCTTGGGCGCCTTTGATGGCGATGCCATGACGTATGTCGAGGCGATCCACGGGTCGTCGGCCTTGTATCTGCGCCTGCCCGTGGGCTATCGCGCCAGCCTGGACAGCGCCATGGGGCGCGCATACCTGGCCAGCCTGCCGCAAAGCGCCTGTGATGAGGAAATGGCGCGCCTGGGCCAGGCGGCGCCCCCCGCCGATGCGATCTTGCGCGCCCGCACCGAGCTCCAGGAATCGGGCTGCTGCTTCGCGCTGGGCGAATGGCAGTCGGGCATCAACGCCGTGGCGGTGCCGTTCACCTCGATTACCGGCGAAGGTGTCTTCGTCATGAGTTGCGGCGGTCCGGCAAGCCTGCTGCCGGAGCCTGACTTGCGCGCGCGCGTCGGGCCGGCGTTGCGCGCCGCGATCGTGGGGTTGGCGGGGGCCGCGGCCTGATCCCTGCGGCGCATCCGGGTCTGATTTGGCTATCTCGTACAATTCACAAATTGATCCACCCCTAGCGCCCTCGGAGACCCGTTTGGCCAACCCCGCACAAGCCGATCCGCAGATTGACGACCGTCCCCTGCCTCAAGATTTCGAAACGGCCCTGGCCGAGTTGGAGTCCTTAGTGGCGGCCATGGAAGACGGCTCGTTGCCGCTTGAGCAATCACTGACCGCCTACCGGCGCGGCGTGGCGCTGACGCGGGTCTGCCAGGAACGCTTGGCGCAGGCCGAACAACAGGTCAAGGTTCTGGAAGGCGACCTGTTGCGCCCGCTCGACCCGGCGGCGCTGGATGACGAATAAGAATCCGATGAAGCAAACTCAACTCCCCTTTGCGGAGTGGTTGCAGGGTCGCGTGCGGCACGTCGAAGACGTCCTGGACGACCTGATGCCCCCCGCGGACGTGCTGCCTGTCCGCCTGCATGAAGCCATGCGCTATGCGGTGCTGGGCGGTGGCAAGCGCGTACGCGCCGCCATGGTCTACGCCGCGGGGCAGGCCTGCCCGGTCAGCGGCAGCGTGCTGGCCATCGAGGCCTCGCTGGACCGCGCCGCCGCTGCGGTTGAATTGATCCACGCTTATTCGCTGGTGCATGACGACCTGCCTTGCATGGACGACGACACCCTGCGCCGTGGCCGCCCTACAACCCATGTGCAGTTTGACGAAGCCACCGCCATGCTGGCGGGCGACGCCTTGCAGCCGCTGGCCTTCGACTTGCTGGCCTCGATGCCCATCGCGCCCGCGCTCATCGTGCAGGCGACCCAGTCGCTGGCGCGCGCCGCCGGCAGTCAGGGCATGGCGGGCGGTCAGGCCATTGACCTGCTCAGCGTCGGCCATTCGCTGTCGCGCGACGAACTCCAGACCATGCACAGCATGAAGACGGGCGCCATGCTCGCGTGCAGCGTGGCCCTGGGCGGCATCGTGGCGGGCGCCAGTTCGGCCTCGCGCCAGGCGCTGGACGCCTACGCGCAAGCCATGGGCCTGGCGTTCCAGGTGGTGGACGATATTCTGGACGTCACCGCCGACACGGCCAGCCTGGGCAAGACGCCGGGCAAGGACGCGGCGGAAAACAAGCCTACCTACGTATCGCTGCTGGGCCTGTCCGAGGCGCGCGAGTTTGCCGAGGAATTGCGCGTGGCCGCGCGGGCGGCGCTGGAGCCCTTAGGCGACGCGGGCTTGCGTCTGGCGCAATTGGCTGATTTCATCGTCCTTCGAGACCGCTGATCCGTGACAAGCCCGGCCTGGGTTCAGGCCGGGGCAACGAACCCCATAAAAGCATGACGACTGATTTATTGGACCGCATTCAATCCCCGGCCGACCTCAAGCGCCTGGATCGTCGCGAGCTGAAAAAGCTTGCCGACGAACTGCGCGGCTTTGTGCTGGAGTCGGTATCCAAAACGGGCGGACACCTGTCGTCCAACCTGGGCACGGTCGAGCTGACGCTGGCCCTGCATCAGGTGTTCGATACACCGCATGACCGCATCGTCTGGGACGTGGGCCACCAGTCCTATCCGCACAAAATCCTGACCGGCCGCCGCGCCGGCATGGCGCAGTTGCGGCAGCAGGGTGGCATTTCGGGCTTTCCCAAGCGCAGCGAATCCGAGTACGACGCCTTCGGCACCGCGCATTCGTCCACGTCGATCTCGGCGGCACTGGGCATGGCGGTGGCCTCGCGCAATGCGGGCGTGCAACGCCAGCACATCGCCGTCATCGGCGACGGCGCCATGTCCGCGGGCATGGCGTTCGAGGCCATGAACAACGCGGGCGTCACGCCCAACATCAACCTGCTGGTCATCCTGAACGACAACGACATGTCGATCTCGCCGCCAGTGGGGGCGCTGAACCGCTACCTGGCGCGCCTGATGTCGGGCCGCTTCTACGCCACCGCCAAGAACGTGGGCCGGGCCGTCTTGCAGCACGTGCCGCCGGTGCTGGAACTGGCGCGCCGGTTTGAAGAACATGCCAAGGGCATGGTCACGCCGGCCACGCTGTTCGAAGAGTTCGGCTTCAACTACGTCGGCCCCATCGATGGGCACGACCTGGACGCGCTGGTCCCCACCCTGCAGAACCTGAAGGCGTTGCAAGGCCTGCAATTCCTGCATGTGGTCACCAAGAAGGGGCAGGGCTACAAGCTGGCCGAGGCCGATCCGGTGCTGTATCACGGGCCGGGCAAGTTCGATCCTGCGGTCGGTATCCAGCAATCCAAGGCGCCGGGCAAGCGCACGTTCACGCAGGTGTTCGGCCAGTGGCTGTGCGACATGGCCGAGCAAGACCCGCATCTGGTCGCCGTCACGCCGGCCATGCGCGAAGGCAGCGGCCTGGTTGAATTTGAAAAGCGCTTTCCGCTCCGTTATTTCGACGTGGGCATCGCTGAGCAGCACGCCGTGACGTTCGCGGCCGGCGTGGCCTGCGAAGGGCAAAAGCCCGTCGTGGCGATTTACTCCACCTTCATGCAGCGCGGCTACGACCAGTTCATCCACGACGTCGCGCTGCAAAACCTGGACGTGACGTTCGCGCTGGACCGCGCCGGTATCGTCGGCGCTGACGGCGCCACCCACGCCGGCAATTACGACATCGCCTTTCTGCGTTGCGTGCCGAACATGGTGGTGGCCACACCTTCCGACGAAAGCGAAACCCGCTTGTTGCTGTCGACCTGTTATCAGCATCCCGGCCCGGCCTCGGTGCGCTATCCGCGCGGCGCAGGCTGTGGCGCCCCGGAAGGCACGAGCTTGGACACGGTGGAACTGGGCCGAGGCGTGGTGCGGCGCGAAGGCAAGAAGATCGCCATCCTGGGTTTTGGCACGCTGGTGCAAGCGGCGCTTGCCGCGGCGGGCAAGCTGGACGCCACCGTGGCCGACATGCGCTTCGTCAAGCCGATCGACCTTGACCTGATCCTGGACCTGGCGCGGCGTCACGACGCGCTGGTCACGATCGAAGACGCCTCGATCATGGGCGGCGCCGGCAGTGCGGTGCTTGAAGCGCTGAGCGCCGCGGGCGTGCAGATTCCGGTGCTGCAACTGGGCCTGCCGGACGTCTTTATCGACCATGGCGACCAGTCGGCCTTGTTGGCGGGCATTGGCCTGGATGCCGCCGGCATCGAGCAATCGATCCGCAATCGTTACGCCGATCTGCTGGCTTGAAGCTGGCGCGGCATCCGGTCGGGGGCGGCGCCCTCGTCCGGATTTGCAACACACTGTTCCGCCCCAACCGACCTACGGATAGAAGGGTTTTCCCTGGCGGTCACGGGGCTTTGAGCGATAATGGCCCCCTCTTAAAGTTTCCTAGGCCGTGCGCGAGCGACTGGTTGCCTAGACAGGTAAGCTGAAATGAATTCTCCGATCGACCCCGCCATCGTGATGCCCGACGTCCAAAGTTCGGCGGACACCCGGCACATCCCGATCCAGCGCGTGGGCATTCGTGGCGTGCGCCACCCCATGCTGATTGAAAGCGGTGACGGTTCGCCCCAAGGCACCGTTGCCAACTGGACGCTGACCGTGGCGCTGCCGCCCGAAGAAAAGGGGACGCATATGTCCCGCTTCGTGGCGCTGCTGGAAAAGTATCGAAGCACGCCCATGACGCCGGCCTTGTTCCGCGCCATGGCGGCCGACATGCTGCCCTTGCTGCACGCCGAACGCGGTGACATCACCGCGGCGTTCCCGTACTTCATCAACAAGTCGGCTCCCATTTCCGGCGTGCAAAGCCTGCTGGACTACGAAGTCCAGTGGATCGCGCGCGCTCAGGGCGACAGCGTTGAATTCGAGCTCGTCGTGCAGGTGCCGGTCACCAGCCTGTGCCCGTGTTCGAAGGCCATCTCGGAATACGGCGCGCACAACCAGCGTTCGCACGTGACCGTGTCGGCCATCCTGAACGGCGACATCAGCATGGACGGTGTCATCCGCCTGATCGAAGAAGAAGGTTCGTGCGAACTGTGGGGCCTGCTCAAGCGCCCCGACGAAAAGTACGTGACCGAACGCGCCTACGACAACCCCAAGTTCGTCGAAGACCTGGTGCGCGACGTGGCCGCGCGCCTGACCGCGCACCCCGGCATCGCCCGCTACCGCGTCGAAGCCGAGAACTTTGAATCCATCCACAACCACTCGGCGTACGCCGTCGTGGAAGGCTGAGCTTCCCGTGCACCATCCGGCGGCCAACGACTGGCCGCTTATCGCGGGGCTGCAAGCCTGGGAATCGCGGCTGGCCAATAACTTGGCCGGCCGCGGTCGTTTGGGCGTGGCGCTCTATGAGTTCTTCCGCTTTGGCGTCAAGCAGGCCTGGGCCTGCCTGTTCGGCGGGCTGATGTGCGCGCTGCTGCTGGGCACGCACTGGTGGTATCCCAAGGACGCGCTGCTGGCGCGCTACGACTTCCTGACGCTCGCTGCGCTGGGCATCCAGGCCCTGTTGCTGCTCTTGCGCATGGAGACCTGGAGCGAGGCCCGCGTGATCCTGATGTTCCATGTGGTCGGCACAGGCATGGAAATCTTCAAGACAGCGGCGGGGTCATGGATCTACCCCGAGGCCAGCGTACTGCGCATCGGCGGGGTGCCGCTGTTTACCGGCTTCATGTATGCGGCGGTGGGCAGCTACCTGGCGCGGGTGTGGCGGCTGTTCGACTTCCGGTTTCGCGCCCATCCTCCCATGGTCGCCACCGTGGCCTTGTCGGTGCTGATCTACGTGAACTTCTTCGCGCACCACTTCATCATGGACTTCCGGTGGGTGCTGTTCGCGCTGACGGCCGTGCTGTTCGCGCGGACCTGGGTGTATTTCCGCATATGGCGCGTCTACCGCCGCATGCCCTTGCTGCTGGGCTTCGTGCTGGTGGCCTTGTTCATCTGGTTCGCCGAAAACATCGGCACCTTCGCCAACGCCTGGCGCTATCCCAACCAGTCGCACGCCTGGCAATGGGTCTCCATCGCCAAGCTCGGGTCATGGTTTCTCTTGATGATCATCAGCTACGTGATGGTCAGCGTGGTCAATCGGCCGCGTGAAATCGATGTTGCCGATCTGCCGCAAACGGTTGATACGGGCGGCGGAAAAGCTCCGTCCCTGATTTCCTGACGCCCCAGTCGCTTGCGAAGCGATGCTCAATCGGTAATAATCGAGGGCTTTCTTGCTCGACCGCCCATGGTTTTTGGGTAGCGGGCTGCCCCTTGCGGGCTAGTTGTCTTTTGCTGATTTGGATAAAAGCAGTGGCTGCCGTGGCAAACCCGGTGGCAAACCCGGTGGCAAATCCAAATACGCAACCACCCATGATGGAAAGCGCGGGTGCAAGACGCTTGGCCAGCAAGACATCCTCAAGGAGTTTTACTCATGCGTCACTACGAAGTAGTGTTTATTGTTCACCCCGACCAAAGCGAGCAAGTGCCCGCCATGGTCGAGCGTTACCAAGCGCTGGTCACGGGCCAAGGCGGCTCGGTTCACCGCCTGGAAGACTGGGGTCGCCGTCAACTGGCCTACCCGATCCAGAAGCTCGTCAAGGCTCACTACGTTTGCCTGAACATCGAGTGCGGCCAAGCCACGCTGGATGAGCTGGAACACTCGTTCCGCTACAACGACGCCGTTCTGCGCCACCTGGTCATCAAGACCAAGAAGGCCCAGACCACGCCCTCGATCATGATGAAGTCGGTTGAGCGCGAAGAAGCCCGTAAGGCTTCGGCTGAAGCTGTCGCGGTTCAGCCCGAGTAAGCAGGGCTCACGCAGAGCTCAACTCATGAAGTCCCCTCGGTGCCTGGCAGGATGAATAAGCTGGAACTCAGCGCCCGCGTTCTTGAATGCGAGCCTTTGCGCCACACTCCCGCCGGTTTGCCCGCACTGGAAATGGTGCTGGCACACGAGTCTGAAGTCATCGAAGCCGGCCACCCGCGCCGTGTTGAATTGACGATCACGGCCGTGGCATTGGGCGATCTGGCGTTGCTGTTGAAAAACACCGCGTTAGGGTCTGAATTGCTGGTGCAGGGGTTTTTGGCTCCCGTCCGCAAAGACTCGGTGAAGATCAAGCTGCATCTGCAGCAGGCACGCAAGATCAGCGGCAGCGCAGGACGCGATCCGCAGGTGGCTTGAAAGGGTTGAGCAAGAGGTGCGAGAGCGCCTTCTGAATACGGATAGGTTATGGGGTGCTGGGCCCGGTTTTCAAAAAACCCCGGGTAAAACCCGCCCCCTCAAACATAGAGGCACATATCATGGCTTTCTTCGGAAAACGCAAAGAAAAACGCAAATTCACGCAGCAGAACCCGCTCTTCAAGCGTCGTAAGTTCTGCCGCTTTACCGCAGCCGGCGTCGAAGAGATCGACTACAAGGATCTGGACACCCTGCGCGACTTCGTGCAAGAAAACGGCAAGATCATCCCGGCTCGCTTGACCGGCACCAAGGCAATCTACCAGCGTCAGCTGGACACGGCCATCAAGCGCGCGCGCTTCCTGGCTCTGTTGCCTTACACCGACAACCACAACTAATCCGGGGCACTGAAATGCAAGTTATTCTGCTCGAAAAAGTCCTCAACCTGGGCAACCTGGGTGAAGTCGTCCGCGTGCGTGACGGTTACGCCCGCAACTTCCTGATTCCCCAGCGCAAGGCCCGTCGTGCTACCGACGCCGCCCTGAAGGAATTCGAAGCGCGTCGCGCCGAACTGGAAAAGGCCCAGGCTGAAAAGCTGGCCGCCGCCCAGGCTCTGGGTGAGCGCATCGCCGGCTTCCAACTGAAGATCGCTCAGAAGGCCGGCGTTGACGGTCGTCTGTTCGGCTCGGTGACCAATGCCGACATCGCTGAAGCGCTGAAGAAGGCTGGTTTCGAAGGCGTTGAAAAGGGCCAAGTGCGCCTGCCCAACGGTCAACTGAAGTCGGTTGGCGAGTTCCCGATCCAGGTCGCTCTGCATGCTGACGTTGTTGTTGACGTCACGGTCCTGGTTGAAGGCGAACTGTCCTAAGCCGGTACCCGCGGTAAAAAGAAGCCGGCCCGCGCGCCGGCTTTTTTTCTTGTTGTCTGGTCGTCTTATGCTTGCCGCCTTGTCGGCCACACCCAAGACGCCACCTTGCTTCGCACAGAGGACCCCTTGACTCAGCCGCCCGTCCATCACAACGCGCCGCCCGGCCTGCGCGCCTGGCTCGACAGTGTCGACGCCCAGCGTGAACCTTCGGTGCGCGACGTGAGGATCGACGGCGTGCGCTGCATCGTCAAGCGCCGGCGTCCTGGCTTTGGCCGTGGCGTGAGCTACGCGCTGCGCTACATGCGCGCGCTTTTCCTGGGCTTGGGGTGCAAGGTGTTCCTGGGCGAGTTTCCGCGCCCCGGCGTGCTCTTGCGCAATGGCCTGACGCACGAAGCCCAGCGCTTGTCCACGTTGCTGGAAGCGGGCTGCCGCGTACCCGAGGTGTGGTGGCAGGAGCAGGGCCTGCTGGTGCTGGAATACGTGGGCGACGACCTGGCTGACCTGATTCGCAAGGAAGACTCCACCTCGCAGCTTTGGTTGACGCGCGCGGCGGCCGCTGATCTGGCGGCCTTTCACGCGCGCGGCATGTGGCATGGCGGCGCACAGATTCGCAATGTCACCTTGCGTGATGGCGAGCTGTGGCGCATCGATTTCGAAGAGAACATCGGTGCGACCCTGTCCCGGCCGCTGGCGCAGGCCTACGACCTTTTCCAGATGTTGTCCTCGCTGGTGTCTTTGCGTAAATTGCCCGACGATGTGGCCGTCACGCTAGGTAAACTGGCGCTCGATGTCTACCTGGAAAACAACCCTGACACTGCGGTCAGGGCGAGCATGAAGCGCCTGGCCCGTGTGCTTTGTGGCGTTGCAGCGCCTTTGCGTCCCCTGTTGCGGCGCCTTCCTTCGCGCGATATCCAGGGTTTTTTCCGCGTTGCCGATATTTTGCAGCCGTTACTATTGAAGCCATGAACACACCTGCCGATCCCCAGCTTGAATACCTGCGCGTTCCTCCCCATTCCATCGAGGCGGAGCAGTCGGTGCTGGGCGGCCTGTTGCTGGACAACACCGCGTGGGACCGTATTGCCGACGTTCTGGTCGAAGAAGACTTTTACCGGCACGACCATCGGCTGATCTGGCACCACATCGCCCGCCTGATCGGCTTGGCGCGGCCCGCCGACGTCATCACCGTCAATGAATCGCTGATCAGCGCCGGCAAGGCCGAAGACTCGGGCGGCCTGGCGTATTTGAACGCGCTGGCACACAACACCCCGTCGGCCGCCAACATTCGCCGCTACGCGGAAATCGTGCGCGAGCGCGCCATGCTGCGCAAGCTGGTGTCGATTGCCGATGAGATCTCGTCGGCAGCCCTGAACCCGCAGGGCAAGGAAGCGCGCCAACTGCTGGATGAAGCGGAATCCAAGGTCTTCAAGATCGCCCAGGAAGGCTCGCGCGGCGCTGCCGGTTTCCAAGAGATTCAACCGCTGTTGACCCAGGTGGTTGAACGTATCGACGAGCTCTACCACCGCGAAGGTAGTTCCGATGTCACCGGGGTGCCCACCGGCTTTACCGACCTGGACAAGATGACGTCCGGCATGCAGGGCGGCGACCTGATCATCGTGGCCGGCCGTCCGTCCATGGGCAAGACCTCGTTCTCGATGAACATCGGCGAACACGTGGCGATTGAGCAGGGCCTGCCCGTGGCGGTGTTCTCCATGGAAATGGGCGCGGTGCAGTTGGCGATGCGTATGTTGGGCTCGGTCGGCTTGCTGGACCAGCATCGCATGCGTACCGGCAAGCTCATCGCCGATGACTGGCCGCGCGTGACGCACGCCGTGCAATTGATGCAGGACGCGCAGGTCTACATCGACGAAACCCCCGCCCTGAGCCCCATGGAAGTGCGCGCGCGCACGCGTCGCCTGGCGCGTCAGTGCGGTCAGCTTGGCCTGATCATCATCGACTACCTGCAACTGATGTCGGGCAATGGTTCCGGCGAAAACCGGGCTACCGAAGTGTCGGAAATCAGCCGCTCGCTGAAAGGCCTGGCCAAGGAACTGAACTGCCCGCTGATCGCGCTGTCGCAGTTGAACCGAAGCCTGGAACAACGCCCCAACAAGCGCCCCGTGATGAGCGATTTGCGCGAATCCGGCGCTATCGAACAGGACGCCGACGTGATCCTGTTCATCTACCGCGATGAAGTCTACAACCCGGATTCGCCCGACAAGGGCACGGCCGAGATCATCATCGGCAAGCAGCGTAACGGCCCCATCGGTACGGTGCGCCTGACCTTCCAGGGTTCCAGTACGCGCTTCCTGAACTTCTCCGGAGCGCAGCCGCGCGACATGTACTGACCCACCGCTGGCATCAAAAAAAAACCGCGTCACATCGAATGTGCGCGGTTTTTTTCTGTGCGGAAGGGGTCAGTCCTTGATTTCCGGACGCTTGCCGTAGCGCGCGGCCAGCACGCCGCAGACCATCAACTGAATCTGGTGGAACAGCATCAAGGGCAGCACGATGGCGCCCACGGCGTGGCCGGCGAACAGCACCTGCGCCATCGGAATACCGCTGGCCAGGCTTTTCTTCGAACCGCAGAAAAGCAGGGTGATGCGGTCTTCCACGCTGAAGCCGAAGACCTTGCCGGCCAAGGCGGACAAGCCCAGCGCAAGCGCGAGGATGACCGCGCAGCACACCACCAGGCCGACCAAGGCGGGGATGGGCGTGGTGCTCCACAGGCCTTCGTTGATGGCTTCGGAAAAGGCGGTGTAGACAACCAGCAGGATCGAACCCTGGTCGACGAACTTCAGCATGGCCTTGTGCTTGTGGACCCAGGCGCCGATCCAGCGGCGGGCGAACTGGCCCAGCACGAAGGGCAGCAGCAGTTGCAGCATGATCTTGCCGACCGCATCGAACGAAATCGGCGCGCTGCCGGCGTTGGCCACGACCGTGCCCACCAACAGCGGGGTCAGAAAAATGCCCAGCAGGCTGGAGGCCGACGCGCTGCACACCGCGGCCGGCACGTTGCCGCGCGCCATGGAGGTGAAGGCAATGGCCGACTGCACCGTGGCGGGCAGGCAGCACAGGAACAGGATGCCCAGGTACAGCTCGGGCGTGACCAGCGGTTCCAGCACTGGCTTGAGCGCCAGGCCCAGCAAGGGAAACATCAGGAACGTGGCTGAGAAAATCGTCAGGTGCAGCTTCCAGTGCGTCAGGCCGGCGATGATGGCCTCGCGCGACAGGCGCGCCCCGTGCAGGAAGAACAGCAGGCCCACCGCAATGTTGGTGATCCAGCCGAAGACCACCACGCCTTGCCCGTGCGCGGGCACGATGCTGGCGATGATGACGGTGCAGATCAGGTAGAGGGTGAAGCGGTCGGGCAGAAGGCGGACTAGGCGTGACATGGACGAACCAAAGGGCGGGCTGAAAGCGGGAACAATAAGCGGGACAACAAGCGGGAACAACAGGCGGGAATGACAGGCGGGAATGACAGGCAGCGGCGCGGCAGTCACGCCAAAAACGGGGCATATTGTAATCCCGTGGGGCGCCTGGCGCGCTAGGGCGTCATCACCAGCGCCAGGTCGAACGCGGCGACCAGCGACGCGTGGTCGGCCACGCCCCGGCCGGCGATGTCGAAGGCGGTGCCGTGGTCCACGCTGGTGCGCACAAAAGGCAGGCCTACCGTGACGTTCACGCCGTGGTCCAGCCCCAGGTACTTCACGGGAATCAGGCCCTGGTCGTGGTACTGGGCCACGACGATGTCGAATTCGCCACGGCGGGCGCGCATGAAGACGGTGTCGCCGGGCCAGGGGCCGCTGGCGTCGATGCCTTCGGCACGTGCCCGGGCGATGGCCGGCTCGATGATGTCGATGTCTTCGCGGCCAAATTTGCCGCCTTCGCCGGCATGGGGGTTCAGGCCCGCCACGGCCACGCGCGGGGCGGCGATGCCCATTTGGCGGCAGGCCCGGTCGGCCAGCCGCATGGCGGTCAGCTCGGCTTCAGGCGTGATGCGCGCGATCACGTCCGCCAAGGCCACGTGTATGGTCACCAGCAGCACACGCAATTCGTCGTTGGCCAGCATCATGGCGAAGTCCTGCGTGGCGGAGCGGTCCGCCAGGATCTCGGTGTGGCCGGGATAGTCGATGCCGGCCTCGTGCATCGACTTCTTGTTCAGCGGCGCGGTAACGATGGCGCGGATACGGCCGGCCTGTGCGTCGTCGATGGCGGCGCAGACATAGTCATAGGCCGCGCGTCCGGCGGCGGCGCTGATCTGCCCCAACGGCAATTCGTCGGGCAGGGCGGGGCTACAGGCGATGACATGGATGCGCCCCGCATCGGGGCTGGCCTGAGTGACGTCGCGGATTTCCACGACGTCCAGCCGAGCCCCCAGTTGGGCAGCGGCGCGGCGCAGCGCGCCTGTATCGCCGTACACCACGCAGGGTGCGTTCAGACCTTGCGCAATCGCCTTGACGACGATTTCAGGGCCGATGCCGGCGGCATCGCCCATGGTGATGCCCACGGGCAATGACGCGCTCACGATGCCTTGTCCTTGGGCGGTTGGATGACGCCGCATTCGAACGTGACCGTGGCGCGCTTGGAACCCAGCCCCGTCGCGTGGTTGGAAGTCACTTCCGGTTTTTGCAGCTTGCGGCCGATGTCTTGGCAATACTGGTCGGCGCGTTGCAGCGTCTGATTCTTCAGTTCAACCCACGTCAGCAATTGCGTGCCAGAACTGTAGGTGACGCTGTAGGTATCTTTACCGACGGAGGTCACCTCGCTCATGCTGGAGCAGGCGGCTAAGAGGGTCAGCAAGGCGGCGGCGGGGGCAAGGCGTGCAAACATGGGTTATCCAGAAATCGCGATATCCCTCATTACAACACCATGTCGGTCCACCAGAAAAGAAGGCGGGATGGCACCTGCCGCTCATGGGTGGGCCTCAGGGGGCGGCGACGGCGCTGCGCCGGTCCACCTTGCGGCTCAACACGATCGAGGTCTGCGTCTGCTTGACCCCGTCGATCAGGCCGATGCGGTCCAGCAGGTCGTCCAGTTGTTCGTGGGTTTCGCAGCGCAGGAAGATCAGGTAGTCATACGGCCCGCTGACCGATGAAACCTCTTCCACTTCCGGCATGCGTTCCAGTTCGCGGATGACGGCGGCCGGCGTCTTGGGCAGCACGCTGATGAAGCAATACGCCCGCACCGCGGCCTCTTCCAGGCGGCGCCCCAGGCGCACGCCATAGCCCGACACGATGTGTTCGCGCTCCAGCCGCGCGATGCGCGCGACCACGGTCGTGCGCGCCAGGCCCAGTTTGCGCGCCAGGATGGCCGCGGGCTCGCGCGCGTTGGCCGAAAGCAGGCTCAGCAATTGCCGGTCGATGTCGTCGAGTCGTTCGTTCATGCAAAGGGCGTGCGGCGAGTAGCGGAGTGCCGACGGTACAGGCGTGAACCCGCCCGCGTCAATGCAATGCGGGCGGGCTAACCGTCTGATTCGGGCGGAATGCCGCCGTGATAGATACGCCCGTCGAACTCGAAGCGCGTGATGGTTTTGTGCGCGGCATCGAAAATGCGGTCGCGGCTGGCGCCGTCCAGCCCGTCGTGGTCGGCGAAGCGAAAGCGGCATAGGTCGATGTCGCTGTCGTAGAACACCGAATTCACAAAGCGGCTGACGTCGGCCTCATGCGCGAAGTGCGCAAATTCCCGCAATTGCTCCATCTCGTGGAAGGCGCCGTTGCGGCTGACCAGCAGCATGCCGAATTTGCGTTCTTCGTCGGCCACCAGTTCCGGCGCGGCGGGTGCGCTGACCGACAAGGCGTCTTCGTAGTCGAAGCGGGCGCCGGCGTCATGCATGGCATCCAGCACCGCTTGCCATTGGCGTTCGTCCAGCGTCAGGCGGGCCATCATGTAGAACAGGCGTTGCCGGCCCAGTGTGCGCGGCTCGGGGCCGCCGACATAACTTGGCCAGGGCGTTGCGGCATCCAATCCGGCCAGCTCGGCCATGCGCGCATCGCTGAAACCCAGTTTGTCCTGCAGACGCTGCAGGGATTGGGCGTCTGGGGGTGCATAGTTCTGGATCGTCTTCATAAGCGCTCCGGTGTCCCCGGATGCCGCGGATGGCGCCGGTGGCGTGCGCCGCGGTGCCCCAGCGGCTACGCTTCATGCTAGCGCGGCGCCTGGCGCTTGCCTAGCACCCGCGCGGGCAGGGCGGGCGGCGGGAGGTGTGTGGGCGCCATGCTAGGATTTGCGCCGATCATTCACTGCCAAGAGGCTTTCGCCATGGATATCCAAGAACAAATTGCCGTTATCGTCCACACCATTTCGCATCAGGGCGGCCGCATCGATGCGCTGAATTCGACGCTGTTGTCGATGCTGCATCTGGTCAAGGCGTCGCCGGGCCTGCGTGAAGCGATCGAGGCGCAGTTGGAACAGAACTATTCCAGCCTGTTGGCGCGTTCGGAAAACCCGCAGTACGTGGCGGGCTTCGAAAGCGTGCGTGACATGATCATTGCCGCTCTGAAATAGAGCGTTGCGCGGGCGCCGCACATCGGAAAGTTACCCACAGCTTCTGTGGACAAGCCTTGGGATAGTGCGGGCATAGATCCGCATTTTCCTTTAATTACAAGGGCTTGGGGGTGGCGGTCAAAGGTGGCTCCTTTTGCGCGTTTCAGACACGCAATTGTGTAATCTCCACAAGCGCGCCAAGCCGGGTAATATGCGGCCCCATGCGGAATCAGTATCGATTGGAACACCCGGGCAGCGCCATGTTGGCGCGTGTTTCGGAAGCGGCAAAGCTGGCGGCGTTCGACCCCGGCAAACTCTCGCCCCAAGCGCGTGAGAGCTGGGAGCGCATGGGGCATGGCTTCAAGGCGTGGCACGACTTCGACCAGCGCCACCCCGTCCTGCGCCGCCTGGCGCTGCTGCCTCTTGTGGGCGGCTGGTACCGCAAGGCACGGCGGCGCCATGTGCTGCGCGCCAGCGGCCGAATCGTCTGTTGATGGCGGCTTAGCGTTGCCGTCGTCGGGCAACAAGGTGATAGGCCAGCCCGATCACCAGCCCGATCGCCGCGGCGACGGCCAGCTTGGTTTCCACGCCGTGCAGGCGGCCAAGCAAGCTCTCGATGGTTTGGCCAAACGCATAGCCCACCACGCTGAAGCACACCGCCCAAATGACGGCGGCGATGGCGTTTAGCACTAGAAAGCGCAACGGTGGCACGCGCGACATTCCTAGCGCCACGGGTCCCACGGTGCGCAGGCCGTAGAGGAATCGCAGGCTGAGGATGAAGCCATGCGGATAGCGGTCAATGGCGGCCAGCGCCTTTTCAAATGCCGGTTTTTCGCGGATGCGCCGCACGAAGCGGTGGTCGCGATAGCGCCGGCCCAGAAAGAACAGCAGTTGGTCGGCCATGAATGAACCGGCGAAGGCGCACAGCATCACATACGGCAAGTGCAGAAGATGCTGGTGCGCCAGAAAGCCCGCGAAGACCACCACGCTTTCGCCTTCCAGAAAGGTGCCGGCCAGCACCGCCCACAGGCCGTAATCAACGATGAATTGATGCAGGGACGTGCTCATTGCGCGCGGTCGCCCACGATACGCGCCAGGGTCAACAAGGCTCGCGAGATGTCTGGCGTGGTGCGCTGGCCGCAACTGATGCGCAGGAAATGGTTGTAGCGCGTGCCGTTCGAGAACATGGCGCCGGGGGCAACGCGTATGCCTTGCCGCAAGGCCGCTTCAAACACATCCATGCCCGAACGGCCGCCGGGCATTTCCACCCAAAGCAGCATGCCGCCTTGCGGCACGCTCAAGCGCGTACCCTGCGGAAAGTGCGCGGCGATGGCTTCCGCCGTCTGGTCGCGCTGTAGCTTCAAGTGCCTGCGCAAGCGCGTCAGGTGGCGGTCGTAGGCGCGTGACCCCATGTACTCGGCCACGGCGATCTGCGCCAGGGGTTCATTGGGCCGGCTTTGTGCAAATTTCAGCATGGCGATGCGCGCTTTCCAGCGCCCGCCCAACAGCCAGCCCAAGCGCATGCCCGGGGCCAGCGTCTTGTGCATGGACGAGCAATAGATCACGTTGCCGGTTGCATCCCAGGACTTGGCCGCGACCAGCGGCGTGTCGTCATCGGTCAGCGCGCCGTAGGTGTCGTCTTCGATCAGCGGCACCTGCTGACGCTCGCACAGCGCCACAAGCCGGGCCTTCTCGGCGTCCGGCATGACGCAACCCAGCGGATTCTGGAAGTTGGGCACGACAACCACGGCGCGAATATTGCCATGCGTTTGGAAGGCCAGGTCCAGCGCTTCGATCGACAAGCCATGTTGTGGGCTAGTCGGAATTTCCAGCGCGCGCATGCCCAGGCTTTCCAGAATTTGCAGCAGCCCGAAGTACGTGGGCGACTCAACGGCGATGGTGTCTCCCGGCCGGGCCACCGCGCGCAGGGCCAGGTTCAGGGCTTCGATGCAGCCGTGCGTGACGATGACGTCATCCGGCGTGGTGTTGATGCCATTGGTCAGCGCGCGCCGCGCCAGCACCGACCGCAATTCGGGATGCCCCTGCGGCGGAACCGGGCTGACCAGCACGTGGGGCGACGAGCGCAGGGCGCGCGTCATTGCCTGCTTCAGCGCGTCCATTGGATAAGCCTCGGGCACCGCGGCCGCCAGCGCGAAGTTGGCGCTGACGGGGTGCGCTTCGCACTTGGCGATGAAGTCGGAAACGCGGTCATGAATGCCGACGTATTGCGCCGCGCCCAGCGTTTGGCGGATGTCGGGCTCGTTGACCGGGGGAATGCTGTTTCGTCGGGCCTGCAAGACGAAATAGCCCGACCGTGGCCGGGCTTCGATCAAGCCGTCGTCTTCCAATTGGCGGCAGGCTTGTAGCGCCGTGGACAGGCTGACGTGGTGCGTGCGCACCAGTGTACGCACGGAGGGCATGCGCTGGGCGGGCGCCAGAACGCCCGTCTGGATGGCGCGCCGATAGTGGTTTGCCAGGCGGAGGTACAGCGGTTGTGGGTCCATGCGCCGATCATGCTCCCCAGGCTTGGAATGAAGGAAGGCACAGATTGACGAAAAGTACACCATAACAGCCACAAAATCGAGCATCTGCATCGGTACAGAAAGGGTGGGATTGTGGCTGTTGCGCAAAGCAGCGTCCGCGTAGCCTGTCAATGTCCGATTGGAGATCATCATGCAAGCCGATACTTACCCCGAAGGTCCGTCCCGCCGCCTGGAGATCGCGCCCGGCGCCTCCCGCGCCTTTGTCCTGCACGCCGGTGCAACCATCATCTGCGTGGCCGGCAGCGTGTGCCTGGAAGAACCCGCGGCGGGCGCGGAAGCCACGGGCCGCCTGCCTTTGCCGGTCGCGGTGCGAATGAACGCCGGTGAGGCGCACGCGGTTATCGATGGAGGCGTGGTACGCATCACGGCCATCGACGCCGCCGACGTCATTTGCCTGGATGTTCCGGACCCAATTAGCCGCATTTTGAGGGCGGCTACGAAAATACTTCGCCTGAAAGTGCCTAAATCTTCGAATAAAGGGCTGGGTGCGCTGCACAAGATTTCATAATGGTGTATGATTCATCACATCAGACGCGGGGTGGAGCAGTCTGGCAGCTCGTCGGGCTCATAACCCGAAGGTCGTAGGTTCAAATCCTGCCCCCGCAACCAGTTTCAAGAAAAAGCCGCGATGCTTATCGCGGCTTTTTTGCGTCTGGGTTTTCTTTTTTCGTCCGGGCTTTTTTTCGTCCGCACTTGCCCTGGGTCACCCCAATCTTCCAGTCCGGAGTTTCCCGGATGTTCCTGCCTGCACAGCGCCGCAACCCTGAGCTACCATGGGCCACGCGCGCTAGTTTGCCGCACAGGAGGAGGGTCCATGGGTACAGCAAAATACGATCATCCCGGCTTTGTCGCCGACACCGGCGCTGAAGGCAAGTACCACGTAGGCATCTGGTGCCCGCACGGTTACCCCGCCCACATCCATATCGGCCGGCCCGCGGAACGCGGTGATCCCCAGGCACTGCTGCGCTTGCGCATTCCTGACGGCGTCTTTCAATCCCTGCCCGACGATCCCGAAACCCTGTGCCGCCGCGCGCTGGGCCAAGCCATGGGCGCGGGCTTGCTGCGTTCCGTTGGCGTGGATGGCGAGTACCAGGAGCTGCGTTTCGAAATGGACGCAGAACCCTGGTCGGGACCCATGCAGGCGGCCGGCAACGCCTGAGATCGGAAGTCAGCTGATCGGGAATTAGGGCCGGAAGTTACCCACAGCGACTGTGGACAAGCCTTGGGATAGGCTCTGCGCATGTCGGAATTATCCTTGCATAACAAAGGCTTGGCGCCTGCGGTCAATCATTGGCCGGCGCCAGGCCTTTTTCTTATCGATGGGTAGGTCTGGTGGGGGCGTTGAGCGCCCTGTTCGCAGGGCCCGTGCGACAATTCTTCCCCGCTGCGCGCGGCACGTTTTTTTGTCGTTTTCCCCGCTGCTCGTACCCCTGATCAATCCGTGTGCCCTCATGCCTTGCCCCCTGCCCAAATCTCTTCCCATCCTGACAGGCTTGCTGCCATGACCGCCCCGACGCGGCGCGACCCTCCGCGCGTTGCCGTAATCGGCGGCGGCCCGGCCGGCCTGATGGCGGCGGAACGATTGGCCGCTGAAGGCTTGCAGGTCGACGTGTTCGACGCCATGCCCTCGGTTGGACGCAAATTCCTGATGGCGGGTCGGGGCGGGCTGAACCTGACACATAGCGAAGCCGCGGCGCCGTTCCTGGCGCGCTATGGCGAGCGGGCCGCGCAGCTTGCCCCCTGGCTGCAAGCGATGGACGCGACGGCGCTGCGCGACTGGGCACACCAGTTGGGCATCGACACATTCGTGGGGTCTTCCGGGCGCGTTTTTCCCCAGGAAATGAAGGCTGCTCCCTTGTTGCGTGCCTGGCTGGCAAGATTGCGCTCCAGTGGTGTCCGGTTTCACATGCGGCACCGTTGGCTGGGCTGGCCGCAAGGGGACGCAGTTGACGCGGCGGCGCTGCGCTTCGAGACGCCGGAAGGCGTGCTCACGCTGACGGCGGATGCCGTGGTGCTGGCCTTGGGCGGAGGAAGCTGGGCCAAGTTGGGGTCGGATGGCGCATGGGTGGCCGGGCTGCAGGCGCACGGTATCGAAGTCGCGCCGCTACGGCCCGCCAATTGCGGATTCGACGTCGCGTGGTCGCCGCATTTTTCCGAGCGTTACGCTGGGCAGCCGGTGAAGTCGGTTGCCATGGCCTGCGCCGGCGAAACCAGCGGCGCGCGGCCCAGCGGCGCGCGGCTCAGCGGCGCGCGGCCCAGCTCCACCCGGCCTCGCCAAGGCGAATTCGTGGTGTCGGAAACGGGCATCGAGGGCAGTCTGGTGTATGCCTTGTCGGCGGCGTTGCGCGACCGGATTGACGCGGAAGGTCGGGCAGTTGCGATGCTGGACCTGGCGCCGGACTGGACGCAGGACAAGGTCATGGCGGCCGTCACGCATCCCCGTGGCGCGCGCTCCATGTCCAGCCATTTGCAAAGCCGTATGGGGCTGACGGGGGTCAAGGCGGGGCTGCTGCGCGAATGCGCAGCGGCCGAAGATTTCAAGGATCCGGCGCGATTGGCCCTGCGAATCAAGGCTTTGCCCGTGACGCTGCTGCGTGCGCGTCCGATGGACGAAGCCATCAGCACGGCGGGTGGCGTGTCATTCAACGCGGTAACGGATGGGCTGATGTTGCAATCGGCCCCCGGCGTATTCTGCGCTGGCGAGATGCTGGATTGGGAGGCGCCTACGGGCGGCTATCTGTTGACGGCCTGCATGGCCAGCGGTGCGGTGGTTGCGAAAGGCGTGCTGGATTACTTGGATGGCCAGCGCCAAGGCTGACCTAGGCAGTAACGCTCAGGACCCGGACGGGTAGGGCGCCATGCCCAGCGGCGCGCGCGGCGCAAGGTCGCCTACCACATGGCCCACCACGGGGGTGGCGCCATCTTCTGGCTGGGTGATGATGCCGATCACGCGCGTGATGGCGCTGGCGGGAATGCCGGTGCCGTGCGCGGGATCTTGCACCAGTTGCCAAACGATGGCGTCGGCCGGGCCGGCGTCCGTCAGGGTGGCGGAGGAAGAATCCACGCAACTGCGGGCAAAGAAAGACCACTCCGAGGCGCTGCAAGGCAAGCCGTGTGCCGTGGCCAAGCGAGCCAGGGCCAGAGGTGCATCCGCCTGGCCCGCGGCATGCTGGGCGGCCGCGCCCAGCGATACGTCCAGGGACAGCAGGCGGAGAAACTCTACGACGTTGTCTGAATTCATTGTGGGTCTCCTAGGAGCTGGTCTGGTTCTCGATCGGCCTTCAGCCACGCTGCAGGATCGGGTTAGCTGGGGCTTTGGCCCAGCATCGACACAAGCGATTGCTTGAGGCGGGCGGAAAAGATGGGCACCGTGTGGGACACGCCATTGCGGTCTACGCCTTCTTTCAGTTCAACCGTCTGGCCCAGGAAAATCTCGGGGGCGGCGTTGATCTCGTTATAGCGGGCAAGCAACTCGTCCACCTGTTCTTGGGCGTCAACCAGGGTGCTGCTGTCTGCAAGCCTGCCGGCGGCATGGGCTTGCAGGATTCGGTGCAAATCATCGATAAACAGCGCCAATGCCGCTTGGCCGCGGCACCGCGGCTGTTCCCAGCCCCAGCCTTCAACGGCGGCGCCAGCGTTCTGTGATACGGGTTTTCGGTTCATTTGCGAATCCTAATCCATTGGCGGCAAATGCGCGACAACCCAGGCGGGCTGGGGATGTCACGGCCACGTAAGGGCGGTTACGGGGTTTGTGTTTCCGGGTGGTGCGCAATCGGGATTCTTTGCGGTATGCTGGCTTCGGTTTTCACGCCCAGACAGGAGATGGTTATGAAACACAAGGTTGTTTTCGTCATGCTGCTTTCGATCGCCGCACTTTCGGCGGGCTGCAATACTGTTGCGGGCGCCGGCAAGGATATCCAGCGAGGCGGTGAGAAGATCGAAGGCGCTGCGAAGTAAGGCGGCGCGCCCTGACGTGGATCAGGCCGCTTGAGGCCACGCGGGAAATGCCCTGGCATTTCCCGCGTGGCCTTTTTGCTGCCGCTGGCATAATCGCAGAAGTCCGAATTTCAATGCGGGAAGAATCATGCGCAAGTCAGTATGGGTGGGTGTAACGCTGGCGGTGTTGTTGGCCGGCTGCGCGAGCAAGGGGGTTTACGAAGCCGACACCGTGCAGAAAGAGACCTTCAGCGTAGACACCAACTATCAAGCCGCCTTTCGCCGTGGTGGTGAATATGTGCGCACCTGCCACATGAACGTGAAGCATCCCTATGGTGTCGCCTACGAATGGCGTCACGTCTTGGGCGAGAAGGGCGCGCCAGACGAAATCCAGGTTTACAAGGTGGGCGAGCCCGCCACGGTGCTTGAATTGATTTCCGCCGAGGCCGATGGCCCGGCCAAGTCCAAGGTCACCGTGACGGTGCTGGGCGAGGGGCGCTGGGACAAGGCCGAGATTGCCGCCGTGCGTACCTCGATCCAGACCGCGACGCCGGCCTGCCGCGCCGCCGACGGCAACTGATATATGGACCCGCGCGCTCAGCAGATCCGTTCATCGGGGATGTCTTTTTCGTTGCTGGCGGGCGGGTTCCGGTTTCTGGCCTGGCTGAACGGCGGCGCCGCCTTGGCCTTGGTGGCCTTCTCGCTGGGCATCGTGGGCGGTGACATCGCCGCGCCCGACCTGCAATTGCCGCTGGCACTTTTCCTGGCTGGATTATTGTCGTCGTGCCTGGGCTTGCTGTTTGGCTATCTGGCGCAGGTCAGTTTGTTGCGGCAAGGCTACACGGGCCATCTGACGCGCGGCCATTGGCCCACGCAGTTGCTAGCCATGGTCTGCTTTCTGTTCAGTGCCTTGGCGTTCAGTGCCGCGTGCTGGTTCGCGCTGGGGCAGGTGGCACCCGAAGCGCAGCAGACCACGTCTTACGCCAGCCGCTAACGGTTAGCAGTAGAGTTCAAGGGTAAACCCTTGTGCGCAAAAGTGTTGGACTTGCACTTGCGCTGGGAATAATATGCGCGGTGCGTATATCAATCCTCTTGCCTTGAGGCTCCGTCATGACCATTTCCCAGCAAGCTTTCCTGCGCGACGCCATGCGCCGCCTGAACCTGACGCGCGATGTGTTCGCCACGCGGATCGGTGTTAAACGTAGGGCGTTGGACACCTGGTTGTTGCCTGAAGGCTCGCAGGAATTCCGCGCCATGCCGGAAGTGGTGCAGCGTTTCGTCAGCGAAATCGTGCAAAACGGGGTGCTGCTGGAAAAATATACGCAAAGCGTACAAGACGGCCCGCTGCGTGAGCGCATCGCGGTGGAAGGCAAGAATCAACTGTTGTCGGTGGATCAGTTCACCCGCGAATCGGTCGAAGACCTGTTCCGCGTTGCCGACATGATGCAACCCATTGCGCGCCGCCAGAAGGTCTCGCGGGTGCTGGAAGGCGCCGTGCTGGGCAACCTGTTCTTCGAAGCCAGCACTCGTACGCGAGTCAGCTTCGGGTCGGCGTTCTGCCGCCTGGGCGGCTCGGTGTGCGACACGACGGGCTTCACGTTTTCTTCCATGGCCAAGGGCGAATCCATCTATGACACCAGCCGCGTCATGAGCGGCTATGTGGATGCCATGGTGATCCGCCATCCCGAGCAGGGTTCGGTTGCGGAATTCGCGCGCGCCACCAATATTCCGGTGGTCAACGGCGGCGACGGCCCGGGTGAACACCCCAGCCAGGCACTGCTGGACCTGTACACAATCCTGACCGAGTTCTCGCGCCTGGGCAAGTTGCTGGACGGCGCGCATATCGCCATGGTCGGCGACCTGAAATACGGCCGTACCGTGCACTCGCTGATCAAGCTGATGGCGCTGTACAAGAACGTGAAGTTCTCGCTCGTGTCGCCCAAGGGGCTGGAGATGCCCAGCTACATCATTGAGCAGGCAAGCCGCAACGGCAACATCATCGAACAGAAGACTTCGCTGGCGGAAGGCCTGGCGGGCGCGGACGTGATCTATGCGACGCGCGTGCAGAAAGAGCGCTTCGCCAACGAAGAGAACGAAGGCTACACGCCCGACTTCCAGATCAACCGCGCCATCATCGATGCGTATTGCAGCCCCGAAACCATCGTGATGCACCCGCTGCCGCGCGATAGCCGCCCGGGCGCCAACGACCTGAGCGTGGACCTGAACCACGATCCGCGCCTGGCCATCTTCCGCCAGACCGACAACGGCATCCCCATTCGCATGGCGATCTTCGCGGTGCTGCTGGGTGTTGAAGGCCTGGTGCAGCATTCGCTGCGTGATGTGACCTGGCAGCATCCGTCGCACGTCGGCCCGGACGATTCCGTCTTCCACGGCCTGGAATAAGCGGCACTTGCTCCATGCGCGTGGGCCCCGGCAGGGGCCCACTTTCTTTTGGCGCATAATCCGCGCTGGTTTTTCCGTCGCGTGTCGTTCCGAGACACGCGCGGCGTTTTTGGGGCGGATGATCTTATGTCTTCAAGCAAGAGCGCATTGCCAGCGTGGGCAAGCAGCGCCGATCAGGCGTGCTACCTGAGCGCGTCGAACGCGCAGGCCTGGGAAGCGGTCTATCAATCGGTGGACGCTTATACGCGCGGCCAAGTGGCCGCCGTGGTGGGCGACAGCGCCAAGGAATTGGTGGATGCCTTTTATTCCACCTTGCTGGCGGATGTTGAAGCCGGGCCGCGCCTGTCGCATGACATCGTTTCGACGCGGCTGCACAAGGGCATGAAGCACTGGCTTCTTGGTTTGCTTTGCGTGCGCGACCAGGGCGACATCGTGGCCTTGATGGCCACGCAGAAAAAGGTGGGCGAGGTGCACGCCCGCGTCCATATCCCGATTCATCTGGTGATGGCGGGCGCGCGCGTACTGAAGAATGAAATCGCCGAGCGCCTGCGCGCAAGCGATCTGGACGGCACGGCCGCGTCCATCGCCACGCAGTACGTCTGTAATCTCTTTGACCTGGCCATCGAGCAGATGAGCCGCGCCTTCATGCGCGACATCAATCGCGGCGCGCGCAACGATGAGGCTTACCGCCTGTTCGCGCTGGGGCAGAACATTTCCACCGAGCGTGAACGCCAACGCGCGGCGCTGCTGGAATGGAGCCAGGCGGTGTTGATCGGGCTGCATTACCGCGCACCCGAGCAGGCCTTGCCCAGGCTGGCGGCATCGGAGTTCGGCTTGTGGCTGCAGCACAAGGGCGGCGTGTTGTTCGAGAGCGCGCCCGCGCTGGGCCAGATTACCGAGGCCGTCATGCGGCTGGACGACGTGGTGCTGCCGAGCCTGATGCTGGACGACCGCGAGCGGCAGCTTTCCTTGCCCGACCAGGTGCGCGAACTGCAGGAACTGGTGGCGCGCATCAAACATCTGCTCAACGGCTTGTTCGACATGGTGGCCGAGATTGAAAGCGGCAGCGACCCGCTGACCAATGTGCTGAACCGGCGCTTTCTACCGTCGGTGATCGGGCGCGAGATTTCCATCTCCAGTCGGCAGGGCAGCCGCTTTTCGGTGCTGTTGCTGGATATCGACCATTTCAAGGCCATCAACGACGCGCATGGGCATTCCGGTGGCGACCACGTGTTGCGCCAGTTTGCCGAGGTGGTGCACCAATCGTGCCGGTCCAGCGACTTCGTGTTCCGCTATGGCGGCGAAGAGTTTCTGGTGGTGTTGGTGGATACGGGCCAAGAGGCCGCGCTGGCTGCCGCCCAGAAGTTGGGCGCCGAGATCCGCCGCCACGATTTCACGATTCCGGAGGTTGGCGCCCTGCGCATCACGGCCAGCATTGGCGTGGCCACCTTCGACGGCCATCCCGACTACGCCTACCTGATCGACCGCGCCGACAAGGCCCTATACCAAGCCAAACTGGCCGGCCGCGACCGCAGCGTGGCCGCCTGACCGAGCGGTACTGCACGGTGCCGCGACGACGCGGCACCGACGCGGAAAACGATGCGGCACCGATCGGAAAAAATGCGGCAACAATGCAGCACCGACGCGGCACCGACGCGGCACCGATGCGGCACCGATGCGGAAACGATGGCGAACGTAGGATGGGTGAAGCGCGAGAAGCCTGATGCAAGAACGCCAGCGCCTCAACGCGCGCAACCCATCAATCAACCGCTCCCATCAAATCTTCTTCTCGCCCCCCAGCGCATCCACCAACTCAGCCATCATCTTGGCCAGTTCACCCGTCATCAGCATCATGTCGGAATCGAACTTTTCATCGTCGTTGGCGGCCACGCCTTCGTTGCCTTCTTTCAGCACGTCCAGCGGCGACACGCGCTTGACGTCCAGGCCTTCGGTAAGGACAAACGAGATGCGGTCGGCCCACGTCATGGCCAGGCGGGTGCACTGCTTGCCCGACTGGATGTGGCGGCGCACGTCGTCGGCGTCGATGGAATGCTTGACGTAGCGGATGGCCGCGCCGCTTTCGCCCGACGAACGCAGCTCGGTGTCTTGATCAATGCTGAAGTTCGACGGCGCTTCGTCTTCGGCCAGCCAGCCCGTCATGGCGGAGGCGGGCGACTGCGCCACGTACAGGTTTTCAAGCGGGAACGGATCCACGCACTTGGCCAGCAAACCGATGACTTCGTCCGCTTTCGCCGACGCGGCGGCGTCGATGACCAGCCAGTGGTTTTGCGGGTCGATCCAGACGCGCGTGTCGCGGTAGACGCTGAAGGCGCGCGGCAGCAGTTCGTCGGTGACGCGTTCCTTGATTTCCTTCATCTGCTTGCGGCCCGGCTTGTAGCCTTGCTGCTCTTCGATTTCCTGGGCGCGCGCCTTGGCGACCTGGTTCACGACGGTGCCCGGCAGCAGCTTCTTTTCAGCGCGCAGGCTAAGCAGGATCTGGCCGTTCACGACGTGGGCAAGCCCACCGTTTTCGCGCGGCGGCACCCAGCCCAGGCTTTGCATTTCAAGGTTGTTACCCGCTTGGTAGGCGTGGCGCGCAAGCGTTTCTTCAAGCTGATCGCCAACGAGAGTCCACGGCGAGGAAAGGCGGTAAATCTTGAGGTTTTTGAACCACATGAGCGTCGGCCAAAAGGGTTGATTCTATACGACGCGGACGGTTTGCCGAAGTGGCGCAATACGCTTGCGACAGGCGACACGTTCTGTCACTGACAGGGGGCGGTCGATGCGTTAACTTCCGCGCACCGACATGGAACCGGAGAGGAAAAACATGAAAATCATTGGCGCGATCCTGATCGTCCTGGGCATTGCAGCGTTGGCCTACAAGGGCTTCAACTACAAGTCCGAAGAGACCGTTTTGCAGATCGGTTCGGTCAAGGCCACGGCCGAAACCGAGAAGTCGGTGCCGATCCCGATGTGGGCCGGCATTGCCGCGATTGTGGCCGGCGTGCTGATCATCGGCGTGGGCATGCGCCGCTAAGCCAGGCGCACAAAAAAAGCGGCCCGGCTCAATAAAGGCCGGGCCGGTACGGGAGCACACAATACCGCGTCATAAAAGGCTCGCGGGGAACGCGGTATCGGTGTCAGAACACTAGCCCTGCAATCGTCTGACAGGGGGATCAATCGTCAGCCGATCTGGCGCAAGGCCGTAATCTGAAGCGCCAGTCTAAGCGCGAGGGTCTGACATCGTCCTGAAAGCGGCAGCGCGCACTGCCTCAGGGCAAAAAAAAAGCTCCATAAGGAGCTTTCAAGGCCGGGCAGGCGCAGCAGTCCCGCCCGGCGGGGGATGGTCGTTTATGCGTTGATGTCGTTGTCCTTGGATTCGCGCACGAACAGCGTGCCAATGACCAGGGTCATGACTGCAATGATGATCGGATACCACAGGCCGTCGTAGATGTTGCCCGTGGCGGCCACCACCGCGAAGGCGACCGGAGGCAGGAAGCCGCCGAACCAGCCGTTGCCGATGTGGTACGGCAAGCTCATCGAGGTGTAGCGGATGCGGGTCGGGAACATCTCAACCAGCATGGCCGCGATCGGGCCGTAGACCATGGTCACGTACAGCACCAGGATCGCCAGCAGCACCACCACCATGACGTAGTTGGTTTGCGCCGGGTCCGCCTTGGCCGGATAGCCGTGGCCGCGGATCGCCGTGGTCAGCGCCTTGTCCAGTTCAGCGGCGCGGGCCTTGAAGTCCGCGGGAGCCATGCCCTTGCCGTCGAACGATTGGAACTCGTCGTTGCCGATCTTGACCTTGGCCACCGAACCAGCGGGCGCGGCTTCGTTCTTGTAGTTCACCGAGTTGCGGGCCATGAAGGACTTCACGACGTCGCAAGAGCTGGTGAATGCCGAGGTACCCACCGGGTTGAACTGGAACGAGCACGTGCCGGGATCGGCAATCACGGTCACGGGCGCCGTGGCCTGGGCCTTTTCCAGCGCCGGGTTGGCGAAGTGCGTGATGCCTTGGAAGATCGGGAAGTACGTTGCAGCGGCGATCAGGCAGCCCGCCATGATGATGGGCTTGCGGCCGATCTTGTCGGACAGTGCGCCGAAGACCACGAAGAAGGGTGTGCCGATCAAGAGCGCGATGGCGATCATGATGTTGGCGGTGTTGGCGTCGACCTTCAGCGTTTGCGTCAGGAAGAACAGGGCGTAGAACTGGCCCGTGTACCACACGACGGCCTGGCCGGCGGTCAGGCCCAGCAGCGCCAGGATCACGACCTTCAGGTTCTTCCATTGGCCGAACGATTCAGCGATCGGCGCCTTCGAACCCTTGCCTTCTTCCTTCATGCGCTTGAAGGTCGGCGATTCGTTCAGTTGCAGACGGATCCACACCGAGATGCCCAGCAGCACGACCGAGATCAGGAACGGAATGCGCCAGCCCCAGGCTTTGAAGTCGTCTTCGCCCATGACCGTGCGGATGCCCAGGATGACCAGCAGCGACAGGAACAGGCCCAGCGTAGCGGTCGTCTGAATCCACGACGTGTAGAAGCCGCGGCGGCCGTGCGGCGCGTGTTCGGCAACGTAGGTTGCCGCGCCACCGTATTCGCCACCCAGCGCCAGGCCTTGCAGCAGGCGCAGCACGATCAGGATGGCCGGAGCGGCCAGACCGATGCTGGAGTAGCTGGGCAGCACGCCCACGAGGAAGGTGGACAAGCCCATGATCACGATCGTGACCAGGAAGGTGTACTTACGTCCTACCAGGTCGCCCAGCCGGCCGAACACCAGCGCGCCAAAGGGGCGCACGGCAAAACCGGCGGCGAATGCCAGCAAGGCGAAGATGAAGCCCGCGGTGGGGTTCACGCCCGAGAAAAAGTGCAACGCGATAATGGCTGCAAGCGAGCCGTATAGGTAGAAGTCGTACCACTCGAAAACGGTGCCCAAGGATGACGCGAAGATGACTCGGCGTTCTTCCTTGGTCATCGGGCGCCGTTCCGCGGAAGGGCCGCGGCCTGCCATGGTTGTTGTGCTCATGATGTCTCCTCGTTTTATGGCCGGCGGTTTTCCGCCGTGCTTAGCTCTTTGCCGACGCACCGACACCGAGCCTTACGCAACATTGAGGCGCAACCCTGACGAGGTTCTGACGTAACCCTTACTTGAATCTTAAAATTGAAACCGTTGGTAACGTCTGCGCGCGCAGCTAGGGATAGTCCCTATCGGCGCGCAGGGGGTGGCGGACTTGGCTTTCGTGCGAATCCGGCGCGTCGGTATGCAGCGGGAACACCACGCTGATGCGCGTGCCCGGCAGGTCCGAGTGCGGGTTGGGGTGATCGTTGATCAGCACGCTGGCGCTGTGCTTTTGCGCAATCTCTCGCACGATCGCCAGCCCCAGCCCGCTGCCGTCCGACGCCGTGCCCAGCACGCGGTAGAAGCGGTCGAACACCCGTTCGCGCTCGTCTGGCGGAATGCCCGGGCCCGAGTCTTCCACTTCCAGCAGCGCCTGGTCGCCACGGCGCAGCACGCGCACGGTGATATGGCCGCCACGCGGCGTGTAGCGCAGCGCGTTGTCCACCAGGTTGTTCAGCAGCTCGGCAAGCAGCAAGGGGTTGCCGTTGATGTTGACGGGATCATCCGCGCCCTCGAAACCCAGGTCGGTACTGAGCGACAGCGCCTGCGGCACCCAATGCATGGCCTGTTCATAGGCGATGGCGTTGAGGTCCGTGAGCGTCAGCCCGATGGCGCTGGGATTTTCCGCGCGGGCCAGGAGCAGCAACTGATTGACCAGCCGGGTGGCGCGTTCGGAACCCGTCACCAACTGCCGCAGGCTGGACTGCATTTCTTCGGGGCTGGCGTCGCGCAAGGCCAGCTCGGCCTGCGTGCGCAAGCCGGCAAGCGGCGTCTTCAACTGGTGCGCGGCGTCCGCCACGAAACGGCGCTGGGCCTGGACGTTGGCCGACAGCCGGTCCAGCAGGTCATTCATGGCGGCCACCAACGGCGCGATTTCGGACGGCGCCGCCCGTTCATCAATGGGCGACAGGTCGTCGGGCCGGCGCGCGCGCAGCCGTTGCTGCAGCGCGTTCAGCGGCGCCACCCCGCGCGACAGCCCGAACCACACCAGCAGCACCGCGATCGGCAGCACCACGAACTGCGGAATGATCACGCCCTTGATGATGTCGTTGGCCAACTGCGTGCGCTTTTCCACGGTCTCGGCCACGATCAGCAGCGCAGGCTGGGTGTTGGGCAGGTTCAGGTCCACCCAGGTGTAAGCCAGGCGGACGCCGAAACCGCGCAAGGTGTCGTCTTCGTACTGGACTTCGCCCGGGCGTGGCTGGCCCACGGTGGCCGGCAGCGGCAGGGCGCGATCGCCACCCAGGTATTCGCCGCGGCTGCCCAGCGCCAGCCAGAACACGCTGTCGGTCTCGTCGGCGCGCAACACGTCACGCGCGGCATCCGTCATCTTCAGCACCGCGCGGCCGTCCTGCACGTGGACTTGCCGGGTCAAGACATGCAGATTGTTGGCCAACGCGCGGTCATACGGCACGTTGGCAATGTTCTGGGCAACCACATAAGTGATGGCGACGCTCATCGGCCACAGCAGGAAGAGCGGTGCCAGCATCCAGTCCAGGATTTCACCCAGCAGGGAACGCTGGGGCGGCGCGAAGCTTGGGCCCTTGGACCCGGCTTGCATGATATCCAGCGCTTCCTGATTCAGTGGCTCTGGCCGGGCATCAACTGGCGAGGTACGCGGCACCCTGGTCCCGCTCCAGACAGTAGCCCAGGCCGCGCACCGTCACGATCTTCACGCCGCTGGGTTCGAGCTTCTTGCGCAGGCGGTGCACGTAGACTTCGATCGCGTTGGTGCTGACTTCCTCGCCCCATTCGCACAGGTGGTCCACCAACTGCGTCTTGCTGACCATGCGGCCGCTGCGCGTCAGCAGAATTTCCAGCAGGCTGACTTCGCGCGCGGACAGGTCCAGCGTCTGGTCGTCGACGATGGCCACGCGGCCGGTCTGGTCGAACAGTAGCCGGCCATGCTTGAGCATCGTGGCGCCGCCGCCCGCGCCGCGCCGGGTCAGGGCGCGCACGCGCGCCTCGAGTTCGGACAGGGCAAAGGGCTTGGCCATGTAGTCGTCCGCGCCCAGGTCCAGGCCTTTCACGCGCTGCTCGATGCTGTCGGCGGCCGTGAGGATCAGGACGGGCAGGGCGGAGTTGCGGGCCCGAAGGCGGCGCAATACTTCCAGCCCGGCCAACTGCGGCAGGCCCAGGTCAAGGATAAGCAGGTCGAACGCCTGGGCCGCCAGCGCCGAATCGGCGGCAAGCCCGTCGCGCACCGCGTCAACCGCGTAGCCGTTGTGGCGCAGTGACCGGGATAGGCCGTCGGCCAGAATGCTGTCGTCTTCGGCGATCAGGATACGCATGGGGCTGCAAAGGGAAGCGGCAAGGGAAGCGGCAAGGGAAGCGGCAAGGGAAGCGGCAAAAGAGAACGCTGCAAGATGCAACGGGGGGCAACGCCAGGGTCGGCTTCGATTCTGTCATACGGGGCGGGACTTGCCCACTCAGGGAATACGTGAAAACTCTGGCACACTGGTTTTTTGTACAGTACAATCCGATGCAATAATCTGAACCTGATTCGAAACAGCACGCTGCGGTTCAAGTTTCAGGCTCTTGACGCCGCAACCACCAGATACGTTACAGACAGGACTCTACATGGACGACAAAACCACCAAGGCCGCCGCTTCGGAAAAGGCCAAGGCGCTTGCCGCTGCGCTTTCCCAGATCGAAAAGCAGTTCGGCAAGGGCTCGATCATGCGCTACGGCGATAACGAGGTCTCGCACGATATTCAGGTGGTTTCCACGGGCTCGCTGGGTCTGGACATCGCGCTGGGTGTCGGCGGCCTGCCGCGCGGCCGCGTGGTTGAAATCTACGGCCCGGAATCGTCCGGTAAAACGACGCTGACGCTGCAAGTCATCGCCGAAATGCAGAAAATCGGCGGCACCTGCGCCTTCGTCGACGCCGAACACGCGCTTGACGTGCAATACGCCAACAAGCTGGGCGTGAACCTCACCGACCTGCTGATCTCGCAGCCGGACACGGGCGAACAGGCGCTGGAAATCACCGACGCGCTGGTGCGCTCGGGCTCGGTTGATCTGATCGTCATCGACTCGGTGGCGGCGCTGGTGCCCAAGGCTGAAATCGAAGGCGAAATGGGCGACTCCCTGCCGGGCCTGCAAGCCCGCCTGATGAGTCAGGCGCTGCGCAAGCTGACCGCCACGATCAAGCGCACCAACTGCATGGTCATCTTCATCAACCAGATCCGCATGAAGATCGGCGTCATGTTCGGCAACCCCGAAACCACCACCGGCGGCAACGCGCTGAAGTTCTACGCCTCGGTGCGTCTGGACATCCGCCGTATCGGCTCCATCAAGAAGGGTGACGAGGTCGTCGGCAACGAAACCCGCGTCAAGGTCGTGAAGAACAAGGTGGCGCCGCCGTTCAAGCAAGCCGAATTCGACATCATGTATGGCGCCGGCATTTCGCGCGAAGGCGAAATCATTGATTTGGGCGTGGCCGCCGGCGTAGTCGACAAGTCCGGCGCGTGGTACAGCTACAACGGCAACCGTATCGGCCAGGGCAAGGACAACGTCCGCGAATACCTGAAAGAACACCGCGACATGGCCATCGAAATCGAAAACCGCGTTCGCGAGAACCAGGGCATCGTCAGCCGCGCCGCCGAGTTCGTGCCCACGGTGGAAGACACCGCCGAGTAAGCCATCCACGGGTTTGAGCCGCGGGGTTTGAACCCACGGGTTGCCAGCCAGGTTGCACTGGCAGCTTTGGCAGTTTTGTGCCGAGTACCTAGCTGTTGGGTAGCTACCCTTGGACAGCAAACCCGACCACACGCGGCAGGCGCCATGACGGGCCTGCCGTTTTGCATAGCAGGAAGCGCATGAGCTGGAAACCGACCCCCGCGTCAGCCGACCGTCTTCGCGCCAAGTTGGATGACGAATTTGAAACCGTCGCCAAGCCGGAAGGTTTGCGGCGCAGTTCAGACGCGCGCCGCGAACGGGATGCGGCGGCGCCCGCTGTCGAGCCAGACACCTGGCAGCGCAGTTCCGAACAGCGGGGCAATGCGCGCGGCGGATCGCGTATCGGCGCGGCATCTGGGCGAGCCTCTGATCGTGTCTCTGGTCGTGCCGCTGATCGTGCCGCTGGCCACAGTTCCACTGCTGAAGACGAAGCCGCCGCCCCTGACAACGGCAAGCCAGCCCGGAAAGGGCCGTCGCTGAAAATGCGGGCGGTCGGCTACCTGTCACGGCGCGAGCACGCGCGCGAGGAATTGGCGCGCAAATTAGCCGCCTACGCCGAAGACGCCGATGAAATTGAAAGCGTGCTGGATGCGCTGGAAAAAGAGGGTTGGCTGTCTACCGAACGGTTTGCGCAAAGCCTGGTGCATCGCCGCGCATCGCGCCAGGGCGCGGCGCGCATCGTGCAGGAATTGCGCCAGCATGGCGTGGACGATACGCAGGTGGCTGAACTTCGAGAGCAACTGCGCGCAACCGAATACGACCGCGCGCTGGAAGTCTGGAAAAAGCGCTTCGACGCCAAGCCGGAAGACCGCGCCGCCTATGCCAAGCAGGCGCGCTTTTTGGCCAGCCGGGGATTTGCGCACGATGTGATCCGGCGAATTCTGGGTGAAGGCGAGGACGACTGATCGGATTCGCTCCATGCCAATTCCGCACAACTGCCGATTTTCCCCAACGGCTGATTCCTACAGCCGCTAACCCCCAGCAGTTGCTGATCCCGCAGCCGCTAATCCCTACAGCCGCCCGCGCAGGCGGTTTTTTTTTACGCCTTGGCCGACTTGATACCCGACAGCGTCTTGAAGCAGACGTCGCGCGTGATGGTCAGGAATTCATCAATGTACGAGGCATCCGTGTCTTCGCTACGCACCGTGGCGTACAGCGTGCGCCAGACGCCCTGCGGCCCCAGTCGGCACAGCCGCAACCATCCCTGATTCATGTATTCGGTCAGCGCCCAATTCGGCAGTGCCGCCACGCCCCGATTGCTGGCCACCAGTTGCGCAATGATCGGCGTCAGCTCGGCCTTGCGGACCGCCGCCGGCTCAACGTCGGCCGGGTCCAGAAAGGCAGTGAACACGTCAAGCCGCTGCTTGTCCACCGGGTAGGTGATGAGCGTCTGATCCGCCAACTGTTCGGGCATGATGAATTTGTTGGCGGCCAAGGGATTCGATTCCGACACGGCCAGCACCAGTTCGTACTTGAACAGCGGCAGATACTGCACCGAATCCAAGGGCTGCGGGTCCGACGTGATGACCAGATCCAGGTCGCCACGAACCAGGGCGGGAAGGGGCGCGAACGAGAACGCCGCAGATAGGTCCAGCGCAACATCGGGCCACTGCACCCGGAAGGCATCCAGCGCCGGCATCAGCCACTGAAAGCAGGAATGGCAGTCGATAGCCAGATGCAGCCGGCCCGTGCGGCCGGCCGCCAGCCGTTGCAGATCGCGTTCCGTGGCGCGGATGCGGGGCAATACCTCGTCAGCCAGCGCCAGCACGCGCAAGCCCGCGGTCGTCAGCCGGGCGGGGCGGGTGCGGCGGTTCAAGAGGGGCGTGCCCAGCCGGGTTTCCAGGTCGCGCAACTGATGCGACAAGGCGGACTGGGTCAGGTGCAGCCGCTCGGCGGCTTCCTGCAGGCTGCCGCCGTCACGGATGGCGGACAGCGTTTCAAGGTGGCGGATTTCTAGCATGGGCATCTGGCATGAAAGAGATGAGTGCGAATTGTATGAGGTTTACTCATCTTATGGATGTAGACATTGATTTTGATTCATGTAAGTTTGCCTGCACAATGGCTGCCACTTGAACAAACTTTGTCTAACGGCGGTGTTGTCATGACTACGATTCATAATTTGGGGTTCCCCCGTATTGGCGCCCAACGCGAACTCAAGCGCGCTGTCGAGGCCTATTGGGCGGGTAAGCAAACTGCCGAAGCGCTGGAAGAGACGGGCCGCGAGCTGCGCGCCAAGCACTGGAAGCTGCAAGCAGCGGCCGGCCTGGAGTTCGTGCCGGTGGGCGACTTTGCCTGGTATGACCAGATCCTGGAATGGACCACGTTGCTGGGCGCCGTGCCCGCGCGCTTTGGCCAGAAGGACAACGAGCCGGTGACGTTGGACACGCTGTTCCGCATGGGCCGTGGCCGCGCGCCGTCGGGCAAGCCCGCCGCCGCTTGCGAAATGACCAAGTGGTTCGATACCAACTACCACTACATCGTGCCGGAGCTGGTGCCTGGCCAGACCTTCCGTATTGCCCGCGAGTCCCTGTTCCAGCAGATCCAGGAAGCGCAAGCGCTGGGCCACGCCGTGAAGCCGGTGATCCCGGGTCCGCTGACCTGGCTGTATCAAGGCAAGGGCGACGCCTTTGCGGGTGGCGCGGCTGACAAAGGCAAGCTGCAACTGCTGGCCGGGTTGCTGCCGGTGTACCGGGAAGTGCTGGCCCGCTTTGCCAAGCAAGGCGTGCAATGGGTGCAGATCGATGAACCCATCCTGGTGCTGGACCTGCCGCAAGCGTGGCGCGATGCGTTCAAGCAGGTGTACGACACCCTGGCCGCAAGCCCGGTCAAGCTGCTGGTCGCCACCTACTTCGACGGCCTGAAAGACAACCTGGCTACCGTGCAGGCCCTGCCCGTGGCCGGCCTGCATGTGGATCTGGTGCGCGCGCCGGAACAACTGGCGGACGTCGTAGCCGGCCTGCGTGCCGACCAGGTGCTATCCGCGGGTGTCATAAACGGGCGCAATATCTGGCGCACCGATCTGGACGCGGCCATCGCCGCCCTGGTGCCGGTCAAGCAGCAATTGGGCGACCGCCTGTGGCTCGCGCCGTCGTGCTCGCTGTTGCACGTGCCGGTGGACCTGTCCAATGAGACGGAACTGGACGCCGAGCTCAAGCGCTGGCTGTCGTTCGCCGCGCAAAAGCTGCAAGAACTGAGCCTGCTGGGCCGCGTCCTGGACAACGCAACGGATGCGGCCGTGCAGGACGGCCTGGTCAAGCAGCGCGCCGCGCTGGCTGCCCGCCGCTCGTCGTCCCGCATTCACAACCCGGCCGTGGGCCAACGGATGGCCGGCGCCGCCGCCGTGTCGCGCGACCGTACGCCGTTCGCCGGCCGCATCGCCCGCCAGCAAGAAGAGTTGGGCTTGCCCGCCTATCCGACGACCACGATCGGTTCCTTCCCGCAAACCGCTGAAATCCGCGCGCTGCGCCGTGATTGGAAGGCGGGCGCGTTGACGGATTCCGGCTACGAAACGGCCATCCGCAAGGAAATCGAGGAAGTCATCCGCTTCCAGGAAAAGGTCGGCCTGGATGTGCTGGTGCATGGTGAACCCGAACGCAACGACATGGTCGAGTACTTCGGCGAACTACTGGCCGGCTTTGCCTTCACCAAGAACGGCTGGGTGCAGAGCTATGGCTCGCGCTGCGTCAAGCCGCCGATCATTTTCGGCGACGTGGCCCGTCCCGCGCCGATGACGGTGGGCTGGTCGTCGTACGCGCAGTCGCTGACCGAAAAACCGGTCAAGGGCATGTTGACCGGTCCGGTCACCATCCTGCAATGGTCGTTCGTGCGTGACGATCAGCCGCGCGAGCAGACGTGCCGCCAACTGGCGCTGGCCCTGCGCGACGAAGTCGTGGACCTGGAAGCGGCCGGCATCAGCGTCATCCAGATCGACGAGCCGGCCATCCGCGAAGGCCTGCCGCTGCGCCGCGCCGATTGGAAGGCCTACCTGGACTGGGCCGTGGATTGCTTCCGCCTGTCGACGGCCGGCGTGCGCGACGAGACGCAGATCCATACGCACATGTGCTATTCGGAGTTCAACGACATCATCGAATCCATCGCGGCCATGGACGCGGACGTGATCACCATCGAAACGTCGCGCTCCAACATGGAACTGCTGAAGGCGTTTGAAGATTTCGACTATCCCAATGACATCGGCCCGGGCGTGTATGACATCCACTCGCCGAACGTGCCGGAAGTGGACTGGATGGTCGGCCTGATGGAAAAGGCGGCGGCCCGCTTGCCCAAGGAACGCCTGTGGGTGAACCCGGACTGCGGCCTGAAGACCCGCGCGTGGCCCGAAACGGAAGCCGCGCTGATCGGCATGGTGCAAGCCGCCCGCGCGCTGCGCCAGTCGGCCTGACGCCGGCACGCCCCGATCCGCCTGCGTGAACCGAACCCCATGGGGGCGCCAACCCGCGCCGCCCATGGGGTTTTTTTGCGCTCTGCAGGGGGCGGTGCGGGAAAAAACGGCGACGGACACAAGCCCGCGCAGCAAACCGGCCGCTTGATCCGGGGCCGCCTGCGCTATACTTTCAAGGTTTTGTTGCCGCGCACCATGCGCAGGCCATCTTCGCCCCGCAGGCCCCCAGAATGCCCTTGCCACCGCCGGATTACCCTCGCCAACCGCTGCACACGCGTTCCATACGTGTGCAGTCGTATGCGCGCGAAGACGGTAATTGGGACCTGGAAGCCGAGCTGATCGACGTCAAGGCGTACGATTTCCCCAAGAGCGACGGCAAGATGTTCAAGGCCGGGCAGCCCATCCACCATATGCATTTGCGCATCACCATCGACGAGGAATACTCGATTTTGGACGCGCAGGCTGTCTATGATGCGGCCCCTTATGGCGGTCATTGCATGGCCATCGAGGCCGCTTACACTGATTTGATCGGCATGAATCTGCTCAAGGGATTCCGCCGCCAGGTCAAGGAGCGGTTCGGGCATGTAGAGGGCTGTACGCACATGACCGAGCTGTCGCAGGTGCTTCCCACCGCGGCGGTCCAGACCATGGCCAACCGCCGGCGGCAGGAACCCAACCCGAACCGGCGTCCATTCCAATTGGATGGCTGTCATGCGCTCAGCACTGGCGGCCCGGTGGTGGCTGAGCACTATCCCAAGTGGTACACCGGGGGTAGCGCTGAGGCATCGGCCGATTCGTCCTCCGATTCACCTTCTCTTTCTCATACGTCCTGACAGGTAACACATGAAAATCCACGAGTATCAAGGCAAGGAACTGCTGAAGCAATTTGGCATCCCGGTGCCGCGCGGGATCCCCGCTCTTTCCGTCGACGAGGCCGTGGCTGCCGCTGAAAAGCTGGGTGGACCGGTGTGGGTCGTCAAGGCACAAATTCACGCGGGCGGCCGCGGCAAGGGCGGCGGCGTCAAGCTGGCGCGCTCGCTGGACGACGTGCGCAAGCTGGCCTCGGAAATCCTGGGCATGCAGCTGATCACGCACCAGACCGGCCCGGAAGGCCAGAAGGTTCGTCGCCTGTACATCGAAGACGGCGCCGACATTCAAAAGGAATACTACGTGTCGCTGGTCACTGACCGCGCCACGCAGAAGGTCGCCTTCATCGCCTCCAGCGAAGGCGGCATGGACATCGAGGAAGTGGCTCACTCCACTCCCGAGAAGATCATCACCGAATACATCGACCCGCTGACCGGCCTGTCCGCCGAGCAAGCCACCAAGATCGCCAACGCGATCGGCCTGCCCGCCGACTCCACCGCCCAAGCCGTGGACGTGTTCCAGAAGCTGTATCAGTGCTACATGGACACCGACGCGTCGCTGGTTGAAATCAACCCGCTGAACCGCGACGGCAAGGGCAACATCATCGCCCTGGACGCCAAGTTCAACTTCGACTCCAACGCCCTGTTCCGCCACCCGGAAATCGTCGCCTACCGCGACCTGGACGAAGAAGATCCCGCTGAAATCGAAGCCAGCAAGTTCGACCTGGCCTACATCCAGCTCGACGGCAACATCGGCTGCCTGGTGAACGGCGCCGGTCTGGCCATGGCCACGATGGACACCATCAAGCTGTTCGGCGGCGAGCCGGCCAACTTCCTGGACGTCGGCGGCGGCGCTACGGCCGAGAAGGTCACCGAAGCGTTCAAGATCATGCTCGCGAACAAGAGCGTGAAGGCCATTCTGGTCAACATCTTTGGCGGCATCATGCGCTGCGACGTCATCGCCGAAGGCGTGATCGCGGCTTGCAAGGCCGTCAACCTGAACGTGCCGCTGGTCGTGCGCATGAAGGGTACCAACGAAGAACTCGGCAAGAAGATGCTGGCCGACTCCGGCCTGCCGATCATCAGCGCCGACACGATGGCCGAAGCGGCCACCCGCGTCGTAGCCGCCGTCAAGTAAATATGCCCCCTCGCCGCGCCCCTTCGTGGCTAGCTGCCCCCCATGGGGGAGCTTGCCACCTTGGGACGGCCCGGCGGTAAAAGAAATTGCCAAGGATTCACAAATGTCGATTCTGATTAACAAGGACACCAAAGTCATCACCCAGGGCATCACGGGCAAGACGGGCCAGTTCCACACCCGTATGTGCCGTGAGTATGCCAATGGCAAAGCCGCCTTCGTGGCCGGCGTGAACCCCAAGAAAGCGGGTGAAGACTTTGAAGGCGTGCCGATCTTCGCTTCGGTGAAGGAAGCCAAGGCTGACACCGGCGCAACCGTGTCCGTCATCTACGTGCCGCCCGCCGGCGCTGCCGCCGCCATCTGGGAAGCTGTCGAAGCCGAACTGGATCTGGTGATCTGCATCACCGAAGGCATCCCGGTCCGCGACATGCTGGAAGTCAAGAACCGCATGAAGGCCAAGGGCAGCAAGACGCTGCTGCTGGGCCCGAACTGCCCCGGCCTGATCACGCCGGACGAAATCAAGATCGGCATCATGCCCGGTCACATCCACCGCAAGGGTCGTATCGGCATCGTCAGCCGTTCGGGCACCCTGACGTACGAAGCCGTGGCGCAAGTCACCGAACTGGGCCTGGGTCAATCCAGCGCCGTCGGTATCGGTGGCGACCCCATCAACGGTCTGAAGCACGTCGACGTCCTGAAGATGTTCAATGACGATCCCGACACCGACGCCGTCATCATGATCGGCGAAATCGGCGGTCCGGACGAAGTCAACGCTGCGGAATGGGCGAAGGACAACATGAAGAAGCCGGTCGTCGGCTTCATCGCTGGTGTCACCGCACCTCCTGGAAAGCGCATGGGCCACGCTGGCGCCCTGATCTCCGGTGGCGCCGACACGGCCGACGCCAAGCTGGAAGTGATGGAAGCTTGCGGCATCCGCACCACGCGCAACCCCTCCGAAATGGGCAAGCTGCTCAAGTCGGTGCTGTAAGTTTTCAGCATTGCGTTCAAAAAGCCCGCTTCGGCGGGCTTTTTTTCGTTCGTCCGCCGTTCGGGTGAGGGCGAAATTTTCCGTGTTTTCCTAGGGTAATCCCGCGTCCAAAACGTGGCCGTGCAACCATTCGGCAAGCTGAACGAAACTATAATGAAAGAAATTTCGCTCGTACCCAGCAAGAATGCCGTCGCGCTCGCACGAAGACGGCCAGTACGGCTCTTGTTTTGTTCATCCATTAATTTGGTTCGTCCTAGGGGGATCAACACCTAGGAAAGAGAGGCATGGAACTCAGTTCAGCGGCATTCTGGATAGCGCTGCTCCAGATCATTTGGGTCAATATTTTGCTGTCGGGCGACAACGCCGTGGTCATTGCGCTGGCGGCGCGCTCGCTGCCTCCGGCACAACAAAAGAAAGCGATCACGATAGGCTCGGCCGCCGCGATCATCATGCGTATCGTGCTGACCCTGGTGGCGGCCAAGTTGCTGCTGTTGCCGTACCTGAAGCTGATCGGCGCGCTGTTACTGGTCTACATCGGCGTGACGCTGCTGTTGCCGGAAGGCGAAGAGGACGGCGCGGGCAAGACGCAAGGTAATCTTCTGACCGCAATTCGCACTATCATGATTGCCGATTTGGTCATGAGCCTGGACAACGTGGTGGCGGTTGCCGCCGCGGCAATGGGCGATACGACCTTGCTGGTGCTGGGCTTGGCCATCAGCATCCCGCTGGTTATCTTCGGCAGCACCTTGCTGTTGAAAGTGATCGAGCGCTTCCCGGTCATCGTCTGGGTGGGTGCGGCACTGTTGGGCTTTATTGCTGGTGAATTGCTGGTCGGCGATCCCGCCTTGCAGGAACCGGTGGCGCGTATTGACGCGGCCTTGGGCATCACCCATCACAGCTTTGCGCTGATGACGGGCGCGCTGGGCGCGGTGCTGGTGCTGGCAATTGGTAAAGTTTTACTGATGCGCCAGAAAGCTGAATGAAAGCTGAATTACAATAATCAGTTGTTTTGAATGATCCTGCCGCGCCGCGCGCGGCGCGGCGGGATGGCCGGCTCGGGACCGGCCTTTCTTTTCATAAATGCCTTCGGGGGTTCTATAGTGCTTGAGTTTTTCCAGACGCTGAGTTGGGCAGCGGTATTCCAGATCATTCTCATCGACATCCTGCTCGGCGGCGATAACGCGGTCGTGATCGCGTTGGCGTGCCGCAATTTGGCGCCCAAGCAGCGCATGCAGGGCATTCTTTGGGGCACCGCGGGCGCCATCATCCTGCGTGTCGTGCTGATCGCTTTTGCGTTGACGCTTCTGTCGATTCCGTTCCTGAAGGTCGTTGGCGGTTTGTTGCTGGTCTGGATCGGCGTCAAGCTCCTGGTCCCCGAAGACGATGCGCATGGCAACGTGAAGGGCGGAACGTCCATCGCCGCCGCCATCAAGACCATCATCATCGCTGACTTCGTGATGAGCCTGGACAACGTGATCGCCATTGCCGGCGCGGCCCAGAACGCCCACGCCGACCATCAGATCGGCCTGGTTGCCTTCGGCCTGATCGTCAGTGTGCCGATCATCATCTGGGGCAGCACCCTGGTCCTGAAGCTGATCGACAAGTATCCGCTGGTGGTTACCTTTGGCGCGGCTCTGCTGGGCTGGATCGCGGGTGGCATGCTGATTACCGATGTGGTTGTCGAACGTCAATTCGGTGTTCAGCCGACTACGGTTAAAATCGCTGCAGAAATTATCGGCGCCTTGCTCGTTGTTGTCCTTGGACGGTGGCTTGCAAGCCGCAAAACCGCTTCCAAGGAATCAGCACATGAGTCTGCGTAGATCCGTCGATCCCCAGCAATCCGAATCGGGCCTGAGCCTCCTTCAGGGCCTTTTCGTGCTGGCCATCCTCGGGATAGTCGCGACGGTCATCGTCTCCAATTTCGTTTGATGACCGCTCGTGTCTCTTCCGCAACGCCTGGTCATTGCGACCCGCGCCAGCCGGCTTGCCCTTTGGCAAGCTGAGCATGTGCGCGACCGGCTGCGCACGCTGTACCCAGCGTGCGCGGTTGAGCTTCTTACCCTGACGACCCGAGGCGATCAGATCCTGGACCGAACCTTGTCCAAGGTCGGTGGCAAAGGTTTGTTCGTCAAGGAACTTGAAAACGCGTTGCTCGACGGACGCGCTGATCTGGCCGTGCACTCCTTGAAGGACGTGCCGGTGGATCTGCAAGCTCCGTTCGAGCTGTGCGCCATTCTTGATCGCGCGGACCCGCGCGATGCCTTCGTATCCAATCGCTATGCCAACCTGGCAGATCTGCCGGCGGGCGCGGTCGTGGGTACGTCCAGCCTGCGCCGCGAATCGCAGATACGCGCGCGCTTTCCGGAACTGGTGGTCAAGCCGCTGCGCGGCAATCTGGACACCCGCCTGGGCAAGCTGGATAAAGGCGAATACGACGCCATTGTGCTTGCCGCGGCCGGCCTCGAACGCCTGGGCCTGGCCGAACGCATCCGCAGCCTGCTGGACCCGGCCGATAGCCTGCCGGCCGCGGGGCAGGGCGCACTCGGCATCGAAATCCGCAACGACCGCGACGACATGCGTGCATGGCTGGCGCCGCTGATCAGCGCGCCCACCACGTCGTGCGTGCTGGCCGAACGGGCGGTGTCGCGCAAGCTGGGTGGTTCCTGTCAGGTGCCATTGGCGGCATTCGCCCAGATCTCGGGCGATACGCTGTCGCTACGCGCGCTGGTGGCTTCGCCGGATGGCGAGCGCATGGTGCGCACGGCCCGCAGCGGCCCCGTGGCCGATGCTGAAACTCTGGGCGAAGCCGCTGCACAAGAGCTGCTGGATGCCGGCGCCGCCGCCATCCTCCAGGAACTGCTGCAAGCCGATCCTCGGCCGGACTGATGTCCAGCCCCGCCCGAGTCGCCGTCCTGACGCGGCCCGAGGGCCGCAACGAGGCGCTGGCCGGCCGTCTGATCGACGCCGGCTGGCACGCCTGTGTGCTTCCCGCGCTGGAAATTCATGCGTTCGACGTGCCCGCCGCGCAGTTGCCGCGTCCGGCGGACTTCGACATGGTCGTTTTCGTCAGTGGCAACGCGGCCAAGCAATACCTGCGGCAACTCTCGGCGGTGCACGGCGAAGGCGCCTGGCCCGCTGAAGTGATAGCCGCCACGGTCGGCCCCGCCAGCGCGCAAGCGCTGCGCGAATCGGCCGCCTTTTGCGCGAATACAACAGTCTTGCATCCTGGCGACGACGCTCCCAGCCACGATTCCGAAGCCTTGTGGGAAGTACTTTGCAGCCTGCCCAGCTTGCCGTCCCGCGTGCTGCTGGTGCGCGGCACGCAGGGCCGTGACTGGTTGGGCGACAAGCTTGAGGCCCACGGTGCCGCCGTTACGCGCCATGCGGCCTATCTCAGGCGTCCGGCTGTCTGGGATGCCGAGGCGCTGGCGGCGTTGCGGCGCTGGGCGGACGCGGGCGTTTTCGCCACCTGGCTCATCACCAGCGGCGAGGGCGCGGATGCCATACGCGCGAATCTGGACGCGGCGGGCCTGGGGCCATGGTGGCAGCAATGCCGTTTTGTGCTGACGCACCCGTCGCTCGCGCGGCGCGTCTTACCGGCCTGTCATGGCGCCGACGCGTCGGCAATGGTAAAAATCTGCTTGCCCAACGACGAGTCGATATTCCAGGCTTTTGTTGCTGCTTGATTCGTTGCATCGGACTGACACCGAATACAATCGCGTCATGACAGACAAGACTCCCGCTACCGATCCGGTCGTTCACACGGCCGCCCCGGGCGCAAGCGCGCCCGCATCGGCCCCGGCCGATCCCGTCAAGGCCCGTCCGGCCAAGCGCGGCAATGGCCCCTTGGTCACCGCCCTGATAATCGTCATCCTGCTGGCCGTCGGCCTGGGTTATGCGCTGTGGAAGCAACGCACCCAGTTTGTGTCCGCCGGACGCGAGGTGGCTTCCCGTATCGACACCCTGACCGCCGACGTGGCGCAGGCACGCAAGGACACGCGCGAAGCGCTGGCCTTGGCCCAGGCGCAAGCCGGCCGCGTGGGCGAGCTTGAAGACACCGTTCGCGAAACGCAAAGCCAATACAACGCGCTGCAACTGGCGTGGCAGAACTTCAATGACAGCGCCAGCGATGAACTGCTGGCCAACGACGTTGAGCGCCTTCTGACCATTGCCAACCAGCAATTGCGCCTGGCCGGCAACGTCTCCAACGCCATCGTTGCGCTGGAAACGGCGCAATCGCGCTTGGCGCGCGCCGACCGCCCGCGTTTCTCCAGCTTGCAGCAAGCCATCAACGGCGATCTGGATCGCCTGCGCGCGGTGTCCACCGTGGACATTCCCGCCCAATCCGCGCGCATCGAGCGCCTGGTGGCGCTGGTGAGCAAGGCGCCGTTGCTGGTGCCCGATTCCGTGGCCCCGGGCGTGGCCGCCGCTGGCGAAACCCGGCCGGCTGTTGCCCCGGCGCCTGCCATTGATCCGCAAGCCGGCCTGCCCGCCGACGCGCCCTGGTGGCAACGTTGGCGCGCGGAAGTTGTCTCGTGGCCCGGCCGTGCCGGGTCGGCCCTGGCCCAGGAACTGGGCGGCTTGATCACCATCCAGCGCGTTGACGAACCCGCCGCGCTGCTGCTGTCGCCAGAACAGGCCGACCAGGTGCGCGGCACGCTGCGCCAGCGCCTGTTGACCGTCCAGTTGGCCATGCTGATGCGTCAACCCGCCGTCTGGAAAAGCGAGCTCGACAACGTGGGCGTGACCTTGTCCAAGTACTTCGACGGCCGCTCCCCCGACACCGTCGCCGCGCAGACGCTGGCACGCGAGTTGGCGCAGACCGACATCGCCGTGCGCATGCCCGAAGTGGCTGACAGCTTGAACGCCGTGGCCGCCTTGCGCGCCGCGGGTTTCAAGACTAGCGAGCAGGACTGAGCCTTATGCGTACCTGGTTCTGGACACTGCTGCTCGCCGTCATCGCCGTCGCCCTGGCGGTGGTGCTGCGCTCGCATTCCGGCAACGTGCTGTTGCTGGTCTGGCCGTGGCGCATCAACATGTCGCTCACGCTGGCGGTGCTGCTGGTTGTGGCGACCTTCATCGTGCTTTATGTGGGGCTGCGCCTGTTGGCCTGGCTGCTTGCCATTCCGGACCGCGTCCGCGTGTGGCGCGGCAAGCGTGCGCAGGCGCGCGACCATGAATTGCTGGAACGTGGCTGGATCGGCCTGCTTGAAGGCCGCTACGGCGTCGCCGAAAAAGACCTGACCAAGCTGCTCGACCAGACCAAGGTGCAGACGCGCCGCGTGCTGGCGGCCTTGTCCGCGGCTCGCGCCGCGCACGGCTTGGGCGAGTTCGATCGTCGCGACCGTCTGTTGGCCACCGCGCAAGAGCAGGCCGGTACGGATCCGGGCATGGTTGAAGCCACGGCAACGGTATCGGCCGATATGCTGCTGGACCAAGGCCGCCCCGAACGCGCGCTGGCAGTGCTTGCGCCCTTGGCTGATGGCGGCGCTCGCCACCTGCACACGATGCGCCTGCTGCTGCGCGCACACACCGCGCTGCATCACCACGATCAGGTCTTTACCCTGGCTCGCGGCCTGGTGCGCCGCAACGCGCTGGCTCGCTCTGAAGCCGACGCCCTGATCGACGCTTCCGGCGCGGCGCGCTTGCGCGCGGCGGCCCATGGCGACGGCTGGCGCGCCATCTGGAAAGACCTGAAAGCCGAAGAACGCCTGCTGCCCGACATCGCCTTGTCTGGCGCCGCCGCCTTTGATGCCGCCGGCGAAGCCAACGAAGCGGCGCGCGTGCTGGAAGCCGCCATTGCCGTCAAGTTCAACCCGACCTTGGTGGCGGCTTACGCGCGCTGCGAATCCGACCAGGTGTCGCGCCGTCTTGCCAAGGCCGAGACCTGGTTGCAGCAGCGTCCGACCGACCCGGACCTGCTCACCGCGCTGGGCATGCTGTGCCTGAACGGCCAATTGTGGGGCCAAGCCGAGCGCTATCTCTTGCGCAGCCTGAGCCGGCGCAGCGACGCGCAGACGCATGCCTTGTTGGGCAGCCTCTACGATCGCCTGGACCGGCCCGCGGACGCCATGCGCCACTGGCGCCTGGCAACCGCCGCCAGCATGGCGCTGCCGGTGTTGGCGGCAGATGCCGCCTTGCCCGCCGCGGATACCGGTTCCGACCCCTATCACCTGGACGCCGAAGGCGGCTATGCGGTGGGCATGTCTGACACGGACGGCGATGCGGACATCTCCGGCGACTATCCGCCGCTGCCGCCCGCGGTGGCGGCCTCGGCCTCTGACTACGTGCTGGACCCGGATGCCCGCGTCAGCCGCGATCAGCGCGATCGCGCGCTGGCGCCCGAAGACGCGCCGCTGGCCGGCGGCACGTCCGACATCGACGAGTACTTCGACAGCGCCCCGATTCCGGCGGCGGCTTTCGATGACCCCGTGCCCACGTATACGCCAGCGCCCGCCGCCAGCCCGAAGCCCACGTCCGCCCCGGCATCGGCCCCGGCATCGGCACCGGTGCCGGCGACCAAGCCGCCGTTCAAGGACGACGGCTCGCTTTGAACATTTCTTCAGACAAACAACAAGGTTGAATCATGAGTCTTGATCGCGTCTCCCCTGGCAAGAAGCTGCCGGAAGACTTCAACGTCATCATCGAAATCCCCATGAACGCCGACCCGGTGAAGTACGAGGTCGACAAGGACACGGGCGCGATTTTCGTTGACCGCTTCATGCTGACCGCCATGCACTACCCGTGCAACTACGGCTACATCCCGCAAACCCTGTCGGAAGACGGCGACCCCGCCGACGTGCTGGTCCTGACCCCGTTCCCCATCCAGATCGGCGCCGTCGTGCGCTGCCGCGCCATCGGCGTGCTGGAAATGGACGATGAGTCGGGCGGCGACGCCAAGCTGCTGGCCGTGCCGATCGAAAAGCTGTATCCCCCGTATCGCAACATCAAGTCGTACGAAGACCTGCCGACCGAAGACGTCGCTCGCATCCAGCACTTTTTCGAGCACTACAAAGATCTCGAAAAGGGCAAGTGGGTCAAGGTCAAGGGTTGGAAGGGCGTGGACGCCGCTCACGAAGAAATCGTGAACAGCGTCGAACGCTACAACAAGGCCTGATCAGGCTTTGGTCCGCGCCGGTGATGCACCGGCCGGGACCCTGATGCGGCGCGGCCGCGACGGCATGATGCCGATCGCCGCCGCGCCGTTGCTTTGTGGGGCTTGCAGGTTCTGCGACACCTCGGCCGCCGCCACCTGGATGCGCGCCTGCAATACCTCCAGGCGCTGCGGTGATGTATGCGCCTGGGCGGCGATGAACACCAGGCTGCCCACCACTTTTTGCTCGGGGCTGAAAATAGCCGCGCCGATCCCCATCAGGCCGCGGTCGACCTCGCCGTGCGACACGCACACGCCCGCCGTGCGCAGCCGCTTCAGGTTGGCGCGGAATTCGTCCCAGTCTTCACCCAGGCCGGCCTCGCGGATTTCGGCCGCGTGCCACAGCATCAGGTTGCGCAACTGGTAGGGCGGCAGGTTCGCCAGGATGGGCTTGGCCGTGGCGCCCCGGAACATGGGGAAGGGCCGGCCGCGCGCGTAGCTGGATTCAATGGAGTTGTCGGTCCAGTAGCGGTCCACGCACATGACCTTGTCGCCGTAATAGCTGCACAGCATCAGGTTGGCGTGCAGTTCGTCGCCCGTGGCGCGCATGACGTCGCGCGCGGCGCGCATCAAGGGATCGTGCTGGCGCAGATGGCGGTCCAGTTCGATGATGCGCGAACCCAGCACATAGGCGCCGCCGGCCGTGGGCGCCAGCAGCCCGCTTTCGGTCAATGACTTCAAGTACCGATACGCCGTGGCGCGCGAGCAATCCAGATGCGCCATGACGTCCTCCTGAAACGCGGCGGTGGTGTCGTCGCGAAAAAGGTCGAGGATGGACAGCATGCGATCGGGAGTGCTCATTGCTTCGGGACGTGCCTAGTGAATGTGGAAGCCGCCGTTGACGTCGACCACGATGCCGGTTGAATACGAGGACAAGTCCGAGGCCAGGAAGAGTATGGCTTGGGCCACTTCGGCGGGTGAGCCGAAGCGTTGCAGCGGAATGCCCTGTTTGAGTTCTTGTTCCCAATTTTCGCCGAATTTTCCCAGCGTCATGTCGGTTTCAATAATGCCCGGCGCCACGCAGTTGGCGCGCACGCCGCGCGGGCCCAGTTCGCGCGCCAACGCCTTGGTGAAACTGATGACGCCGCCCTTGGACGCCGCGTAGTGTGATCCGCCCAGCAGCCCGCCGCCGCGCAGCGCGGCGGTGGATCCCAGGTTGACGATGGCCGGTTGCCGCGTGCTTTCCAGCAACGCGGGCAGGGCGGCGTGTGTGACGTTGTAGGTGCCGGTCAGGTTGACGTCGACCATGCGGCGAAATTCGTCTTCGGGCAAATCCCAGATGCGCGTGGCGGCGACGATGCCGGCGTTGTTGACCAGCACGTCGATGCCGCCCAGGGCCGCGTTGGCCAGTTCCATCGCGGCCTCGCACGAGACGCCGCGCGAGACATCGCAGTGCAGATTGACGCGGCGATCGCTCAGCGCGCTGGCGCCGCCTTCGGGGTAGGCATAGTCCAGCACCGCGACGGTGGCGCCTTGCGCAAGAAACAGGTCGACGACCGCCGCGCCGATGCCACGGGGGTTGGCGCCCCCCGTGACGACGGCGCGCTTGCCGGCCAAGAGCGACAGCGCGCCGTCCATCACGACTTCACCAGCGAGCAGCCGCCGTCCTTGAGCGGGCGGAACGCCTGTTCGGCCGGAATCTTGCGCACCAGCTTGTAGTAGTCCCACTCACGCTTGGACTCCGACGGCTTCTTGACCTGGAACAGGTACAGGTCGCGCATGATGCGCCCGTCTTCGCGGATACGGCCATTCTCGGTCATGAAGTCATTGATGGGCGTGTCGTGCATCTTCTTCAGCACGGGTTCTGATGCATCCGAGCCCGCGGCCTTGATGGCGTTCAGGTAGTGCATCGTGGCGCTGTAGTTGCTGGCCTGAACCATCGACGGCATGCGGCCCGTGCGCTTGAAGTAGCGTTCGGACCACTGGCGAGCCTTGTCGTCCTGGTCCCAGTAGAAGGGCTCCACCAGGTTCAGGCCCTGCGCATATTCCAGCCCCACGCTGCGCACGTCGACGATGCTCATGAAGAGCGCCGCCACGCGTTGCTTGCTGCCCATGATGCCGAATTCGAACGCCTGCTTGATGCTGTTGATGGTGTCGCCGCTGCCGTTGGCCAGGCCGATGACCTGTGCTTTCGATGCCTGCGCCTGCAACAGGAACGACGAGAAGTCCGAACTGGCGATGGGATGTCGCACGCTGCCCACCACTTGCCCGCCCTTGGCCTTCACCACGGCCATGGCGTCGCGTTCCAGCGAATGGCCGAAGGCGTAGTCGGACGTGATGAAGAACCAGCTCTTGCCGCCGTCTTCGATCACGCCATTGGCCACGCCGGTGGCGTAGGCATAGGTGTCGTAGGTCCAGTGCATGCCGTTGGGCGAACACGCCTTGCCGGTCAAGTCGGCCGAGCCGGCGCTGGTGAAGATCACTACGCGCTTCATCTGGCGCGTCAGGTCCTGCACGGCCAGGGCGATGGCCGAGTTGGGCACATCCAGGATCAGGTCCACCTTGTCGTTCTCGTACCAGCGGCGAGCGATCGACACCCCGATGTCCACCTTGTTCTGATGGTCGGCCGAGATCACTTCGATGGGCTTGCCCAGCACCTTGCCACCGAAATCCTCAACCGCCATCTTCACGGCCTCGACGCCGAACTTGCCGGACAGGTCCGCCATCATGCCGGACTGGTCGCCCAGTACGCCGATCTTCACGACATCGTCCGATACCTGCGCCATGGCGGGCACGGACAGGGCGCCCAACACGCAGGCGGCAAGGCTGTTCTTGAAACGGGTCTTCATGGGGTGTCTCCTTGGGGGCTAGTTCTTTTGCGCGCCGCCCTGTGCCGGGCGGTCATGCGGGATATTGCGGGGTCTTGCAGGGTTGAAAGGCCGGTCGGCCTATTCCAGCGTCTGGCCGGCGTAGGCGGCGATGAACAGATTGGGCTTGAGGAAAAAGCTGAGCACCAGCGCGCCGTTGGGCGCGCGGGCCACGTGCTGGTTGCCGCGCGGACGCCAGACGTAATCGCCCGCGCAGACCTCGCCTTCGGCATCCACGATGGAGCCTTCCAGTACATAGGTTTGTTCGACTTCCACGTGTTCATGCAGCGGCAGTTCGGTGCCGGGCTGCCAGCGGAACAGGGCGGTGAGCAGGCCGCTTTCCTTGTCCTGCATCAGCACCTTCATGTCGATGCCTTCCACCTGCGTGGGCTTCCAGGGCAGCTCGGCCACTTTCAGAAAGCGCGATGCCAGGGGCGGCAGCGCATTGGCGGCGGGGCAGCCGGGGGTTTCGAGGGCCATGATTGTCTCCTAGCCATTACTCGTTATCGAAGATAAAGCAAAAATCTTGTTATTGAGCGTTTAAAAATAGTCGCGTATATTGAGATTGATGTCAACTTTGTTTTTGCAGCCGGAAAGCAAGGAACGACACAGGCCGGACCTAGAGATTCGGTGCATAAAACAAGGAGACAAGCTTGAAACACGACTATCTGGACCAGACGTTCGGTCTGGCGGGGCGCGTCGCGCTGGTGACGGGCGCGGCCCGGGGGCTGGGCTACGCCATTGCCGAAGCCCTGGGCCGGGCGGGCGCGCGGGTGGTGGTCAACGACCTGTCGCAAGCCGCGTGCGATGCCGCCGTCGCGAAGCTGGTGGCGCTGGGTATCGATGCCCATGGCGCGCCCTTCGACGTGGCGGACGCCGGGGCGGTGGCCGATGCGGTGGCGCGGTTGGAAAACGCCGGCCTGGCCATTGATGTGTTGGTCAGCAACGCCGGCAATCAAAATCGCAAACCCGTGGTCGAGATGACGCCCGCCGAATGGCAGGCCTTGCAGAACGTGCACGTGAACGGCGCCTTTCATTGTGCGCGCGCCGTGCTGCCGGGCATGGGCAAGCGCGGTTTCGGCCGTATCGTGCTGATGTCTTCCGTGGCGGGGCAGGCCACCATGCCCAACATTGCGGCCTACGCCACCGCCAAGGGCGCCATCGCCGCTTTCACGCGCGCATTGGCCGTGGAATATGGCGCCAGCGGCGTAACGTGCAATGCGCTGGCGCCGGGTTTCGTGCGCACCGACTTCACACAGGGCCTGCAAGACAATCCGCAGTTTCAATCGTTCCTGTCGGCCTCGGTGCCGGTGGGCCGTTGGGCGACGCCGGAAGATGTCGCGCCCGCCGTGGTGTATCTGGCCTCGAAGGCCGCTTCGTTCGTCAACGGGCATGTCCTGGCGATCGATGGCGGCCTGTTGGCCCGCATGTAAGAGGCCCATCATGACGACCCCAAGCACCCAAGCGGTTCTGTCCGCCCAGGGGCTGGTCAAGCGCTTTGGCGGCTTCAATGCCGTCGACGGCGTGACCCTTGCCCTGCACGAAGGCTCCGTCCACGCCCTGATCGGCCCCAACGGCGCCGGCAAGACCACCTGCTTCAATCTCCTGACCAAGTTCCTGACGCCCGATGAAGGCGTCATTCACTACCGTGGCCGCGACATCACGGCGCTGGCGCCGGAGCAGATCGCGCGCCTGGGCATCGTGCGGTCATTCCAGATTTCGGCGGTGTTCCTGGGCCTGACGGTGCTGCAGAACATGCGCGTGGCGCTGATGCGCCAGCATGGCGACGGCATGCGCTTCTGGCGCAGCCGGCGCAGCGTGGACCATCTGAACGAACGCGCGATGGAACTGCTGGACGCAGTCGGCCTGGCCAACCTGGCGGACGCGACGGCGGCGCTCTTGCCCTACGGCCGCAAGCGCGCGCTTGAGATCGCGATGACGCTGGCGCTGGAGCCCGAGATCATGCTGCTGGACGAACCCATGGCCGGCCTGGGCCAGGAAGACGTGCTTCGCATCACGGCGCTGATCCGGCGCGTGTCTGCCAATCGCAGCATCCTGATGGTCGAGCACAACCTGTCCGTGGTGGCGGACCTGTCCGACACCATCACCGTGCTGGCGCGCGGCGCCGTGCTGGCGCAGGGCGACTACGCGGCGGTGTCGCGCGACGAGCGCGTCATCACGGCGTACATGGGTTCGGACGAGGAGGCGCACTGACATGCTGGCAATCAACGACCTTAACGCCTGGTACGGCGAATCGCACGTGCTGCACGGCGTGAACATTGACGTGAATCGGGGTGAACTCGTCACCATCCTGGGCCGCAACGGCGCGGGCAAGACGACCACCTTGCGCGCCATCATGGGCATCATGGACAAGCGGCGCGGCTCCATCCGGCTGAACGGCCAAGAAACCGTGGGCATGGCGCCGCACCGCATTCCGCGTCTGGGCGTGGTCTATTGCCCCGAAGAGCGCGCGGTGTTTCGCAGCTTGAGCGTCACCGAAAACCTGATGCTGCCGCCACGACTGGCCGACGGCGGCATGTCGCTGGACGAGATCTACACGCTGTTTCCAAACCTGCGTGAACGCAGCGCCAGTTCCGGCGGCAACCTGTCGGGCGGCGAGCAGCAGATGCTGGCCATCGCGCGCATCCTGCGCACGGGCGCGCAATTGATCCTGCTGGACGAGCCCACCGAAGGCCTGGCGCCCGTCATCGTGCAACAGATCGGGCAAGCCATCCGCACGCTGAAAGCGCGCGGCTTCACCATCGTGCTGGTCGAGCAGAACTTCCGCTTTGCGACCAAGGTGGCCGACCGCCACTACGTCATGGAGCACGGCTGCGTGGTGGATCAGTTGTCGGCGGATGAGGCGCGCAGCGATCCCGCTCGGATCGCGGCGCGCCTGGGCGTCTGAAAGGAGAATCCCTGTGTTCGAAATTTTCGGTGTGCCGTCCTCGGCGCTGTTCGGCCAGCTTCTGCTTGGCCTGATCAACGGTTCTTTCTACGCCTTGCTCTCGATTGGGCTGGCGGTGATTTTCGGCCTGTTGAACATCATCAACTTCGCCCATGGCGCGCAGTACACGGCCGGCGCGTTCCTGGCTTGGATGCTGTTGAATTACCTGGGCGTGAACTACTGGGCCGCCCTGGTGCTGGTGCCGCTGATCATGGCGGTGTTCGCCGTCGTGGTCGAACGCTTGCTGATTTCCCGCACCTATCGCATGGACCACTTGTATGGGCTGCTGCTGACCTTTGGCATTGCCCTGCTGATTGAAGGGGGACTGCGCCAGGCCTATGGCGTGTCGGGCTTGCCCTACACCATCCCCAAGGCGTTGACGGGGGGCGTGAACCTGGGCTTCATGTTCCTGCCGTGGTATCGCGGCTGGGCGGTGGTGGTGTCGTTGGTGCTTTGCCTGGCGGTATGGGTGCTGATCGAGAAAACGCGCGTGGGCGCCATGCTGCGCGCCGCGACCGAGAACCCCACCATCGTGCGTTCGTTCGGCATCAACGTGCCCTTGCTGATCACGCTGACCTACGCGCTGGGCGTGGCGCTGGCCTCGGTAGCGGGCGTGATCGCGGCGCCCATATACCAGGTGAGCCCGATGATGGGGTCGAACCTGGTCGTGGTGGTGTTCGCGGTGGTGGTGATTGGCGGCATGGGGTCCATCATGGGCGCCATCGTCAGCGGCTTCGGGCTGGGCATCATCGAAGGCCTGACCAAGGTGTTCTACCCCGAGGCCGCCAACCTGGCGATCTTCATCATCATGGTGCTGATGCTGCTGTGCAAGCCGGCCGGGCTGTTCGGCAAGCCCTTGCAGGTGCAAAACGTGCTGGCGGCCGAAGCCACGCGCCAACCCGTGCAACTGAGCCGGCGCGCGATGCGCGTGGCGATGGCGGTGCTGGCCGTGGTGGCGTTGGCCGCGCCCTGGTTCGTCTACCCCACGTTCCTGATGAAGGTGTTGTGCTTCGCGCTGTTCGCCGCGGCATTCAATCTGCTGGTGGGCTATGTGGGCCTGCTGTCGTTCGGCCATGCGGCATTCTTTGGCGCGGCCGCGTATGCAACCGGCATCGTGATGAAGTTGCTGGGCGCCACGCCGGAACTCGGGCTCTTGGCGGGCGTGGTGACGGGCGGGCTGCTGGGGCTGGTGTTCGGCGCCATCGCCATCCGTCGCCAGGGCATCTACTTCGCGATGATCACCCTGGCGTTGTCGCAACTGGTCTACTTCATTGCGGTGCAAGCGGGCTTCACGGGTGGTGAAGACGGCTTGCAAAGCGTGCCGCGCGGCAAGCTGTTCGGCATTTTCGATCTGCAAAACGTGATGCCGATGTACTACTTCACGCTGGCCGTATTTGCCCTGGGCTATGCCTTCGTGCTGCGCGTGCTGAACTCCCCGTTCGGTGAAGTGATCCGGTCGGTGCGCGACAACGAGCAGCGGGCGCGCTCATTGGGATATTCCACGTCGCGCTACAAGTTGCTGGCGTTCACGCTGTCGGCCTCGGTGGCGGGCTTGGCGGGCGGGCTGAAAGTGCTGGTGTTCGGCGTGGCGTCGCTGACGGACGTGCACTGGCACGCCAATGGCGAGGTGGTGCTGATGGCGCTTCTGGGCGGCATCGGTACGGTGTTCGGCCCGCTGGTCGGTGCGCTCACGTTTGTGTCCCTGCAGAACTATCTGGCGCCGCTGGGTTCGTGGGTGCTGATCGTGCAGGGGGCAATCTTTGTTCTATGCGTGCTGCTGTTTCGAGACGGCATCATGGGCTTGGTGTCGCGCGCCTGGTTGGCCGCGACGGGCGCTAAAAAGGAGTCCTGATGTTTCTGCATGTGGTGATGTTGCAACTGTCGCCCGCCGCCAACGGCGATTTTCATGCCCGCGTCCAAGGCTATTGCGAGCGGATCCTGGCCGAATGCGAGGGGGTATCCGGCTATGCGTTCCGGCCTAACCAGGCCAGCCGCGCCGATGGCCTGACGCACGCCGTGGTGGCGGCTTTCGCGGACAGCGGGGCGCATGACCGCTACCAGGTGTCGCCCGCGCATCAGGAAATGAAAGGCTATATGGCCGATTTCATCGAGCGCCTGGTGGTTTTCGACGGCGAAATCCCTACGTTTTCCTGAACGTAACGCGGGCGCGCCGGGCCGCCCGGAACGGGATAAACTCGCGGATGATTTTTATTGCCGGGCGGCCCCCGGCTGAGAATGCCCCCGGTCGCCGGGGGTAAGATATTGGCCGGTTTACAGTCACGTACTTGTCATAGGTTGATCGCTCATGGACTACGTATTACCTCCCCAACCGCCCGTGGCGGTCCCCGTTGCCGGCAGCGCCGCGCTGTTCCCGGTGCGCCGCGTCTACTGCGTGGGCCGCAACTACGCCGAACACGCCAAGGAAATGGGTTTCACCGGCCGTGAAGACCCGTTCTTCTTCTGCAAGCCCGCCGACGCCGTGCGTTCGGTGGCCGACGGCGAGACGGGCAAGATGACCTACCCGCCCAAGACCTCGAACCTGCACTACGAAATGGAACTGGTCGTGGTGCTGGGCAAGGGCGGCCGCGACATTCCGGTCGACCAAGCCAACGATTGCGTGTGGGGCTACGCGCTGGGCCTGGACATGACCCGCCGCGACCTGCAAGGCGAAATGAAAAAGCAGGGCCGCCCCTGGGAAATCGGCAAGGCCTTCGATGAGTCCGCCCCGATCGGCCCGATCCACCCGCGCAGCGTCGTGGGCACGCTGGACAAGGGCGCGATCTGGCTGGACGTGAACGGCCAGCGCAAGCAGGCTAGCGACATCTCGCAGATGTTGTGGAATATTCCGGAGAGCATTTCCTACCTGTCGGGCCTGTTTGAACTGCAACCGGGCGACATCATCTTCACCGGCACGCCCGAAGGCGTGGGCGCCGTGGTGCAAGGCGACGTGATCACGGGTGGCGTGGAAGGGCTGGGCGAACTGCGCGTGCAGATCGTCTGACGCCTTTGCTTCGATAATTTTTGTTCAGGAGTTGACAGCATGCGCGGCAAGATCGTGCTGACCGCCTTTGTCGTATTCGGATTCGTGCTCGCCGGTTGCAATACCGTGGCGGGCATGGGCCGCGATATGTCCAGGGCCGGCAATGCCATCACCAACGCGGCCGACAAGTAAGCACGTCGGCCTGGGTGTCCAGGCAAGAAAAAGCCCCTTGAAATCGCTTTCAAGGGGCTTTTTTTATGCGAAGGAGAACAGTGCCTTACAGCACATCCCCCGCGTAGTCGGCCAGGCGCGAACGTTCGCCGCGCTGCAAGGTGACGTGGCCGGAATGCGGCCAGCCCTTGAAGCGGTCGACGACGAACGTCAGGCCCGAGCTGCCTTCGGTCAGATACGGCGTATCGATCTGGGCAACGTTGCCCAGGCAGATCACCTTGGTGCCGGGGCCCGCGCGGGTCACCAGCGTCTTCATCTGCTTGGGCGTCAGGTTCTGCGCTTCGTCGATGATCAGGTACTTGTTCAGGAACGTGCGGCCGCGCATGAAGTTCAGCGACTTGACCTTGATGCGCGAACGGATCAGGTCCATGGTAGCGGCGCGCCCCCAGTCCCCGTTGCCTTCGCCTTCGCCCATATTGAGCACATCCAGGTTGTCTTCCAACGCGCCCATCCAAGGCAACATCTTTTCTTCTTCCGTGCCGGGCAGGAAACCGATGTCTTCGCCGACAGGCACCGTGACGCGCGTCATGATGATCTCGGTGTAGCGCTTGGTTTCCAGTACCTGCGTAATGCCGGCCGCCAGCGCCAACAGCGTCTTGCCCGTGCCCGCCTGGCCCAGCAGCGACACGAAGTCGCACTCCGGGTTCATCAGCAGGTTCATGGCGAAGTTCTGCTCGCGGTTGCGCGCCGTGATGCCCCAGACGTTGTTCTTGCCATGGGTGTAGTCGCGCAGGGTGGCCAGCACCGCCATCTTGCCGCTGACTTCGCGCACCTGCGCGTAGAGCGGCATCTGGCCTTCGAAGTAAACGAACTGGTTGACGACGAACTGCGAGCACAGCGGGCCGTGGATGCGGTAGAAGGTGGTGCCGCCTTGCTGCCACGACTCCACGTCCTTGCCGTGCTTGTTCCAGAAGTCTTCGGGCAACTGCATCACGCCCGAATACATCAGGTCAGAGTCTTCCAGGACGTGATCGTTGAAGTAGTCTTCCGCGGCCATGCCCAGCGCACGCGCCTTCAGGCGCATGTTGATGTCCTTGGACACCAGCACCACTTCGCGCTGCGGGTATTTTTCCTGCAGGGCGCGGACGACGCCCAGGATCTGGTTGTCGGCCTTGCCCATGGGCAAGTCGGACGGCAGCGTGCTGTGGATGGCGGTCGTCTGGAACATCAGGCGGCCCGTGGCGTCCTTGTTGCCCAGCTTGGCCAGTTCCAGCCCTTCGTCCAGTTGCGTGGCGTCTTGCACCAGCGCGTCCAGCGAGCGGCTGACCTGACGCGCATTGCGCGCCACTTCAGACATGCCTTTCTTTTGGTGGTCCAGCTCTTCCAGCGTCATCATCGGCAGGAAGATGTCGTGCTCTTCAAAGCGGAACAGCGAGCTGGGGTCGTGCAGCAGCACGTTGGTGTCCAGCACGAACAGCTTGCGCGGTTCGTTCTGGGCGCGCGGCTTCGCGCGTTTGGTCGGGCTGGTTGCGGCCTTGGCCGGACGCGCCGGTGTGCTGGCGGCGGGTGCGGGGGCGGGCGGAGGCACTTGGCGAGCAGGCGCGGGAATCTGCGCCTTGCGGGCCGGCGCCGTCATGCCGTCGAGTTCAGGCTGCATGAGCAGCTCGTCGTCGTCATCGGCAAGCACGGCTTGGGCGTTGGACTGCGCAGCGGCAGTCTTGGTGGTGCGGGCCTGCGCCCGGGCGGTTTCGCCCGAGGGGAAGGTCAGGATGGCTGCGGGACGGGTGGGCAACTTCGGAAGCGGCATATGCGTCACTCTCCAGGGTGGGCCAGCTATAGCGCCTGACGGCTGTTCCTTGTACGGCTAACCGATGCTTTTTGCGGCCTGCAGGACTTCCTTGGCGTGGCCCGGGACCTTCACCCCGCGCCACTCCTGCACCAGCACGCCATAGGCGTCGATCAAAAAGGTGCTGCGCTCAATGCCTCGCACCTGCTTGCCGTACATATTCTTCTGCTTGATGACGCCGAACAGATTGCACACGGTTTCGTCGGCGTCGGAGATGAGGGGGAAAGGAAGTTCGTACTTGGCCTTGAAGTTCTCATGCGACTTCAGCGAGTCGCGCGAGATACCGATGACCACGGCGCTGGCCGCCAGGAATTCGGCGTGCAGGTCGCGGAAGTCCTGGCTTTCGGTGGTGCAGCCAGGCGTGTTGTCCTTGGGGTAGAAATACAGGATCACGGCGCGGCCCTGGCATTGGTCAAGGCTGATCGGACCAATGGTGCTTTCCGCGGTGAATGGCGGGGCGGGCTTGCCGATGCTGGGCGTCATTTCTGTGATTCTCCGTTGGGAGGGATAAGGGCGACGACCACGCGCCGGCCCTCGGCCATCAGGATGTTGTAGGTGCGAGAGGCGGCGTGCGTGTCCATGATCTCGACGCCGATTCCCATGGCCAACAGGGGACGCAACACTTCGGGACGCAGGAACTGTTGCCGGGCGCCCGTGCCCACCAGCAGCACTTCGGGCGCATTGGCCGGGCGGCTGGGGCTGGCTTCCGGTTCATCCAGGAAGGCCATCGGGTCGCGGACGGGCTCGGTCAAACCGGCCGCCTGATGCAACAGGGAAGAGGTGATGTCGGCCGGCGATGCAGCGGGCCATTCGGCAACTTCGCCTTCGGGGCCAAATGCGACCGACGAAGAAAAACGGACTTGGTTGACCTCGATGTAACCCTCACCGTAGGCGGTGACGGTGTTCAGCGCGGCCGTTGCAGGATCGGTATGCAGCTTCAATAAAAACTCCGGCTTGATGGGCTTGATGATAGCGCATCAGACTCGCCATGGGTTGCAGTGTTGGGGGCTTCGTTGCTGTACGACATAAGCGGATTCCCTGCCTTGCAACAACGTGGTTTTTGGCGCTTGTGGGCAGTCGAAAAAAAGCCTGTCTTTTCAATGAGGAAACGGACCCGTTTTTGCCCCATTTGCCGCATGGCCGTCGTTGCGCTAGATTACAGGGTTTTGCTGCGCTGCAAACGTGAGCTGGCGCGGCTTTGAGCCCTTTTCCCCTTCGCGCGACCGCGCCCTGGTTTTTTCGCCCTTTCCGCCCCTAAGGATTCCCATCATGAGGAAGTTCTCTCGCATCGAGCGTTTGCCCCCGTACGTTTTCAACATTACTGGCGAGCTCAAGATGGCGGCGCGTCGGCGGGGCGAGGACATCATCGATATGTCCATGGGTAATCCGGACGGCGCAACGCCCAAGCACATCGTCGACAAGATGGTTGAGGCCACCTCGCGCCCGACCACGCACGGCTACTCGGTGTCCAAGGGCATCCCGCGTCTGCGCAAGGCCATCTGTGACTGGTATCAGCGCCGCTACGCGGTCGAGTTCGACCCGGATTCCGAAGCCATCGTCACGATTGGCTCGAAAGAAGGCCTGGCTCACCTGATGCTGGCGACGCTGGATCGCGGCGACACGGTGCTGGTGCCCAACCCCAGCTACCCGATCCACATTTATGGTGCCGTCATTGCCGGCGCCAACATCCGCTCGGTGCGCATGACGCCCGGCGTTGATTTCTTCGAAGAGCTGGAACGCGCGGTGCGCGAATCCATCCCGAAGCCCAAGATGATGGTGCTGGGCTTTCCCAGCAACCCGACCGCGCAGTGCGTGGACCTGTCGTTCTTTGAACGGGTCGTGGCGCTGGCCAAGGAACACGACATCCTGGTGGTGCATGACCTGGCCTATGCCGACATCACGTTCGACGGCTACGTGGCGCCGTCCATCATGCAAGTGCCCGGCGCGCGTGATGTGGCCGTCGAGTTCTTCACGATGAGCAAGAGCTACAACATGGCGGGCTGGCGCATCGGCTACATGGTCGGCAACCGCGAGCTGGTCAACGCGCTGGCGCGCATCAAGAGCTATCACGACTACGGTACGTTCACGCCGATCCAGGTGGCGTCGATTGCCGCCCTGGACGGCCCGCAGGATTGCGTGAGCGAGATCGTGGCCCAATACCAAAGCCGCCGCGACGTGCTCGTGCGCGGTCTGCATGAAGCAGGTTGGAATGTGGAAATTCCCAAGGCGTCCATGTATATCTGGGCGCAGATCCCCGAGCCCTACCGGGCGATGGGCTCTTTGGAATTTGCCAAGCGTGTCCTGTCGGATGCGAAAGTGGCCGTGTCCCCCGGGATCGGCTTCGGCGAGTATGGCGACGACTACGTACGCTTCGCTCTTATCGAAAACGAGCAGCGCACCCGGCAAGCGGTGCGCGGCATCAAAGATATGTTCCGCAAGGACGGATTGCTGAAATGAATACCCCTGAACGCTCACCCGTCGCGCAAGGCCCCGAGGGCGGCGCGATGCGTCCCATGAAGGTGGGCCTGCTTGGTCTTGGCGTGGTTGGCGGCGGCACGTGGACCGTGCTGTCGCGCAACGCGGAAGAAATTGCGCGCCGCGCCGGCCGCCGCATTGAAGTCACCCGCGCCGCCGTGCGCGACGTGGCCAAGGCGCGCGCTCGCGTGGGCGACTCGATCCTGGTCGATACCGACGTGCACGCGCTGGTGCGCGACCCTGAAATCGACATCGTCGTTGAATTGATCGGCGGCGACACGCTGGCGCTGGAACTGGTGATGGAAGCCATCGCCAACGGCAAGCATGTCGTCACCGCCAACAAGGCGTTGCTGGCCAAGCACGGCAACGAGATCTTCGCCGCCGCCTACGAGCGCGGCGTCATGGTCACGTTCGAAGCCGCCGTGGCCGGTGGCATCCCCATCATCAAGGCGATCCGCGAAGGCCTGACCGCCAACCGCATCCAATGGGTGGCCGGCATCATCAACGGCACCACCAACTTCATCCTGTCCGAAATGCGCTCGCGCGGGCTGCCGTTCGCCGAGGTGCTGGCCGAGGCCCAGCGCCTGGGCTACGCCGAAGCCGACCCCACGTTCGACGTGGAAGGCGTGGACGCCGCGCACAAGCTGACGCTGCTGGCCTCGCTCGCTTTCGGCGTGCCGGTCCAGTTCGACCGCGCCTACATCGAAGGCATCTCGCAACTGGCCGCCGAAGACATCGAACACGCCGAGCGCCTGGGCTACCGCATCAAGCTGCTGGGCGTGACCAAGCGTCGCCCCGACGGCATCGAGCTGCGCGTACATCCGGCCTTGGTGCCGTCCGAGCGTTTGCTGGCCAATGTGGAAGGCGCGATGAACGCCGTGCTGGTCAAGGGCGACGCGGTCGGCCCCACGCTGTACTACGGCCAAGGCGCGGGCGAAGAGCCCACCGCATCGGCCGTGGTGGCGGACCTGGTCGACGTGACGCGCCTGCACACCGCCGACCCGGGCAACCGCGTGCCGCACCTGGCCTTCCAGCCGGACGCCATGTCCGACACGCCGATCCTGCCGATCGAACTCGTCAGCACGTCTTACTACCTGCGCCTGCGCGTGGACGACCAGCCGGGCGTGCTCGCGGACATCGCCCGCATTCTGGCCGACCGCTCCATTTCGATTGGCTCGATGATCCAGCAGCCCTCTCACATAGGCGGCGCCGACATCATCTTCCTGACGCATGAGGCCGTGGAAGGCAACATCAATCAGGCCATCGAGCGCATCGAGGCGATGCCGTTCGTGCGGTCCAAGGTCACCCGCTTGCGCGTGGAGAACCTGACATGAAATACATCTCGACCCGTGGCGGCATGGCCGCCCAGCCGTTTTCCGACATCCTGCTGGAAGGCCTGGCGCCCGACGGCGGCCTGGCCGTGCCGGAACAACTGCCGCAAGTGTCCGAGCAAATGCTCGAGTCCTGGCGCGGCCTGTCGTATGCGGATCTGGCGTTTGAAGTGCTGTCGCTCTTCGCCACCGACATTCCCGCCGACGACCTGCGCCGTCTGACCCGCGCCGCCTACACGCAAGAGATCTTCAACAGCGAAGACATCGTGCCGCTGCGCCCGCTGGACGGCGGCCTGTCGCTGTTGGGCCTGTCGGAAGGCCCGACGCTGGCGTTCAAGGACATGGCCATGCAGTTCCTGGGCCAGGTCTTCGAATATGTGCTGGCCAAGCGCGGCACCACGCTGAACATCGTGGGCGCCACGTCTGGCGACACGGGGTCGGCCGCCGAATACGCCTTGCGTGGCAAGCAGGGCGTGGCCGTGTTCATGCTGTCGCCCCATGGCCGCATGAGCGCCTTCCAGCGTGCGCAGATGTATTCGCTGCAAGACGAAAACATCCACAACATCGCGGTGCGTGGCGTGTTCGATGAAGCCCAGGACATCGTCAAGGCCTTGGCCAGCGACCTGGAATTCAAGACCAAGTACCGCCTGGGCGCGGTCAACTCCATCAACTGGGCGCGCATCGCCGCCCAGGTGGTGTACTACTTCCACGGCTGGTTGCGCGCCACCGACAAGCCGGGCCAACAGGTGTCGTTTGCCGTGCCGTCGGGCAACTTCGGCAACATTCTGTCGGGCCACATCGCGCGCAGCATGGGCCTGCCGGTGCGCCGTCTGGTGCTGGCCACGAACGAGAACAACGTGCTGGAAGAGTTCTTCCGTACGGGCGTTTATCGTCCGCGTCCGGCTGAGCAGACCTACGCCACGTCCAGCCCGTCCATGGACATCTCGCGCGCATCGAATTTCGAGCGCTTCGTCTTTGATCTGGTGGGCCGAGACGCCGCCCGGGTGAAGGCCTTGTGGGCAACGCTGGCGCAAGAGGGCTCGTTCGACTTGTCCGATCTGAAGCCGCAGTTTGAATCGCGCTACGGATTCGTGTCGGGCCAAAGCTCGCACGAAGCCCGCCTGGCGACCATCCGCGCGCTCTACGACGAGACCGGCGTGCTGGTCGATCCGCACACGGCGGACGGCGTGAAGGTGGCGCGTGAATTCGTCGAGCCGGGTGTGCCGATGCTGGTGCTGGAAACGGCCTTGCCCGCCAAGTTCTCCGAAACCATCGAAGAAGCGCTGGGCCGTCCGGCCACGCCGCCGGGCAACCTGGCCAATCTGGAATCGCTGCCGCAGCGCGTGGAAATCATGGATTGCACGCAAGCCGACGTGCGCCGCTTCATCGAGGCAAACGCGAAGGTCTGAACCTGTAACCGCTTGCGGTTTATGTAAGTGCAAAAACCCCTTGCCGGTCTATCTGCAAGGGGTTTTTTATAATGTGGGACGCGGGTATTACGTTCTTTCGCAATTTGGCCACAACCCGACACCTTATTGGGGCCAGGTTCCCGATACAGTGGATTCACCTATTCACACTTGGAGAACACGCCCATGAACCTGAAGACCATGACGTTGGCCCTGGTGGTGACCGGAGTTGGGGTACTGGCCGGATGCTCGTCGCCCTCGGTCATTCAGCAACGGGACGGGAGCTCGACCGTGACGTCCGATGCGCCGTCCTACGATGAAGATGCCGGCATGTATGAGTACGACAAGGACGGCAAGAAGGTCAAAGTCAACAAGGACGACGTGAAGTCCATCGAAGAGGTCAAGTGACCGCCGTTGCGCCCGAGCCGCAATGAAAAAAGCCCCTTGAGCAATCAAGGGGCTTTTGCTTTTCAGCGTGGCATTACTTCGCCGCTTCCTCGGCGTGGTAGCGGCCCACGCGCTCGACTTCGTTCTTCGAGCCCAGGATCACGCTGACGCGCTGGTGCAGTTTGTCGGGCTGGATGTCCATGATGCGCTGGACGCCGTTGATCGACGCGCCGCCGGCCTGTTCGACCAGGAAGCTCATCGGGTTGGCCTCATACATCAGGCGCAGCTTGCCGGCCTTGCCGGGTTCGCGGGCGTCCCAGGGGTACATGAAGATGCCGCCACGGGTCAGGATGCGATGCACGTCGGCCACCATCGAGGCGATCCAGCGCATGTTGTAGTCCTTGCCCAGGGGGCCGGTCGTGCCGGCCAGGCAATCGTCGACGTAGCGCTTCATGGGCGGAGCCCAGTGGCGCATGTTCGACATGTTGATGGCGAATTCCTTGGTGTCTTCGGGCACGCGGATGTTCTCGTGCGTCAGCACCCACGAACCCATCTCGCGGTCCAGCGTGAAACCCACCACGCCATTGCCGATGGTCAGCACCAGCATGGTTTGCGGGCCGTACACGGCATAGCCGGCCACGACCTGCTTATTGCCCGGTTGCAGGAAGTCGTCTTCGCAGACCGGCGCGCCGGACACGTTGTGCGGCGCCTGCAGCACCGAGAAGATGGTGCCGATGGAGACGTTCACGTCGATGTTGGAGGAGCCGTCCAGGGGATCGAACAGCAGCAGGTATTCGCCCTTGGGGTAGCGATTCGGAATCAAATGGATGGTTTCCATTTCTTCCGACGCCATGGCCGCCAGGTGGCCGCCCCATTCGTTGGCTTCCAGCAGGATCTCGTTGGACAGCACGTCCAGCTTCTTCTGCACTTCGCCTTGGACGTTTTCGCTTTCCAGGCTGCCCAGAACGCCGCCCAAGGCGCCCTTGCTGACCGCATGGCTGATGGCCTTGCAGGCCCGCGCGACCACTTCGATCAGCAGTCGCACTTCCGGCGCCAAGGCTTGGGCGGAGCGTTGTTGCTCCACCAGGTATTGAGTGAGTGTTTTACGTTTCAAGAGGGTCTCCCTATGCTGCGAATTCTAAAGCCTTGGATACGATTTCCTGCACGTTGCGCGACAGCCCCTCGTGGGCGCGTACCTGTTGCAAGGCGGCCTGCATGGGCGCGCGCAGGGCGGGCACAAAGCGCGACCAGTTGTCCAGCGCGCGCCCCAGCCGGGCCGCGATTTCGGGGTTGAGCGCATCCAGCGCCAACACCTGCTCGGCCCAGAATGCATAGCCCGAGCCGTCCGGGTGGTGCATGCCGCGCGCGTTGTTCAGGCAGAACTGGAAAATCAGCGCGCGGGCGCGGTTTGGGTTGCGCAGCGTGAAGGCGGGGTGCGTCATGAGCTCGCGCGCGGTATGCACCGTGGTCGAGCGCGCGGCGGCCTGCAAGGCGAACCACTTGTCGACCACCAGCGGGTTGTCGCGCCACTTGTCGTAGAACGCCGCCAGCGCTTCCTGCGGGAAGTCGCCCTGGCCGTAGTTGATCAGGGCGGACAGCGCGGCCATGCTGTCGGTCATGTTGCCGGCGCGTTCGTACTGCTGTTCGGCCAGGCGCTGGGCGTCGTGCTCGCCGGCGGCCAGCAGATGGCTAAGCGCCAGGTTCTTCAGCGCGCGCATGCCGGCGGGCACCGGCGCGGGGCTGTATTCGCCCGGCGTCTGGTTCTGTTCGAAAGCCAGGCGGAACTCGGCGGCCAGTTGGCGGCCCAGTTCAGCGCGCAGGAAGTCGCGGGCCACGGCCAGTGCGGGCGGGTCCACGGCGTGCATGCGCTCGGCCAGCGTCTTCTCGGACGGCAGGGCCAGCGCGCGGGCGCGGTAGGCGGCGTCGATGGCCGGGTCGGTCAGCAGCGCGCGCCAGGCGTTGATGAAGGCGGCGTCGGCGTGCAGGGTACGACCCGCCTGGCGGGCTTCGGCCAAGGCCAGAATCTGGCGCGTGGCCAATTCCTGACCGGCTTCCCAGCGGGCGAAGGGGTTGGTGTCGTGCGCGGACAGCAGCGCCAGTTCTTCGTCGGTCCAGTCGTAGTCGACAATGACCGGGGCCGAGAAATCGCGCAGCAACGACGGCACGGGGCGCTCGCCGATGTCTTCGAACACCCATTGCTGGCTGGGTGTGGTCAGCTCCAGCAGCGCGGTTTCCTGGACGGCGCCGTCGTGGCGCAGGGGCAGGGCGCGGCCATCCTGGTCCAGCAGGCCGATCGCGAACGGGATGTGGTACGGCGCCTTGACGTAATCGGCGCCGGCTTTTCTCTCGACGCCCACCGGCAGGCATTCCTGGGTCAACGTGACCGTGCAGCGGCGCGTGGCGGCGTCATGTTCAAGCTTGACGGCCACTCGCGGCGTGCCGGCCTGGCGATACCAGCGGCGGAAGACGGACAAGTCGCGGCCGGGGTGTTGGCGGACATACACCGATTCCATGGCGTCGACGAAGTCGTCGCAGGTGACGGCCTGGCCGTCGTGGCGGCGGAAGTACTCGTCCATGCCGGCGCGGAAGCCTTCCTCGCCCAGCAGCGTGTGCTGCATGCGGATGACTTCGGCGCCTTTTTCATACACGGTTGCCGTGTAGAAGTTGCCGATTTCCTGGTAGCTCTCGGGGCGGATGGGGTGGGCCATGGGGCCGGCGTCTTCGGGGAACTGGGCGGCGCGCAGCGCCACCACGTCGTCGATACGCTTGACCGCGCGCGCGCTGGCCGCCGCGGCGGCATCCATGTCGTGCGCCATCATGTCGGCGCTGAATTCCTGGTCGCGGAAAACCGTCAGGCCTTCCTTCAGGCTCAATTGGAACCAGTCGCGGCAGGTGACGCGGTTGCCGGTCCAGTTGTGGAAGTATTCGTGGCCGATCACGGATTCGATGCCTTCGTAATTGGCATCCGTGGCGCTGTCGGCGTCGGCCAGCACATAGGCGGCGTTGAAGATGTTCAAGCCCTTGTTTTCCATCGCGCCCATATTGAAGTCATGGACGGCGACGATCATGAAGCGGTCCAGATCCAGTTCCAGGCCGAAGCGGGTTTCATCCCAGCGCAGGGCGCGGACCAGCGAATCCAGCGCCCATTCGGTCTTGGTTTCGGAACCCGGGTCGCTATAGACCTGAAGCAGCACGTCGCGGCCGCTGGCCGTCTTGACGGTGGTTTCACGGTGCGTCAGGTTGCCGGCAACCAATGCGAACAGATAGCAGGGCTTGGGGAACGGGTCTTCCCATTCCACTTCATTGCGGCCGTCGGGCAATTGGCGTGACGCCATGAGGTTGCCGTTGGACAGCAGTACCGGGTATTGCGGCTGGGCGCGCAGCGTGACGCGATACCGCGACATCACGTCAGGGCGGTCGGCAAACCACGTAATGCGGCGAAAGCCCTCGGCTTCGCACTGGGTGAAGAAATTGCCGCCCGATACGTACAGGCCCATCAGCGTGGAATTGGCGGACGGCTTGCAGCGGCTGATGATCTCGACGGTGGCGTCGGCCGGCAGCCCGTAAATGGCCAGATTCTGCTCGGACAGGTGATAGCTGTCTGCCGTGAGCGCGGCCCCATTGACGCCTACCGACACGAGTTCCAGGTCTTCTCCATCCAGGATCAAGGCCGCGTCGGCGCTGGCGCCAGGTTTGCGTTGCACGTGCATCGTGCAGCGCACCTCGGTGGCGTCAGGCGCCAGGTCGAAGGCCAAAGCGACTTCGGGAATGTCGTAGGGGTAGGGCTGGTAATCCTTGCGATAAACGGTAATGGGCGTGTCGGTGCGCATGGAGTTGCAGTCCTGGTTGAACGAGGGGTCTATTGTAGTAGGTGGGCGCGATGCGTCGTCTGGGGCTTGCGGGCTACGGCAAACTTTTTGCAATGCCCCCAGTCAAAGCTCAGTATGATGGCGCCGTCGTGCGCAACAGGAGTCGCAAAAATGTTCCAAATGTCATTGTTCAGTGTGGGCCGTTGGACTGGATTATTGGCTTTGGCGGGGGCGCTGACGTTGACGGGTTGCGCCGCGCCCACCGTGTCGGCGCGCGTCACCTCATTTCAGCAATGGCCCACCGGCGTGGAAGGGCAGACTTATCAGTTTGTGGCCGCGGACCCCAACCAGCTCAATAATCTGGAATATCAGTCTTACCAGGACATGGTGCGCGCCGGCATCGGTGCGACCGGCTTGGTTGAAGCGCAGCCGGGTGCCAAAGGGCGCTTCGATGTGTCCTTCACTTACGGCACGAGCCAGACGCAGGTCATGGTGCGCCGGGCCTACGATCCCTACTTCTACGGCGGCTATGGCTATGGCGGCTACGGGGGCTTTTATGGGGCGCGCCCATGGGGCCCAGGTTTTGGTTACTGGGGCCCTGAGTGGGTGGATGTGCCCATGGCGGTGCAACGCAACGCGCTCAGCCTGAAGATCCGCGATACCCAGCGTGGGGGCGCCGAGGTTTATCGGTCCACCGCCTTCATACTGAGCCAGGGTGATGATTTCATGCGCACCATGCCGTATCTGGTGCGTGCGATATTCGACAATTTCCCGGGAAATAATGGGGCGGAACGTGAGATCGAGTTCCCGCTGAGGTAAGCGCGGGGCCGTCCCAAAGGCAAGATTCAAAAATAAATCGGCGCACCAATTTGGTGCGCCGATTTATTTCTTACTACGGAATAGGTTTTATTCTTTGATAAGAAAACTGTCGCGGGTGGCGCCGGAAGCTTCTTCGGCTGCGAGCCAGCGCGGTGCTTTACCGCGACCGCTCCAGGTTTCGCCAGTTTGCGGATGGCGGTACTTGGGCGCGACTGCGCGCTTGGGGGCGGTTGCCGGGCGGGCAGCCGCGCCAGCCTTGCGTCGGCCACCAGGAGCCACGCGGGCGGGCTTGCCGGTGCCGTAAGCCGCAATGATCTCTTCCGGGGTAATGTCGTATTCGCGCATGGACGTGATGATGGAGCTGATCACGGGCTTGCGGCGCTTCGTTTGAAGGACTTCCGCCTTCTTTTGAAGCTTGTTGATTTCCTTCTCGATCTTTGCTTGCAGTGCTGCGTATGTTTCTCGGGCCATGGTTTATTCCTGATTATGGAACTGCTTTAATCGCCGGCGGAGTTATGTTTATTTGTTGTGCTTCGCATAATACATAAGTTACGGCTTGACTTCTCTATTTTCGACCTAATTACTTTGTATCAAAAGGGCCGCAAAGCCTGTGGGTATGCGGCCGAGCACCAGAAGCAAGATTTGGGAAGGATATTCCTAAATTTGGGATGGTTTGAAACAAATGGCAGGTTGGTTCACAAGGCGGACGAATGCGGCAAACAATGCCCACCAAGGCCCTGTTTTGTTTCAAATGGCGAGCAAATCCAAGTGTATGACCGGTCACACCGATCCATTTTCGGATGGGTGGGGCATCCATTTAACGGCCCGAGTTCAAGCTTCTTTTCAGATCGTCGTCAGGAGCCGGGCCGGGTTCTTGAATTGCCTTGGCGAATCGGCGCTATGCATTTTGGCATTGCGCATTTCTCGGATTGATATAGCCGCAAAAGTCAGCGCCTGGATCGCCTCTTTGTATTTTCAACCGTGCTTGTATGACGACTTTCGAAAATTGGCTTTTCTTGTAGGCCAAGGCAGGTTGCCAAGGGAAAAATCGAGGTGGTGAGGGAGCCACGTTGTTATGAGGCGGAACAATATTTGGTTGTAATTGCTTAACTTGATACTCACTCTTGCGCCGCCATCTACTGCACTTCCCAATAATGTCCACGCGGGCGCCGCTTGATTCGTGACGCGGGCGGGACGCCGGACCCCGGTCGGCGGTACGATACGGTCTTGCGCATCCATGCAAAGCGCGCGCGCTCATGCCGCGCCGATGCCCCCTGAATAGAGCCTATGAAAATCACTGATCCCGCTATTGCTTCCCTTGCCACCGCCAAATCGCTACTGCTGGACCCTTGGGGCCTGACCGAAGCGGACATGGCTCGCGCGCTGGGTGAGATCTTCACCCACAAGGTCGATTACGCCGATCTGTACTTCCAGTACACGCGCAGCGAGGGCTGGAGCCTGGAAGAGGGCATCGTCAAGACCGGCAGCTTTTCGATCAGCCAGGGCGTGGGTGTGCGTGCCGTGAGCGGCGAGAAAACCGCTTTCGCCTACTCTGATTCCCTGTCCGCCGACGCGCTGCTGTCTTCGGCGCATGCCGTGCGCGGCATTGCGCGGCGCGGGGCGGGCAAGGTCAAGGTGGCCGCGCAGGTCGAGGCCGAAATGGGCCGCAGCCTGTACGCTGACATCGACCCCGTGGCCACCTTGAGCGCGCCGGAAAAGGTGGCGCTGCTGGAACGTATCGAGCGCATGGCGCGTGCGCAAGACCCGCACGTGATTCAGGTGATGGCGGGCTTGGGCGCTGAATACGATGTGGTGCTGGTGGCGGGCAGCGATGGCCGCCTGGCCGCGGATGTGCGCCCGCTGGTGCGCCTGTCGCTGACCGTGATCGCCGAACGCAATGGCCGCCGCGAGATGGGTCACGCCGGGGGCGGCGGACGCCTGGGGCTGGCGTACTTCACCGACGAAATGCTGCAAGGCTATGTGGAACGCGCCGTGCACGAAGCCATGGTGAACCTGGAAGCGCGTCCCGCGCCCGCCGGCGAGATGACGGTGGTGCTGGGGTCGGGCTGGCCGGGCATCCTGCTGCACGAGGCGGTGGGCCACGGGCTTGAGGGCGACTTCAACCGCAAGGGTTCCAGCGTGTTTTCCGGCCGCATTGGTGAACGCGTCGCCTCCAAGGGCGTGACCGTCGTGGACGACGGCACCTTGCCGGACCGCCGTGGCTCGCTCAACATCGACGACGAGGGCAACGCCACCCAGCGCAACGTGCTGATCGAAGACGGCATCTTGCGCGGCTACATGCAAGACACGTTGAACGCCCGCCTGATGAAGACCGCCGCGACCGGCAACGGCCGCCGTGAATCCTTCGCGCATCTGCCGATGCCCCGCATGACCAATACGTACATGCTGGCCGGCGACAAGCCTGCTGAAGAAATCGTGTCGTCCGTCAAGCGCGGCCTGTACGCCGTCAATTTCGGTGGTGGCCAGGTTGACATCACCAGCGGCAAGTTCGTGTTCTCGGCATCCGAGGCCTACATGATCGAAGACGGCAAGGTGACCTACCCTGTCAAGGGCGCCACGCTGATCGGCAACGGCCCTGACGCCATGACCCGCGTCACCATGATCGGCAACGACCTGCAGCTGGATTCGGGCGTGGGCACCTGCGGCAAGGACGGCCAAAGCGTGCCGGTGGGCGTGGGCATGCCGACCGTGCGCATGGAAGGCCTGACCGTGGGCGGCACCGCCTGATCGTAAAACGGGGCCGCCACATTCGATTGAAAACGATGTGACGGCCCAAAAAAATTGTGCTAGAGTCGTTTCCCATGAAATTCGCGTCCCCCGCCTTTTACTTTTATTTTTATAAGTTTCTGAAGCCGCTGGCGGAGGAAGGGACGCGCTCAATCTGAAGTTTGGAAAGAATCCCCCCAAAAAAGCCGCCAGCGAACTGGCGGCTTTTTTTGTGCCGCCGGGATCGGAATAGACCGATCGGATTGAACCCGTTGGCGGGCAACCCAGGAGCAGTACCGTGTCACACAATACCGACGACCTTCGCATCCGAGAAATCAAGGAACTGAATCCGCCCGCGCACGTGATGCGTGAGTTCGCGTGCACCAAGGAGGCGTCCGATACCGTGTTCGCCGCCCGTCAGGGCATGCACCGCATCCTGCACGGCATGGATGACCGCATGATCGTCGTGATCGGGCCGTGCTCGATCCACGACACCCGTGCCGCCATTGAATATGCGAAGCGTCTGAAGCCGGTGCGTGACCGCCTGAGCGCCGACCTTGAAATCGTGATGCGCGTGTATTTCGAAAAGCCGCGCACCACGGTGGGCTGGAAGGGCCTGATCAACGATCCGGACCTGGACGGCAGCTTCGACATCAACAAGGGCGTGCGCGTGGCCCGCGAACTGCTGCTGGACATCAACAGCATGGGCTTGCCGGCGGGCTGCGAGTTCCTGGACATGATTACGCCGCAGTACATCGCGGATCTGGTCTCCTGGGGGGCGATCGGGGCGCGCACGACGGAAAGCCAGGTGCACCGCGAGCTGGCATCTGGCTTGTCGTGTCCGGTGGGGTTCAAGAATGGCACGGACGGCAATGTGAAGATCGCGGTTGACGCGATCAAGGCCGCCTCGCAGCCGCACCATTTTTTGTCGGTGACCAAGGGCGGGCATTCCGCCATTGTGTCGACGGCGGGCAATGAAGACTGTCACGTGATCCTGCGCGGCGGCAAGACGCCGAACTACGACGCGGCCAGCGTGGACGCAGCGTGCCATGACGTGTCCAAGGCGGGCCTGGCGCAACGCATCATGGTCGACGCCAGCCACGCCAACAGCAGCAAAGACCCTGAAAACCAGCCCCGCGTCATCGACGATGTGGCGCGCCAGATGGAAGCGGGCGACGCCCGGCTGGTGGGCGTCATGGTGGAAAGCCACCTGTTGGGCGGGCGCCAGGACATGGTGCCCGGCAAGCCCCTGGTCTACGGCCAGAGCATTACCGATGGCTGCATTGATTGGGATGCGTCGGTTGCCGTGCTGGAACGCCTGGCGCAAGCCGTGCGCGAGCGCCGCCGCGTTGCGCTGACGTCGGGCAAGTAAGCGGGACACGCCGCAAACCGTCTTCCTGGGGCGGTTTGCGGTGCAGCATGCGTAGCGGCGTAGAATATTTGGGTTGACGAACCTTGCGACCCGCGCGAACCCTCGCGCATTCCGCGAAATCCCCGAGAACACGCTGATCATGAACGCTCCCTTGCACGCTGAAACGTTGCGCCGTCCGGTGCCTGCCGCCTGTCTGGATGCCTTGCGCGCGCGCTTTGGCGACCGCCTGTCCGAGTCCGCCGCCGTCCGTGAACATCACGGCCGCGACGAATCGCCGTATCCCGCCATGCTGCCTGACGCCGTGGTCTTCGCCCACAGCACCGAAGACGTGGCCGCGGTTGCCAAGCTGTGCAACGAACATCGCGTTCCCTTGATTCCCTATGGCGCCGGCTCGTCGCTGGAAGGCCATATCCTGGCGATCCAGGGCGGCATCAGCCTGGACCTTTCCCAGATGAACCAGGTGTTGGCCATCAACGCCGAAGACCTGACCGCCACGGTGCAGGCAGGCGTGCTGCGCAAGCAGCTCAATGAAGAAATTCGCAGCACCGGTTTGTTTTTCCCGATTGATCCGGGCGCCGACGCCAGCTTGGGCGGCATGGCGGCCACCCGCGCTTCGGGCACCAATGCCGTGCGCTACGGCACCATGCGCGAAAACGTCATGTCGCTGACCGTGGTGACGGCCGATGGGCGCATCGTCCGCACGGCGGGCCGGGCGCGCAAATCGTCCGCGGGCTACGACCTGACGCGCATCTTCGTGGGTAGCGAAGGCACGCTGGGCATCATTACCGAAGTCACCGTTCGCCTGTATCCGCAGCCTGAAGCCGTGTCGGCCGCGGTCTGCAACTTTGAGACGCTGGATGACGCCGTGCAAAGCGTCATCGAAATCATCCAGATGGGCGTGCCGGTGGCGCGCGTGGAGTTCATGGACGCGGCCAGCGTGCGGTCGGTGAACCAGTACAGCAAGCTGAGCCTGCGCGAAACGCCGCTGCTGGTGTTTGAATTCCATGGCAGCCCGGCCGGCGTGCAAGAGCAAGCCGAAACCGTGCAAGCCATTACCGCCGAACATGGCGGCATGGACTTCGAATGGGCCGAACGCCCCGAAGACCGCAGCCGCCTGTGGACGGCGCGCCACAACGCCTACTTTGCCGGCCTGCAATTGCGGCCCGGCTGCCGCGCCAGCACCACCGACGTGTGCGTGCCGATCTCGCGCCTGGCCGACTGCGTGCGCGACACCGTCGAAGAGTTGGAGCGCGCCAGCTTCCCGTACACCATCGTTGGCCACGTTGGCGACGGCAATTTCCATGTGCTGATGTTGTTGGACGCCGACAATCCGAAGGAATGGGAAGAGTCGGAAACGATTAACCATAACCTCGTGCGCCGCGCCATCGCCGCTGACGGCACCTGCACGGGCGAACACGGCGTGGGCTTGCACAAGATGCAGTTCATGGCGGAAGAACATGGCGACGATGCGCTTGAACTGATGCGCAGCCTGAAGCATGCGTTTGACCCGAACAACATCTTGAACCCGGGCAAGATCGTGTCCTGGTAAACCCCTCGACGCGCCATCAAGCCGACGCCTTTGCCGTCGGCTTTTTTTGCGCCGGATAGGCGCGAAATTACTGCTAGTTACGTATCCGGCGAGGCGCTTATCCCATGGATGCGGGTAAATCCCGGAATGTGTTCATAGTGCGCTCGCGCTATTGTTGCGCTCATGAATTCACTGGTCGAAACCGGCCTGGCACAAGTGCAGGCGCCTTATTCCTTGCAGCAGCTCATCGAGGCGTTGTCGGCCGCGTTGCCCGCGCACTGCGTCTTGTTCCGCGAGGAAGATACTCGCCCCTACGAATGCGACGGCCTGTCGCTGTATCGCGCGCTGCCGGCCGTTGTTGCCCTGCCTGAAACCGAAGAACACGTGCAAGCCGTCATGCGGATCTGCAAGCGTTTGAACGCGCCCGTGGTGGCGCGTGGCGCGGGCACGGGTTTGTCGGGCGGCGCCATGCCGCACAGCCAGGGCGTGCTGCTGGGGCTGTCCAAATTCAACCGCATCAAGCATATCGATTTGGCCAGCGCCACGGCGGTCGTGCAGCCCGGCGTGCGCAACCTGGCCATTTCCGAAGCGGCGGCGCCCTATGGTTTGTATTACGCGCCGGACCCGTCCAGCCAGATCGCCTGTTCCATCGGCGGCAATGTGGCTGAAAACTCCGGCGGCGTGCACTGCCTGAAGTACGGCCTGACCGTGCACAACGTGCTGCGTGTGCGGGTCGTCACGATTGATGGCGACATCGTTGAACTGGGTTCCGAAGCGCCCGATGCGCCGGGGCTGGATCTGCTGTCGGTCTTCATCGGTTCCGAAGGCATGTTGGGCGTGGTCACCGAAGTGACCGTGAAGCTGATTCCCAAGCCCGCGTGCGCGCAGGTTGTGATGGCCAGTTTTTCCAGCGTCGAGGCGGCGGGCAATGCCGTCACGCAGGTGATCGCGGCGGGCATGATTCCCGCCGGCCTGGAAATGATGGACCGCCGCGCCACGCACATGGTGGAACCCTTCGTACGCGCGGGCTACGACATGGACGCGCAAGCCATTCTGCTGTGCGAGTCCGACGGCACGCCCGACGAAGTGGCGCATGAGATCGCGCGGATGGAAGCGGTGTTCCGCGATGCCGGCGCCACACGTTGCCAGGTGTCCACGTCGGAAGCCGAACGCCTGAAGTTCTGGGCAGGCCGCAAGAATGCGTTTCCGGCGGCGGGGCGCGTGTCGCCCGATTACTACTGCATGGATGGCACGATTCCGCGTCGCCATCTGGCGCGCGTGCTGGGCGCCATCGAACAGATGGAAGACGAATTCGGCCTGCGCTGCGCCAACGTGTTCCACGCGGGCGACGGCAATCTGCACCCGCTGATTCTGTTTGATTCGAACAAGCCGGACGAGGTGGAGCGCGCGGAAAAATTCGGCGCGGCCATTCTTGAGCTGTGCGTGCAGGTAGGAGGCACCGTGACCGGAGAGCACGGTGTGGGTATGGAGAAAATAAATCAAATGTGCGTGCAATTCTCTCGCGAAGAACTCGACGCGTTCCTGGCGGTCAAGCGGGCGTTCGACCCGCCGTGCCTGCTGAATCCTGAAAAAGTCATTCCCACGCTGGCCCGTTGCGCCGAATACGGCAAGATGCACGTCCATGCGGGTGAGTTGCGGTTCCCCGATCTCGCTCGTTTCTAGGACGTATCCCTATGGATTTTGTCCTGTCGGAATTGTGCGACCAGGTCATGACGGCCCGTGCCGGCCACAAACCGCTGTTTGTGATGGGCGGCGGCAGCAAAGCGTTCTACGGCAACTACCGGCCGGTCACGCCGCAAGATGGTCACTGCCTGTTGGATATGACGCCGTATCGCGGCATCGTCAGCTATCACCCGTCCGAGCTGGTGGTGACGGTGCGCGCGGGAACGCCCTTGGCCGAACTGGAAGCGGCGCTGGCCGAGAACGGACAGATGCTGGCCTTTGAACCGCCGCACTTCGCGGATACCGCGACGGTGGGCGGATGCGTGGCGTCGGGCCTGTCCGGCCCGCGCCGCATGAGCGCCGGCGCGCTGCGTGATTTTGTACTGGGCACGCGGCTGCTGGATTCAGAAGGGCGGATGCTGTCGTTCGGCGGTGAAGTCATGAAGAACGTTGCGGGCTACGATGTGTCGCGCCTGTTGGCCGGATCGCACGGCATCTTCGGCGCCATTCTGGATGTGTCGTTGAAGGTGGTGCCCCGCCCCATGGAAGAGCTGACCTTGGTGCTGCCCGCCACGCAGGCGCAGGCCTTGGCCAGCTTTGCGTTATGGCGTGGCAAGCCCTTGCCGATCTCCGCCACCAGTTGGACAGGCGGTGATGACAATGCCGAGGGCGCCATGCACGTGCGCCTGTCGGGCGCCCCGCCGGCAATCGCCAGCGCACGGCGCGTCGTGGGAGGAGACCCGTTGGCGCCAGATGTGGCCGATGCGTGGTGGCGGTCCCTGCGCGAGCAGAACCATGAATTTTTTCATCCGGACCGCCCCTTGTGGCGTCTTGCCTTGCCACCCACCGCCGCTGTGCTGGGCCTGGGCCAGACCCTGATTGAATGGGGCGGTGGGCAGCGTTGGCTGTCCGGCCAGCACGACGCGGCCACGCTGCGCGAGACCGCCGCGAGGATGGGCGGGCACGCCACCTTGTTCCGTCTTGGCAACTCCAAGCCGCCGGTTGACGGCGTCTTCCATCCCCTGGCGCCTGGCGTTGCGCTGATCACGCGCCGGCTCAAGCAGGAGCTTGACCCGTCCAGCCTGTTCAACCCCGGCCGCCTGGTTCTGGAGCTATAGCCCGTCATGCAAACCAACCTGGCATCCTGGGCCCGCGACACCGACTTGGGCAACGAGGCCGACGCCATTCTGCGTCGGTGCGTGCATTGCGGCTTCTGCACGGCCACCTGTCCCACGTATCAGGTGCTGGGCGACGAACTCGACAGCCCGCGCGGGCGCATTTATTTGATCAAGCAGGTGCTGGAGGGCGCGCCGCCCACGCAATCCACGCAACTGCATCTGGACCGCTGCCTGACCTGCCGCAATTGCGAAACCACTTGCCCGTCGGGGGTGGAGTACGGGCACTTGATTGATATCGGCCGCAAAATCGTCGACGAGCGCGTACCGCGTTCCTGGGCCGACAGGACCAAGCGCAATCTGCTGCGCCGAGCCATGTTGTCGCCGCTGTTCGCGCCCGCGATGCGGGTGGGGCAGGCGATGCGTGGACTGTTGCCCGATGCGCTCAAGCGCAAGGTGCCCGAGCGCCGTGATGCGGGCGTGTTGCCCCAGGTTGCGGGGCACGCGCGGCAAGTGCTGATGCTGGCCGGTTGCGTGCAGCCGGCCATGATGCCCACGATTGATGCCGCCACCATCCGGGTGCTGGACGCAGTGGGTATCGGTGCGCGCATTGCGCCGGGCGCGGGGTGCTGCGGCGCGGTCAGTTTCCATCTGGATGCGCAAGAGGCGGCGCTGGCGCAGATGCGCGGCAACATCGACGCGTGGTGGCCGCTGGTGCAAGACGGCGCGGTCGAAGCCATCGTCATGAATGCGTCCGGCTGCGGCGCGATGGTGAAGGAATACGCGCATCACTTGAAGCATGATCCCGCCTACGCGCAGAAGGCGGCGGATATCGTCGCGCTGGTCAAGGACGTGGCCGAGATCGTGGCGCCGCATGCCGCGCAACTGCGCGCGCGCTTGCCTGATGGCGTGCGTGCCGCCTTTCATCCGCCGTGCACGCTGCAACACTGGCAGGGCTTGCGGCCCTTGTCCGAGCAACTGCTGGTGGACTTGGGATTCAACCTGCAGCCCTTCGCCGACCCGCATCTGTGCTGCGGATCGGCGGGGGCGTATTCCGTGTTGAACCCGGAGATCGCGCTGGAACTGCGCGACCGCAAACTGGGCGCTATTGCTGCCGGTGGGCCAGACGTGATCCTGTCGGCCAACATCGGCTGCATCGGCCATCTGCAAAGCGGCACCGACACGCCGGTGCGGCATTGGGTGGAAGTGGTGGACGAGCAGTTGCGCCAAGTGGCTGCGACGTAGGGGCGGACCGTGCTGCCTGCCACGAATGCCTGTGGTCAGGCATTCGTGGACCTCTTGGGCTTGGGGCAATCAGCGGTCTATTCGACCGCTTTCACCATGTCTTCCAGCACTTTCTTCGCGTCGCCGAACACCATCATCGTGCGGTCCATGTAGAACAATTCGTTGTCCAGGCCGGCGTATCCCGAGGCCATGGAGCGCTTGTTCACGATCACGGTGCGCGCCTTGTAGGCCTCAAGAATGGGCATGCCGGCAATGGGCGACTTGGGGTCGTTCTTGGCGGCGGGGTTGACCACGTCGTTGGCGCCCAGCACCAGCACCACGTCGGTCTGCGCGAACTCGCTGTTGATGTCTTCCATTTCGAAGACCTGGTCGTAGGGTACTTCCGCTTCGGCCAGCAGCACGTTCATGTGGCCCGGCATGCGGCCGGCGACGGGGTGTATCGCGTACTTGACTGTCACGCCGCGCTCGGTGAGCTTGGTCGCCAGTTCTTTCAGCGCGTGCTGCGCGCGTGCCACGGCCAGGCCGTAGCCCGGCACGATGGTGACGCTTTCAGCGTTGCTCATGAGGAAGGCCGCATCATCCGCGCTGCCCGACTTGACGCTGCGCTGCTGCGCCGCGCCCGCATCCGCCGCGCCGCTCGCCTGCCCGCCGAAGCCGCCCAGTATCACGTTGAAGAACGAACGGTTCATCGCCTTGCACATGATGTAGGACAGGATGGCGCCAGACGACCCCACCAGCGAGCCGGCAATGATCAGCATCGGGTTGTTGAGCGAAAAACCGATGCCGGCCGCCGCCCAGCCCGAGTAGCTGTTCAGCATCGACACCACCACCGGCATGTCGGCGCCGCCGATCGGAATGATGATCAGCACGCCCAGCACGAAGGCGATCAGCGTCATGATGATGAAGGGCGTCCATTCCTGCGTCAGCATGAACCACACGCCGCAGCCTAGCATCACGAGCGCCAGCGCCAGGTTCAGCATGTGCTGGCCGGAAAAGACGACGGGCGCGCCTTGGAACAGCCGGAACTTGTACTTGCCCGACAGCTTGCCGAACGCGATGACCGAACCCGAGAACGTGATGGCGCCCACGAACGTGCCGATGAAGAGCTCGAAGCGGTTGCCGGTGGGAATCAGCATGCCGGCCGGCACGATGCCGAACGCATGCGGTTCGGCCACCACCGCCACCGCGATGGCCACCGCCGCCAGGCCGATCATGCTGTGCATGAAGGCAACCAGTTCGGGCATCTTCGTCATCTCGACGCGGCGCGCCATCAAGGTGCCGATGGAGCCGCCCACCAGCAGGCCCAGCACGACCCAGCCCAGGCCGATGGTGGCGGTGCCCTCGCGCGCCAGGCCGATGATGAGCGCCGCCGTGGTCAGCACCGCGATCGCCATGCCGGCCATGCCGAAGGCGTTGCCCAGCCGCGATGTGGTCGGATGCGACAGCCCCTTCAGCGCCTGGATGAAGCAGATCGAGGCGATCAGATAAAGCAGGGTGACCAGATTCAGCGAGATCATTTCGCTTCCTCCTTGCCCGGCTTGCGGTCTTTTTTCTTGAACATTTCCAGCATGCGCCGCGTGACGAGAAAGCCGCCAAAAACGTTCACCGCGGCAAGCGCGACCGCGAACACGCCCATGCCGCGCGCCAGCCCGCCTTCGGTCAGCGCGGCCGCCAGCATGGCGCCCACGATGATGATGGCCGAGATGGCGTTGGTGACCGCCATCAGCGGTGTATGCAAGGCGGGTGTGACATTCCAGACGACGTGATAGCCGACATAGATGGCCAACACGAAGATGATGAGGTTCATCAGGGTGGGGTTGATCGCTTCCATGTTCAAGTCCTCCGCGCCACATTGCCGCCTTCGCATACCAGGCAGGCCACCACGATTTCATCGTCGCGCTGGATCGCCAGCGCGCCGTCCGCATTGATGATGAGCTTCAGGAAGTCCATGACGTTGCGCGCATAGAGCGCGGACGCGTCGGTGGCGACCAGGCCCGGCAGGTTGGTCAGGCCGATGATCGTCACGCCATGCTTTTCAACGATCTGGCCTTTTTCGGACAGCGGGCAATTGCCGCCGCGCTCAACGGCCAGGTCGACCAGCACCGAGCCGGGCCGCATGGCGGCAACGGTGTCGGCGGACACCAGGGTCGGCGCGGGGCGGCCGGGGATCAGCGCGGTGGTGATGACGATGTCGGCCTGCTTGCAGCGTTCAGACACGAGCGCTGCCTGACGCGCCATCCACCCGGGAGGCATGGCGCGCGCATAGCCGCCCTTGCCTTCGGCAATTTCGCGTTCCTCGTCGGTCTCGAAAGGCACGTCGATGAACTTGGCGCCCAGCGACTCAACCTGTTCCCGCGCGGCGGGGCGTACGTCGGACGCTTCGACCACCGCGCCCAGCCGCTTGGCCGTGGCGATGGCCTGCAACCCGGCGACCCCGGTGCCCAGCACGACGGCGCGCGCGGCTTTCAGGGTGCCGGCCGCGGTCATCATCATGGGAATCAGCCGGCCGTAGTGGTGCGCGGCCAGCAGCACGGCCTTGTAGCCGGCCAGGTTGGCCTGCGAAGACAGCACATCAAGGCTTTGCGCGCGCGTGATGCGGGGGGCTGCCTCCAGGGCGAAGCCGGTAAGCCCCGTGGCGGCCATGTGTTCAATGCCTTCGGCGTCGAACGGGTCGAGCATGCCGATGACGACGGCGCCCGGTTTCATGTGGGGCAATTCGGTGGGGGAGGGGGCGCGAACCTTCAGGACGAGTTCCGCGCCCAGGGCATCCTGGGCGGAACCGAGCGTGGCGCCCGCGGCCTCATAGGCGTCGTCCGGATAGCGGGCGGCGGCGCCTGCCCCACGCTCCACGACAACGGTGTGTTTGCCGCCCAGGTACTTCTTGACGGTCTCCGGTGTTGCTGCGACACGGGTTTCCCCGTCTCGGGTCTCTTTTGGTATCCCGATGTGCATCGACGCCTCTCCTCAGCAGGTTCGCCGTAGTTATACACGCTAATCCTGCCCCCACGCCGCGCTCATTGCATTCGCTTGCTGCCCCCCGAGGGGGCTGGCCCGCCTTGGGGCGGCCCGAGGGTGTGTGCCCCCACGCCGCGCTCATTGCATTCGCTTGCTGCCCCCCGAGGGGGCTGGCCCGCCTTGGGGCGGCCCGAGGGTGTGTGCCCCCACGCTGCGCTCATTGCATTCGCTTGCTGCCCCCCAAGGAGGCTAGCCCGCCTTGGGGCGGCCCGGCGGCGGGCTGGCTTCTTCCCCGCGCGCTCGTTGCTTGCGCATATCTTGGCGCGGTTAGGGGGGGCGGTTAGTTCTTTTGATTGAGGGCTTTAATACGGCGAAAAAAAGCCCCATGGCGAACCATGGGGCTTGGGCTTTGCAGCCCACTTGCTCCGGCCAGTCTTACCACGCTGCTGGCCGGCACTTGCGCGTAAACGTCCGGCGTCAGGCCGTTTGCGCGCGAGTCCAGTTGATCAGCGCGGCGGTGAGCTCGCGCAGATCGGCCTTCAGGCGGCCATAGTTTTCAGTGGGACGCAGCGTCACTTCGTCCATGTACAACTTGCGGTTGATTTCGATCTGCAGGCTGTGGCGGCCTTCTTCGGGGCGGCCGAAGGCGCGCACCAGTTCCACGCCCTTGTAGGGGTCGTTCACGGTCACGTTGTAGCCGCGTTCACGCAGCCAGGCTGCAATGAATTCACGGAAGGCCGGATCGCTGGTGCTGCCGTCGCGGTCGCCCAGCACGAAGTCGGGGTGGACCAGGCCGGGGCGGTCGGTGGCAAAGGCGCCGGCCACGCTGGGCATGGAGTGGCAGTTGATATGCCAGACCTTGCCGAACTTCTTGTGGGCGGCATCCAGCACCTGGCCGAGCGCGGCGTGGTACGGCTTCCAGCAGGCGTTGATGCGGTGGCGCACTTCTTCCACCGTCAGCTTGCGGTTGTACAAGGGCGTGCCGTCATCCAGCATGCGCCAGATCAGGCCCTTGCCCAGCTTCACCTTGGGCGATGCGTTGATGGCGTCAGGCCAGGCTTCGTCCAGCAGCAATTCGTCGATCTCGTCGGGCGCGCGGTTGGCGTCGATGTAGGCGCGCGGGAACGCGGCGGCAACCATCGGCACGCCCAGGTCGAGCGCGTCGCCCCACAGGTCGTCAACCCAGGTGTCCTCGGCAGTGCGCAGCGCGCCAAAGTCCACCGCGGCGGCGAAGTCGGGAGGGTAGGCGGTGCCGCTGTGCGGAGAGTCCAGCACAAGCGGGGCCGAGGATTCCGAATCCGGATATTGCTGCGGAAGGTCGAGCCGGTAAGACAGGGGTTGGGTAATTCGCATATAGAGGTATTGCGTTCGTGAATCGGAGGCCCCCGCGGCCGAAGCCGGCGCGGCGGGGGCCGAAGATCGCTTAGTCGATCTTCACGTTGGCTTCTTTGGCGATGCGCTTGTTCTTGGCGATTTCGGCAGCGATCTGCTTGCCGAAGTCGGCCGAACTATTGGCGGCGGGCGAGGCGCCCAGCGCTTCCAGGCGCGTCTTGACGTCGGCTTCCGCGCTGACCTTCTGCACGGCGGCGTTCAGCTTGGCCAGGATGGGTTCCGGCAGCTTGGCCGGGGCAACCAGGCCAAACCACGACGAGTCGTTCACGGCCGGCAGGCCGGCTTCGGCGAACGTGGGCACGTTGGGCAGGGCAGCCACGCGCTGGGGCGCGGCGACGGCCATGGCGATCAGGCGGCCCGATTGCACGTGCGGCAGGGTGGACGGCAGGTTGTCATACATGACGTCGACCTGGCCGGCCAGCGCGTCATTCAGCGCCGGGCCCACGCCACGGTAAGGCACGTGCATCAGGTCGGTGCCCGAGGACATCTTGAACAGTTCGCCCATCATGTGCGACACCGAACCGTTGCCGGCCGACGCGTAGGTCAGCTTGCCCGGCTCGCTCTTGGCCAGCTTGATGAAGTCGGCAATGTTCTTGGCGTTGACCTTGGGGTTGATCGTCATGATGTTCGGCACGGCCGCCAGGTTCGAGATGGGCGTGAAGTCCTTCTCGCCATCGAACGGCAGGTTCGGGTAGATGGCCGGGTTGATGCCGTGGGTGCTGACGGTGGCGATGCCCAGGACGTAGCCGTCCGGTGCGCTGCTGGCAACGAAGGCGCTGCCGATCGAGCCGCCGGCGCCGCCGCGGTTTTCAACCACCACGGTCTGACCCAGTTCCTTGCTCAGCTTGTCCGCGAACAGGCGGCCGACGATGTCGGTGGTGCCGCCGGGCGGGAAGGGAACGATCAGGCGGATGGGCTTGCTCGGGTACGCGTCTTCAGCGTGCGCGATACCCGAGGTCAGCGGCATGGCCAGGGTCGCGGCAGCGACACACAGGCCCAGTATTACGTTACGGCGTTGCATGGATTCCCCTAATAAATTGGAAAGCGGATGCGCAAAGGCAGACGCAAACGCAATGATTCTTTCCTGGCGGGGCAGTTTGCGCAAACGAAAGTTTCTCCGTAAGCTATGACTTTTTTTCATGCCTCTTGTTTGCCGACAGGGATCGGGCGTTACTTTTGTGTAACTTTTCCGTCGCGCGGCGTCATCGCGAAGGCAGGGGATTGCATCCCCGAACAAGCCCCGCTGGGGCGGGAGCCCCACGCTGCGTGGGGGCACTAAATGCGGCGTTTCTGTCCCTCATTAACCGATCTGCAGGCGTTTGAAGTCGCCGCACGACACAGTAGCTTCACGCGCGCGGCGCAGGAATTGTGTGTCACGCAGGGCGCCGTCAGTAAACAGGTGAAACATCTGGAAGAGTTCGTCGGCGTCGAACTATTCCTGCGCATCAGGCAAGGCCTGGTGCTGACCGAGGCCGGCCGCAGTTATCTGACCAAGGTTCAAGCGGGCTTGGGCCAGATCGAAGCCGCCACCGTTGAGCTGATTGCGCATCAGGGGCAGGGCGGCACGCTCAACCTGACCTGTATGCCCACGTTCGGCGCGCGCTGGCTGATCCCGCGCCTGACGGCCTTCATGCGCTTGCGCCCCGACATCCATGTGGAATTCCTGCCGCACCGCCAGGGCTATGATTTTTCCACGCCCGAGCTGGACGCCGCCGTCCGCTTTGGCGAAGGCTTGTGGCCGGGCAGTGGCGCCGACTACATCGTGGGCCGCGAAATCGTGCCGGTGTGCAGCCCGCGCCTGATCCCGGGCGGCTGCCCCTCGCCAGAGGCGCTGCTGGCTTATCCGCTGCTGCACCATACGTCGGCGCTGGAGGGTTGGCGCGATTGGTTCGAGCAGGCCGGCTGCGACAGCCGGCGCAGCCTGGAAGGGGCGCGCTTTGATCAATACGCGCTGCTGTCCCAGGCCGCCGCCGCCGGTTTCGGTGTGGCCCTGATCCCGCGTTGCCTGATTGAAGACGAACTGCGCGACGGCAAGCTGGCCGTGGCCATGACGCTGCCGATCCGCGCCCGCATGGGCTATTACCTGTGCTATCCCGAGCAGAAAGCCAACCTGCCCACCCTGCAGGCGTTTCGCGCCTGGTTGATGGAAGTCTCCCGGGCGGCCGAGCCGCAGCCCCGGGAAGACGCCGAGTCCGAACTAAAATAGCCGCATCATGAGTCAAATATCCACCAAGAAAGGCCGCGTGGTCGTGGGCATGTCGGGCGGGGTCGATTCTTCGGTCACCGCCTGGCTGCTCAAGCAACAAGGCTATGACGTCGTCGGCCTGTTCATGAAGAACTGGGAAGACGACGACGATTCCGAATACTGCTCGACCCGCCAGGACCTGTTGGACGCCGCCAGCGTCGCGGACCTGGTTGGCGTTGAGTTCGAATTCGTGAACTTTGCCGCCGAATACAAAGACCGCGTGTTCGCGGAATTCCTGCGCGAATATTCAGCGGGCCGCACGCCCAACCCTGACGTGCTGTGCAATGCCGAGATCAAGTTCAAGGCGTTTCTTGACCACGCCATGGCGCTGGGCGCCGAGCACATCGCCACGGGCCATTACGCCCGGGTGCGCGAAGTGCCGGCGGCCGGCGGCGGCACGCAGTTCCAGTTGCTCAAGGCGCTGGACGCCTCCAAGGACCAGAGCTATTTCCTGCATCGCCTGAACCAGGCCCAGTTGTCGCGCACGCTGTTCCCGCTGGGCGAAATCCACAAGACCGAAGTGCGGCGCATTGCGCACGAGATCGGTCTGCACAATGCCGCAAAGAAGGACTCCACCGGCATCTGCTTCATTGGCGAGCGTCCGTTCCGCGAATTCCTGAACCGGTACCTGCCGACCGAGCCGGGGCCTATCCTGACGTCGGAAGGCCAGCAGGTGGGCCGCCACGAAGGCCTGTCGTTCTACACGCTGGGTCAGCGCAAGGGCCTGGGCGTGGGCGGCGTGAAAGGGCGTCAGCGCGAAGATGGCACGGCCGAGGCCTGGTACGTGGCGCGCAAGGACCTGGAACGCAACATCCTGTACGTGGTGCAGGGGCATGATCATCCGTGGCTGCTGTCCGGCCAATTGCAGGCGCAGGGCGCCAGTTGGGTGGCGGGCCATCCGCCCGAGATCGCGAGCTATGGCGCCAAGACACGCTACCGCCAGGCGGATGCGGCCTGCCGTCTGGATAAGGCTGATGGCGACACCTTCGCCCTGGATTTCACCGACCCGCAATGGGCCGTGACGCCTGGCCAGTCGGCCGTGCTTTACGATGGCGATGTTTGCCTGGGTGGCGGCATCATTCTGTAGTGCGCGCCCCTGGGGTGCGTTTGTAATCAAGCAGGGCCCCGTGGGCGTGATGCCCGCGGGGCCTTGTTCATGAACCCAAGAATTCAAAACGAGAGGAGACGGTTGTGGATGTTTCGATGTTGATTTGCCTGCTGGTGCTGGGCGCTGTGGTCGGCTTTGCCGCGGGCCTGCTGGGCATAGGCGGCGGGATGTTGCTGGTGCCTTTCCTGACGATGCTGTTTGCCTGGCAGGGCATGCCGCCTGAATTGGTGGTGCATGCCGCCATTGCAACGTCGATGACGTCCATTCTGTTCACGTCCGTTTCCAGCGTGCGGGCGCACCAGCAGCGCGGCACGATCAAATGGAACATCGTGTGGGCCATGGCGCCGGGCATCATCATCGGCGGCCTGGTGTCGGGTGGCGCGGTCTTCGCCGCGCTCAGCACCTTGTGGTTGTCGTTGTTCTTCGCGCTGTTCGTCGGCTATTCGGGCTGGAGCATGCTGCGCAACAAGAAGCCCAAGCCGGCTCGCCAGATGCCGGGCGTGGTGGGCACCAGCGCGGCGGGGGCGGGCATCGGGTTCCTGTCCGGGTTGGTGGGCGCGGGCGGTGGATTCCTGTCGGTGCCGTTCATGGTCTGGTGCAACGTGGCCCTGCACAACGCGGTGTCGACCTCGGCCGCGCTGGGCTTTCCGATTGCGCTGGCAAACAGCGTGGGCTATGTGGTGTCGGGCCTGAACGAAGGCACGTCGCGACCCGGCATGCTGGGCTACATCTATTGGCCGGCTTTGCTGGCGCTGGTGTGCACCAGCGTGCTGACCGCGCCGCTGGGCGCGCGGATGGCGCACCGCTTGCCGGTGCAGACGTTAAAGCGCGTGTTCGCCTGCCTGTTGTTCGCCTTGGCGGCGTACATGCTGTTCAAGGCCTGGCAGACTTTCGCGGGGCAATAGGGGGGCAATAGGGGCGATAGAGGGAAGAGGTCGGTGGCGGCGGCTTGCCATGCCGCTGCCGCAATGCAAACCGGCCGCGCGTGGCGGCCGGTCGTCAAGTGCGCATGCCTGATGGGCAGGCAGGCGCCCTTCAGGCTGTTTGGGGCAGGGTGTCGATGAACGACTGCCGCTGAGCCAGTTTGTCGTGCAAGCGGGCCAGGTTCAGATGGTTGGCGCGCCAGTCCAACGCGGCAAAGCGCAGGTCCAGGTAGCCCAGCGCGCAACCGACGGCAATGTCGGCCAGGCTGTAGTTGATGCCCATGCAATGGGCGTTGTCGCCCAGGCTCTTGTTCATGGCATCCAGGCTGGCGTGGATCTTGCCGAATTGGCGTTCGATCCATTCCGGGCTGCGCTGAGCCTCGGGGCGCTGGTTTTCCTTGACGATGGCCACACAGGCGTCCAGGACGCCATCGGCGATGGCCTCCCAGCATTTGACGGCCGCGCGGTCGCGCCCCTGCTGGGGAATCAGGCGGGCCACGGGCGACAAGGTGTCCAGGTACTCGACGATGACGCGCGAATCAAACAGCGCGCCGCCATCTTCCATGACCAGGCACGGAACTTTGCCCAGCGGGTTGTACGTTTGGATCTGCGTGTCGGCGGACCAGACGTTTTCGAGTTCAAGCCGGTAGTCCAGCTTTTTCTCGGCCATGACGATACGCACTTTGCGTACGTATGGACTGGTAAGCGAGCCGATCAGTTTCATGGAGTCACAAGCGGAGTCGAAAAGCGGCCGAAGTATAGCAGGCCGTATGACGGTCACACCGTCCGCGGGTCGGATTCTTCGCCAGTTTGCCACAATGTTGCATGCCCTCGGATGATAAAATCGTCGGGTTTTCCCATCCGTAGCCATTTCTACCCCAGACCATGCAAATCGCCGATCAGTTGAGCCAACTTAATGCCCTTTCGCCATTGGATGGCCGTTACGCTTCCCGGAGCGACGCGCTGCGCGGTCTGCTGTCCGAAGCCGGCTTCATGGCGCACCGCGTCGAAGTCGAGGTAGCCTGGCTGGTCGCCCTGTCCGACGCCGGCCTGCCCGAGCTGCCCGCCTTTTCCCAGGCTGCCCGCCAGCGTCTGCAGCAGTTGGTGCAGGATTTTTCGGAATCCGACGCCGGGCGCATCAAGGACATCGAGCGCGTCACCAACCATGACGTGAAAGCGGTGGAGTACTGGCTGAAGGAAAAAGTGGCCGACGACGCCGAGCTGGCCCGCGCGGCCGAATTCATCCACTTTGCCTGCACGTCGGAAGACATCAACAACACCTCGCACGCGCTGATGCTGTCGCGCGCCCGCGATCAGGTGGTGGTGCCGCGCCTGCGCGAATTGGCCGCCAAACTGAACGACATGGCGGTGGCCCAGGCTGACCAGCCCATGCTCTCGCGCACGCACGGCCAGCCGGCCAGCCCCACCACGCTGGGCAAGGAATTCGCCAACGTGGCCGCGCGCCTGAACCGCGCCATCGCCGCCGTCGAGGCCGTGGAACCGCTGGCCAAGCTGAACGGCGCCACCGGCAACTACAACGCCCACCTGTCGGCCTACCCGGAAATCGATTGGCCTGCCTTCAGCCAGCGCGTGCTGGCAGGCCTGGGCCTGACCCAGAACCGCCACACCATCCAGATCGAACCGCATGACTGGATGTCGGCCCTGTTCGACGCCATCACGCGCGCCAACATCATCGTGCTGGACCTGGACCGCGACATCTGGGGCTACGTGGCGCTGGGCTACTTCAAGCAGCGCCTGAAGGAAGGCGAGGTCGGTTCGTCGACCATGCCGCACAAGGTCAACCCGATCGACTTCGAAAACTCCGAAGGCAACCTGGGCCTGGCCAACGCCGTGCTGCGCCACTTGGCCGACAAGCTGCCAATTTCCCGTTGGCAGCGTGACCTGACCGACTCCACCGTGCTGCGCAACCTGGGCGTGGGCCTGGGCTATTGCCTGGTCGCGTGGGACGCCTGCATGCGCGGCCTGGGCAAGCTGGAAGTCAATACGGCCGCTATCGATGCCGACATCGATGCTTGCTGGGAAGTGCTGGCCGAGCCAGTGCAAACCGTGATGCGCCGCTACGGCCTGCCGCAGCCCTACGAGCAACTCAAGGCCTTGACCCGTGGCAAGGGCATTACCGAAGAAGCCCTGCGCGAGTTCATCCAGGGCCTGGCCCTGCCGGAAGAGCCGAAGGCCCGCTTGCTGGCAATGACACCCCGGTCATACATCGGGCTGGCCGCCGAGTTGGCCCGGGCGGTATAGTCGCCATGCCGCGCGCGTCATGCGCGCGGCATTCTTGATGTACTCACGGGAGATTGCAATGCAAAAGTTGTCCACGCTTGTCGCGTTGGCCTGTATGACCGTGGCGCCGTTGCTAGCGACGACCGCCTCGGCGCAGTTCGCCAAGCCCGAAGACGCGGTCAAGTACCGCCAATCGGCGCTGACGCTGATGGCCTCGCACTTCGGTCGCATGACGCCGGTGGTCAAGGGCCAGGCACCGTACGACGCCGCGCAGATCAAGGCCAACGTCGAGGTCTTGAAGACCCTGTCGGCGCTGCCGTGGGCGGCTTTCGGGCCGGGTACGGAAGGTGGCGATGCGCGTCCCGAAATCTGGAGCGACGCTGCCGGCTTCAAGCAAAAGCAGCAAGCCTTTCAGGACAATATCGTGAAGCTGTCTGCAGCGGCTGACTCGGGCGATCTTGGCAAGCTGCGCGCGGCCTTCGGTGATGTGGGTGCCAGTTGCAAGTCCTGTCACGACTCCTACCGCAAGAAGAAGTAAGGCCTTGCCGTCCGCGGGCGGCATCGGTACTTGCCAAGCGAAATCCCCTCGACGTATCGAGGGGATTTTTGTTTCTGGGCTGCCGGATCGGCGCGTGGCGGATTACGAAAAAGACATGTCGGCTACAACTTCCATCGACCGTATCCACAACACCACGCCCGTTACGCAGGCGCCCAGTACCAGGGCGCGCAACCACACGGCGAAGCCGTCCTGCGCGGGCGGCGTGCCGGCGGGCAGGTCCTTGGCGTCGACGTCGCCCGTGATGATGGCCCGCACCAGGCGCTTGCGGCGCACCAGCGCATACCAGGCCACCGCCAGAAGATGCAGTGCGATCAGGGCGATGATGACCCATTCGTTCAGCTTGTGCCACGACGTCAGGGCGCCGGAGGTGGCCGCGCTGACGTAACCGAACAGCGGTCCTTGCGTCATGATGTCGTCGGTGGTGAACAGGCCGCTGACGGCTTGAAAGCCGACGACCAGCAGCAGCGCCAGTACCGACAGGGCGCCCAGCGGATTATGCCCGGCGGGCGCGGCCGCGCCCTTGAGGTATTTGGCCACTGCGCCGGGGCCGCGCACGAAGGTGGCAAAGCGGGCATAGCGCGGGCCGACGATGCCCCAAAGCAGGCGGAAAATAATCAGGCCCAGCGCCGTACAGCCAAAGCGCACATGCCAGTCCATATACAGGCCGCCCAGCTTGACGCTGACAAACGCGCCGACGATACAGACGACTAGCGCCCAGTGAAAGAGGCGGGTGGGAAGGTCCCAGATGCGTACCGCGCGTCGGTTGTTCTGCATGGGGGAATTTACTCAGGCTACGTTGCCAGCGACTTTAGCAAGAAATGAAATCGCCGTGGCTCAAATTGACGTCACCGCGGCTCAGGCGCGGCGAGCGGGCAGAAAAATCGGCGCCGTGGCGCCGATGGTTTAGTACGAAGCGCTGCGCACCGATTCGATGCGATGCACATGCTCGTGGCGGAAGCGGATCCGTTGGCCGGGCGCCTTTTGCGTGGCATTGCCGCAAGCCACGACTTCCGTCGTGTAGGTCGTCGTGCCGTTGATGGGCGCGTTGAAAATGACCGTTGCACGAATGGCCGGGCCATTGGCCGGTTGCAGATGAACGATGTCGCCGATGTGAATCGGGGTGTTGTCCAGCGTCGTGTGGGCCGGGCGGCGGATCAGGTCCGAGGTAGTGAAACGAGTATTCATGGTGTGTGTTCTCTTAAGTTCTAGTTATTAGAAAAGCTGCGTGTTGCGCATGCTGCGAAGGGCGGACGTACCAAAAGCGCCTCGCGTCCTCGCGGTTGCCTTGTCGCCGGGTTTTTTCCGACAGGGCAGGCATGACACTAACGCATAAGTGTTGCCGTCAGTTTGCGCATTCTCATGTTTTTTGCGTGCGCGCGTAACGGGTGGTGCAGCCGATGCCATCAGTCAGTCCTGGACGGTATCGGTTCGGGCTCAAGTGGCGTGCTTGCGGTAGCAGGCGGCCGTCAGGCCCGAGGGGTCGCGCAGAGAGGGTTGGCTCTGGCGGTTGCTGTGCGGCCGCCGTCGTAGTTACGACTTGGGCTGCAACGTGTCTTGTTGCTTGTTTTTAGACTTCTTTCCAAACCGGACTGGCGGGATGGTGAAGATGTGCTTGGCTGTTGCCGTGCTTTCCAGGCGGAAGCCGACGATTTGCGTTTTCGCGTTATGGGTTTTCGCAAACCGGATCGAATTTCCGGGTGGTTGGCAGGCTGCCGGCAAAGTGCGCTTGTTGTGGCGCGGTGACTCTGGTTCACCAGAATCAAGCCAGGTTGTTAGCCTTGGGGGGGTTAGCCCCAAATTTAGCCCCGGGTTTAGCCAATTTCTTGGATGTTTTCGGCCTATTTATTCTGGGAAATATGGGGGCGCAGAAAACATTAGTCGTCGATATTATCGCAAAAAGAAGGTGGCTGCAAGCCTTTTTTAAAGGCGGCTTGCAAGGCCGCCGTTGCGCTCAGTGCTCAGTCGAGCGGGCCTGGCGCTGCGCCTCGATGATCAAGCCTTCCAGGCGGGGAGACATACGCAACGCCACCTGTGCGCCCATCGATCCGTCCGGCTGGCGTTCGGTTTCCAGCGCCAGGCCGATGCGTTCGTCATTGAACGCCTCGGGCGCGGCTTCAATCTCGACATAGCGTGCAAGCAAGGCGTCCACAGCCTTTTGCGCGTCCGCCAGGGCCTCTTCCGACAATTGGCCCTGTCCCAGGTATTGATTCACGACGCGCGCCAAGTCGTTCATGAAGAACAGCAGGGCGGCCGCGCCGCGGCAATCGGGCAGGGTGAATCCCCAGGGGGCGGAAGTGGCGTGTTGAGTCATGGGCAGAGCCGTGTGGGATTGCGAGCGGCCGGGGCCGGAATCCGGCATTTTAAGGGATGGCAAGAAGTGGATCGCAACCCAGGCGCCACCCGCCCTGTGTCAACTCGCTTCGATCGCAACAAAATCCGCCCGGGGGCGCTCGCAATCGGACGCTTCGGGATAATCTGCGCTCAGGCGCCCGCCATTGCCGGGGGGGCGGGCGCCAATCGATTCATCAATCCGCTGTGCGAGGAGGATACGCATGTCACTGTGGCGAGCCTGCCTGACTGGGCTGGCGATGGCTTCGATGCTGGTCATGACGGCCTGCGTCAACAAAGAGCCGCAGGAGCGCGCGGCGTTTATCCAGTTGCTGCAGGCGCGGATGAATAGCGATGCGCTGCTGCCGATCGCCGCCTTGAGCAAGGCCGAAAAAGAGGCGCTGGGCGACTACGCCGACGCTTACGAAGTCATTACCGACTTCCAGCAGGAGATGGCCGAATCGGCCCGGGCCATGCGCGACGTGCTTGCGTTGGAGACGATCCGCTCGGTGGGCGAGATCGTTGAGCGCAAGTCCGGCTACGAAACGGCGCGCAAGACGCTCGCGGACAGCGCTGCCAAGCTACAGGAGGCGCGGGAAAAGGCCGACAAGGCGCGGGCCGATCTGCAACTGCCGGCCGATCTGGCGCCCGTCTACGACGGCGTGTACGACGAATCCGTCACGGGGCCCACCGTTGAACTGATGCGGGCCGCCTCGCGGATGGACGCAGTGGCGCGCGATGCGCTGGGCATCGCGGATCTGGTGGCCGCCAATGCTGACGAAATACAACTGATCGACGGACAGACGCGCGTCGCCACCCCCACGCTTCAGCAGGAATTGAACCTGCGCTTGCAGGGGCTGAATGCGCAGGCGGACGAGCTTGCACAAGCGCGAGAGACCATCCTGCGTGCCGCGGGCGGCGGCGCCTGAGCCGGCGTGCTCGCATGGGCTTAGTACAATGCGCGTCTCGCGGCGTTCGCCGTGCCTGGAACGGAACATGAGCGAATCATCCAGCTTGCACCACAGAACCTTTCTGCTTTTGCTCGTGGTGGTCTCCATCGCGTTCGGCTGGCTTTTGTGGCCTTTTTATGGCGCCGTTTTCTGGGGCGCCATTCTTGCCATCATCTTTGGCCCCTTGCAGCGCCGCCTGGTCAAGCGCATGGGCGGCCGGCGTAATCTGGCGGCGCTGATCACCTTGCTGGGCGTCTTGCTGCTGGTCATTCTGCCGCTGGTGGCGATCAGCGGTTCGCTGGTACGCGAAGGTGCAAACCTCTATCAAAGCATCAAGTCGGGTGAATTGAATTTCGGCCTGTATTTCCAGCAGGCGATGGCCGCATTGCCGCCGTCGGTGCATGACGTGCTGGCTCGCTTTGACCTGGCCGACATTCCCAGCCTTCAGGAAAAGCTCAGCGCGGGGGCGATGCAGGCCAGCCAGTTCCTGGCAACCCAGGCGTTAAGCATCGGCCAAGACACGTTCCAGTTCGTGATCAGCTTCGGCATCATGCTGTATCTGCTGTTCTTCCTGTTGCGTGACGGGCCTGAGCTGTCGGCTCGGATCAAGCGAGCGATTCCTCTGGGCGATGGGCACAAGCAGCATCTGTTCCGCAAGTTCACCACTGTTGTGCGCGCCACCGTAAAGGGCAACATCGCGGTAGCGGCGGTGCAGGGCGCGCTGGGCGGCATCATCTTTTCGATCTTGTCGATCCAGGGGGCGCTGCTGTGGGGCGTCATCATGGGCTTCCTGTCGCTGCTGCCGGCAATCGGCGCCGGCCTGATCTGGGTGCCCGTGGCCGTCTATTTCCTGCTGACGGGCGCCGTGGTCAAGGGCGCGGTGCTGATTGCGTTTGGCGTGCTGGTCATCGGCATGGTCGACAACGTGCTGCGCCCGATCCTGGTGGGCAAAGACACCAAGATGCCCGACTACGTGGTGCTGATTTCCACGCTGGGCGGCATGGCGCTGTTCGGCCTGAACGGCTTTGTGATCGGGCCGCTGATCGCCGCGCTGTTCATGGCAAGCTGGGATCTTTTCTCGCAGACTGCCGACGGCATGATGGGTCAGAAGGAAGAACCCCCGGTGTTGCGCAAATAACGAACCGGGGGGTGTTGCGCCTCTCGTGGGGTCAGCGCAGGCGCAGCAACTGGTCGCCGATCATCAGATCGCGGTCGGCGCGGGGCTGGGTTCGCACCAGCCCCTGCTTCAGCGCCTGCGCAATGTCGTCAACGCCCGTTGCGTCTTGCAGGGGCTGCTCGAAACTCTCTGCGTACAGGTAGCCCAGATGGCGCCATTGGCCGGCGGTGTTCGACGCAAACGCAATGAACCATTCCCGCGTGCGGCGCTCCCCGCGCTGTTGCGGCGCTACATACAGGATGAGTTCGTCCTGCCCGTCGCCGGTCAGGTCGGCGTAGATCACCTGGCAAGGTTGCGTGCTTGATGCATCATCTGTCGGGGGCTCGATGGGCGTTGCGCACACCTGTGCCTGCTCCGCAAACTCGGCACGCAGAAACTCCCACCACGCCGACGGAACGTCACGGCCCGAGGGCGAGGTCGTAAGCGGCGGCGCGGTGATGGGCGCCGCGTCGGCGGCGGCTTGCCTGGGTTCGTTCCATTGGAAATAGCCGCCCTTCAGGGTTTCGGCCGCCGCGGTGGCTATCCGTGGGTCTCGCGCATTGGCGGCACCTTCCGCCAAGCGCCGCAGAGCATCTTTCCCCCACCGGCCGTAGTCGTTGCCCATGGCATAAAAGCTGAAGTCCTGCGGCTCTTTGCGCCCGTCGATCAGACGCTGCAACTGGCTCTCGGCGGTCTGCTTCATGGGGTTGGCGATCGGCGTGTTGAACGCCAGCAGCAACGCGAGTGTGGCGAAGGCCGCAGCCAGGTTGGTGGCCGCGAGCGTTGCGTATTCATGCTTGCTCCGTATCGCGGCCCACGCATAGCCGGCCCCGTACAGCACCAGGATCACGCTGCTGCCCACGCCCCATGCGCGCAGCACCGTCCAACCGTACTGGTCCACGCGGACCGCCGCGCCGTACAGGGCCACGGCCGCCAACGGCAGCAGGCACGCCATTGCCCAGCGCAGCGCCCGACGCAGGCGCGGGCCGAACGGAGCGGCATTCGGGCTATCTTGCCAGGCGGCGTTGATCAGCTTGATCCACACCAGCGAAAACGCGATCAACGCGCCGGCGGACAACTGCACGGCTTGCAGGCCCAATGCCAGCCTGGCAGTCAGGGCAACGGTGAAGGCCAGACCCACCAGCGTGACCAGCGGCAGCAACCAGGCGTTCAACGTCAGCCAGGAACGCTGCAACGTTTCCGTCAGGGCGGGGCGGCGGCGCACGCCCACAAGGCAGGCAGCCAGGATCATCGGCCAGACGGCGAAGCGGAACGTCGCGTTTTCGACGAGCCTGCGGACAAGCCGGATGCCGATCATGTCGAACATGGCACCCGCCGCCGCCAGCAACAGGCAGACGCACGACGCCAGGCAGAGGCTCAAGCCCAGATGAACGGTGTTACGCCAGGCCGCGCGGAATACCGCCGGGTAGTTCCACTGCGGCTGGCGCGGGTCCAACGCCTGCACCAGCGGCAGCAACACGAAACCCGCGACGCCGGTCAACAACAGCGGCATGGTGGAATCGCCGCGGCTGAGCCATCCGCGTTCGTTGGGCAGTACGCCATAGGCGGCGGTCAAGCCATAGGCCGTCACGGCAGGCAGCAGCAAACCGTAGATGGCCAGCGCGGCCAGCCAGCGCCTGGGGCTTTGCATGCCTGACAGCAGGGCGCCGGCAATCGGCACCAGCGCCAGCCATTGCAGCAGGAAGTACAGGGCAAAGGGATGCCCCCATGGCCACGCTCGGTGGGCCATGAGTTGGTGCAGGCACACGCCAAGCAGGGCGGCAATGGCCCCATACAGCAGGACGGTCCGGTCGGGGGCATCCAGCGGACCTGCGGCAGTTCTATTCAGGGACGGATTCTTCATGCCGCGCATAGTAGCAACCTGGCGGCCACGCGGCTTTTGACGGTGATTCGAGCGCGATGAAATCGTCGCCTGGCTGGTCATTTCGGAGTAAATTGGGGACGCGATACAGCTTGCCAAAAGGCGCGTTTAGCGCCTGCAAAGGCGTCTGAGCGAGGATTGTGCGGTTGCGGAGGTCTGCAATAATTTCTGAATTTCATCCAGCCCGGATGCATCGCCGGGCAGGAAGTATCGGGAGGCGCATGGGTCCAAGGGGGAAAGCGATGGCTGATGGCGAGAGCCTGGCTGGCGCGAGGGCGCGTCCTCCACACCGGTATTCCATGCGGACCGGTTTGCTGACACTCGTGTTCGCCTGTATTTCGCCGGCGCTGGTCGTGGCGTCGGTGGCGGTGTACGAAAGCTATATCGTCCAAAAAGATCGGATCTTCCGCGACACCGTTTTCCTGGCTCGCAACCTCACCTCCATTCTTGACCGCGAACTTACCGGCGTTGAAGCCGGCGTGCAGATGCTGGCGTCTTCGCCCGACCTGCTTGGCGGCGATTTGGCCAGTTTCCATCAGCGTGCGCGGGACTCGGTGCGTTTTCAGATCGTGGACAGCTACGTCCTGACCGATCGGGATGGGCGGCAGATCATCAACACCTTGGTGCCCTACGGCGCGCGCTTGCCTTTGAGCGGTGCGCCGGAAGAACTGCGCCGGGTGTTCACCACGCGGGCGCCGGTGCTGACGGGCCTGTTCAACGGCGGGGTCACCAAGCGGCCGACGATTGCGATGGGCGTGCCGGTGGTGCGCGACGATAGTGTGGTCTACAGCTTGAATGTGGGCTTGTCTCCGGACCGCATCGGCAGCGCGCTGGGCCGACGTGCCTTGCCGGAAGGCTGGGTGGCGGCGGTTCTGGACGAATCCGGAACCATCATCGCCCGCACACGGGATGCCTCGACGTTCGTCGGCCAGAAAGCTGTGCCTGCCTTGGTGCAGGCGGTGCGGCAGGAAAACGAAGGCGCGTTTGAATCGGTAACCAAAGAGGGAACGCCCGTCTATACCGCCTTCAGCCGTTCGTCGCTGTCGGGGTGGACGGTTGCCGCTGGCGCGCCCATGACTTTGGTCACGACGAACCTGTACCGTTCCATCGCCTGGGTGGCGCTGGGCACGCTGTTCGCCTTCGGCCTGGGGCTATGGCTGGCACTGCGCCTGGCCAATCGGCTGACCTCGGCGGTGCAAGGGCTGGTGGGGCCGGCGTTGGCGCTGGGGGAAGGGCGTACGGTTGAACTGGCGGGCACCAGCGTCAAAGAGGCCGAGGAAGTGGGCACCGCGTTATTGCAGGCGTCGCGCATGCTGGCGCATGCCCAGCACCTGGCGCACTACGATCCCTTGACCGGCCTATGCAACCGCGTGCTGTTCGGAGAACTCATCCTGCGCGAACTGGCCGTGGCTCAACGCAGCGGCGATTCCTTTGCTCTGCTTGCGATTGACCTGGATGGCTTCAAGGCGGTCAACGACCTGCACGGCCATGCCGCGGGCGACACGGTGTTGAAGGAAGCTGCCGACCGAATGGCGCGGGCCATCCGCGTATCCGACGTGGCGGCCCGGCTTGGCGGCGATGAATTCGCCCTGCTGTTGATGGGCGTGCGCCAAGAGCAGGCGCAGCCGGTGGCCGAGGCCTTGGTCGAAAGCTTGTCGTTACCCTATCCGGGAATCCGCGTGGCCGTGTCGGCAAGCGTCGGGATTGCCATGTATCCCGACTCGGGCATCACCATGCTGCAGTTGCTGGAGCGTGCCGACGTCGCGCTGTACAAGGCCAAGGGGGAGGGCAAGCGGCGGGTGGCGTCGGATGTGTGATGTGTGACGCCGCGCGCGGGTGCGTTCAGGTGTCGGGTTGCGGTGCGGGTGGCGGCGCCAATGCCGTCAGGACCTCACCCGATGTCAAGCGATACCGCCGTTCGCCCAGGGCGATCACGCCTTCTCCGTCCGACGTTCTGAGGATGTAGCGGGAGGCCGCTTGCGGTCTGGGGCTGGAAGGACCCGGGTCGTCCGCCTGCAAGAAAACCTCTATCCGGTAAAGCCTGCCCGACTCCGTGCTGGCAAGCACATCGCTCAATCTACGTATGGAAATGGCCATGCGGCTAATACTCCCTCTTCTTTGATGTTTCAGTGGGTCTGTCGCGTTTCCCGGCGCGGGTGCGATTCGTGCCGGTAGGTCACTACGATAACGATAGGTTTTCGCTACACTGCCCGCCTGCTTCCGCGCCAGGGGGCGCCAAGCAAGCCAACAAGCAATCAAGCGAAAACGTTAATGCGATCATTTTCCGGCCGGAATGCGGCCACTCTCTTTGGTCTGTTGGCGATCCTGCTGTGGGGGTCGGTCGTGGGATTGATTCGCGGCGTCAGCGAGAACTTTGGTGCCGTCGGCGGCGCCGCGCTTATTTATACGGTAGGTTCGGTATTCCTTGTGTGTCTGCTTGGGTTTCCGACGTTACGGAATTTTCCGCGTCGTTATCTCATCGCGGGCAGTCTGCTGTTCGTCGCCTACGAAATCTGCCTGTCGCTATCGCTGGGATATGCCATTGATCGTGGCCAGGCAATCGAGTTGGGCATCGTCAATTACCTCTGGCCTTGCCTGACGGTGTTGTTGGCCATCGTGTTCAATGGCCAGCGCGCCAACGCCTGGGTGGTGCCGGGAATCTTGCTGTCGCTATGTGGCATTGCCTGGGTCGTGGGCGGTTCCGGCTTGTCTTGGGAGCGCACCGTCGCAAACATATCCAGTAATCCTCTCAGCTACGGATTGGCATTCGGCGGCGCCATTATCTGGGCCGTCTATTGCAATGTGACCAAGCGCTTTGCCAACGGCAAGAACGGCGTGGCGTTATTTTTCATGCTGACCGCCGCGGCATTGTGGGCGAAGTACTTTTTCAGCGCCGAGCCGCCATTGGTTTTCTCCGGGCCGGCCACGCTGGAGCTATGCATGACCGGCGGTGCGATGGCTGCCGGTTATGCCCTATGGAACGTGGGAATACTGAAGGGCAACCTGACTCTGCTGGCGACTGCCTCCTACTTCACCCCGGTGCTTTCCACGTTCTTCGCGGCCCTGTGGCTGTCCACCCGCTTGACCGCATCGTTCTGGCAAGGCGTGGCAATGGTCACCGCCGGTTCTTTGCTGTGTTGGGTAGCGACAAGAAGCAAATCCGCCCGGGGCGATTAGCCCGGGGCGGCTAAAACGCTTAGGCGGGGCAGTCAGTCGATCAACATCGATTGTGCGACCGCATACCCCAGCGGAATCAATAACAACGACGCGAAGGTTGAACTGACTATCGCCGCCGATATCTTCAGCCAGGGCTCAGGCCCCGCGCTTCGAATCGTTTGAATCACCAATCCGACGATACCCATAACCATCAAACAGCTCATTACCACTGCTACGTAAGTCATGTTGTCTCCGTCCTCGCCTGATTAAGGGATTCGGCGCCGCGTTGCGCGGTCTAGATGTTTGTACTGATTGTGCGCCTGTATCAGCGGACTTGGCCCTAGGGTTTTCCTGGCACGATTGCGCCAGTGTGGCGTTTTCGCCGCGGGCTCTGCAGCATGAATCCATGTGCGCGCGCAACATTTCAAACAGTGTGCGAAAGCGCGTTGATGCGTGGGCCGATTGCGCTACGATGGCTGCACAACCCCCACGGAAAATCCAGAAAATGACGCAGAAATTGCGCCCCGGCACGCGCGCCACGCTTCAGGTCAGGCAACTCTTGCCGGGAGAGTTTGCGTGGATCATTACCTTGCTTGATCCCGAAAGCGGCAATGTGCACAGCACCAATTATTCAGAAAAGCGCTACGGCAGCCAGGATGAAGCGTCGGCCGCGGGCAAAGCCGCCGTCGTGGAATTTCTGGGCGCGGGGGCAAAAAATGGCTTGGCGGGGATAAAGGACAACAAGCCGGACGGCAAGCCCAAGCCCTGAGCAAGCCGGATTCGTGAACCGCTGATTGGTGAATCGCTTATGGAAGCCCTCGCAAGAGGGCTTTTTGCTGGGCGTGAACCAAACGAAGCAGGACCACGGCGGGGCAGCATGTGGGAACGGTATTTGCTGAAGGGCTGGTGGCGCGCTTGGCGCCGCCAGAGGAGAACAAGCCATGTCCCAAATTCCGCATCGCGAGCCCGGCTTGCCGGACGACCTGCCGCCGGATGATCCGTCCTTGCCCGGCAACCTGCCGCCGGACGACCCGCTGCCGGATCCGAATCAGCCGCCCGATGATCCGCCGCTCGTTGATCCGACCCCACCGGCGCCGGATCCGCGCCTGCCGGGCGCGATCGACCTGGCCTGAATGCCAGGCCGCGCTAATCGAAGAACTTAAAAGGAGACTGTCATGCGTTCCATTTTGCTGTGGCTGCTTGGCGTGCCTATTCCCATCATCATCCTGCTGGCACTTTTCTGGCATTGACGCCGGGCGGCTTGCGTAGCGGCGCCGTTCGGTATTTTCGTGCGGATGTGCCGATGAGTATTACGCACGGCCGGCGCCACAAAACAATGAACAAGGAATCACCATGGAAAACGCATCATCTTCAAGCCTGGCCTACGGCGGCGCCGTTCCACCGCGTGAGTCGGCAATATCGGGGGTGTCCTGGGCAGCGGTGTTCGCTGGCGCCGTCATCGCGGCGGCGCTGTCGCTGGCATTGTTTGCCGGCGGAACGGGGCTGGGCTTCCTTTCCGTTTCCCCGTGGGGCGACGAGGGCATGTCGGCGCCCGCCGTGGGTATCGGCATCATTGCGTGGATGCTGTTCACGCAGATCATTTCGTACGGCATTGGTGGGTACGTGGCCGGACGTTTGCGCACCAAGTGGGTCGATGTGCATTCGGATGAAATCTACTTCCGCGATACCGCGCATGGCTTTCTGGTGTGGGCCCTGAGCGCGGTCGTCAGCGCGGCGCTGCTGGGTTCGGCGCTTGCAACGCTTGCGTCAGGCGCAGCCAAAGCGGGCGCAGCGGTTGCGTCAGGGGCGAGCACGGCGGTCACGGCAACGGCGGCAGCAGGCGCGGCGGGGGCGGGTGGTGGCGGCATGGACCGCGCGACCGAATATTTCACCGATACGCTGATGCGCTCTGATCGGCCTGACGCAACTGGTGACCGTGGCACTGCCCGCGCGGAAGTGGGCCGTATCGTGGCCATGAGCCTGGCGCGCGGCGATATGACGCCCGAAGACCGCGACTACGTGGTCAAGGTGGTAGCCGCGCAAACCGGCCAGGATCCTGCCGTTGCGCAGCGCCGCGTTGAGCAGACCATCGCCAACGCCAAGAAGGCGGCGGAAGACGCCAAGCAAAAAGCCAAGGAAGCTGCCGACCAGGCCCGCAAGGCCGCCGCCGCGTTCGCGCTGTGGGGCTTCGCATCAATGCTGATCGGCGCCTTCGTGGCAAGCCTGGCCGCAACCTGGGGCGGCAAGCGCCGCGATACGTTGCGGACGCTGTAGTTGGGCTGGTTGCACTGGTTGCACTGGTTGCGTTCCGGCTGTGTTGTAGTTTTGCGTTGTAGTTTGCATACGCCGTAAACGCAAAAGGCCCTCACCGAAGTGAGGGCCTTTTTAATTCTTGGTGGCGCATCCCTGATTCGAACAGGGGACCTGCGGATTATGATTCCGTCGCTCTAACCGGCTGAGCTAATGCGCCAATCCTTGTTCGTTATTCAGTGTTGCTGCGGCATCTGTTCCGTAGCGCTGATCAACGAAGAACGAAATTCTAGCATGAAACTTTTTTTGTTTGCAAGCGGGCTCGCGGCAAAAAAATAGGAAGTGATTCAAACATCCCTAGCCAGGCGGATCCCCGAAAACTGCCAGCGGGCTTCAGGCGGAAAGAAATTGCGGTAGCTTGCGCGGACGTGGTCGCGTGGCGTGGCGCAGGAGCCGCCGCGCAGCACGTACTGGTTGCACATGAACTTGCCGTTGTATTCGCCCACGGCGCCGGCGTCGGGCTTGTAGCCGGGGTAGGCGTCGTAGGCGCTTGAGGTCCATTCCCAGGTATCGCCAAACAATTGGACCGGGCCGCCCGAGCCGTTGCGGGCCGGGGCCGGGCGCGGATCCAGGTGTCCGTTTTCAAGCATGTTGGCGCGGCCGGGAAAAGCAGGGTCGGCCAGTTGCCGGGCGGCGTGTTCCCATTCCGCTTCGCGCGGCAAGCGTACGCGTGCCCAGCGCGCGTACGCGTCGGCTTCGAAGTAGCTCACGTGCGTGACGGGAGCCTGTAGTTCCAGTTCATGCATGCCGCGTAAGGTGAAGACGCGCCAGTCGTCGCGTTGGCCTTCCCAGTAAAGCGGCGCGCGCCAACCTTCGGCGCATACGCGGTCCCAGCCTGCCGACAACCAGAGTTCGGGCCGCTTGTAGCCGCCGTCCTGGATGAACGCCAGGAATTCGTGTTGCGTGACAAGCCGGTCGGCCAGATGGAACGGCGCCAGCAGCACCTCGTGGGCAGGGCCTTCGTTGTCGAAGCCAAAGCCTCGGCCGTCGTGTCCGATGCGCGTGATGCCGCCGCCGTAGCGCGTCCAGCCAGCCGGCGTCGCGGGCGGTAATGCCGGCGAACCCGATGCCACGTAGGCGGGCTTGAGCGGGTTGAAGGACAGCATGTGCTTCACGTCGGTAAGAATCAGTTCCTGATGTTGCTGTTCGTGGTTCAGGCCCAGCTCCAGCAAGGCGTCGAAGGCCGGATCGTTGCCGCCCAGACGCGAGATCAGGTCGTGCATGGCGGTGTCGACATGTTGGCGGTACTGCTGCACGTCGGCGAGTGTGGGCCTCGACAGCAGGCCGCGCTGGGGGCGTGGATGCTTGGCGCCGATGGCGTTGTAGTAGGAGTTGAACAGCATGCGGTACTGCGGGTGGAAGGCGCTGTAGGCAGGGTGGAAGTGCGTCAGCAAAAACGTTTCGAAGAACCAGGTGGTGTGCGCCAGATGCCATTTGACGGGGCTACAGTCCGGCATGGATTGCACTTGGCAATCTTCAGGGCTCAACGGCGCGGCGAGCGCGGTGCTGGTGGACCGCACGGCGTCGTAGCGATCGTGCTGGCCGGCCTGTCCGCCCGCGTAGGGACCGGTGGCGGGATGAGTCAGCAGGCAGGCAGGGTCCATGGCGATCCTCCAGTGGCGTTAAGGGGAAAGCCCACGTTATGCGCGGGCGCTGAAAACCGAAAACCAGCCGCGCGAATCCGACCAGTGGGCAATGTCGTGAAAGCCCGCGCTTTGCAGCAGATCGGAGAAGGCTTGCGGGGTGAACTTGTAGGAATTTTCGGTATGAATGCGTTCGCCAGGGCGGAACTCGCGCTCGCCGCCCGGCCAGCACACGCGCACCGCGCGAAGGGCTTCCAGATGCATTTCGACGCGCGAGCGAGCGCTGTTGAAGAGCGCGACGTGACGCCAGTCCGCCACATCGAAATCGGTGTCCAGCACGGTGTTGACGTGCCGCAGCAGATTCAGATTGAAGGCGGCGGTAAGGTGCAGGGCGTCGTCGTAGGCGGGTTCAAGCACCTGCTTGGGCTTGACGCGGTCCACACCAAGCAACAAGCCACCGCCTTCACATTGCGTGCGGATACGTTGCAGCATGGCGTGCGCGTCTTCGGGGCTAAGGTTGCCGATGCTGGAACCGGGGTAGAAGAACAGCCGCTGTGCTTCAGGCACGCCGGCAGGCAGAGCCAGCACCTGCGAAAAATCCTGGCCGACCGGCGTGATGTTCAGATCCGGGTACGACAGCCGTAGTCGTTCGACTGCGGTCTGCAGGTAGTCGGCAGAAATATCGATCGGAATGTAATGCTTGGGTCGAAGCCGAGCAAACAGTCGTTCGGCTTTCACGCAATCGCCGGCGCCCAGGTCGATCATGGATTGCACCGGCCCGACATGGCGCGCGATGTCCTGGCCATGACGCTGGAAAATCTCCGCTTCGCACCGCGTGGGGTAGTACTCGGGCAATTGGGTGATTGCGGTGAACAGCGATGAGCCCAGCGCGTCGTAAAGGTACTTGGGGTCGATATGGGCGGGATCGTCCAGCAGGCCGTCCCGCAGTTCGGCTTGTTCAGGGCTGGGGGCCGACGATGCGCGCTCGAAGAAGTCGGAGGCGGCGTGGGCAAGCACTGCGGAAGGGGAAACCATGCGTTCATTCCTTTTTCTGAGGCAGTTGAAGCGCATTGCAAGGGGGTTATTGTGGCGGCCAGGGGGGTTCCGGTGTCAAGCGCCAAGCCGCTGAATGCAATGGACTTTTACGAAATCGGAAAACGGGGGCGGAAAACGCGCGCCCGGGTCCTTGTGACCGCACCAGCAAGTTTCGGTCCGCTGAAATATCGAATTACGGCTGGTTGCGAAAGCTGGAGCGGCGGCGGCGAATGATCGGCACAATGAAGTTCTGGTCAACGGGATGACGTTGCCATGTGCGTCGAAGCACGCGGCGGGCGGCGTCCCAAGGACTCAATATTTTCAAGGAGCGACTATGAATCGAAAGCACCAACGCGCCGAGATGGCTCTGCATCGCGATCGGGTCAATGACAGCTTCCGCGACCTGGTCGCCGGAACTGAAGATCTCTTGCGCTCGACGGCTTCCTACACGGGCTCCGAAATTGAATCCGCGCGCGCGCGCTTGAAGCAGCAACTGGCCGAAGCCCGCCACCACGCGGGTGATTGGGAAGGTGCGGCGCGCGAACGTGCGTATCGCGCCAAAGCTTATGCCGATGAGTACGTGCATGAAAACGCCTGGAAGTCGGTGGGCGTGGCAGCGCTGCTGGGCGCGGTGCTGGGGTGCCTGGTGGCAAGCGGCCGGCGTTAAACCGGGCTTCTCTCGTGAAGCCGCCTCCGGCCCAGGGCCGGATTGAATCCGCGCCGGGCAAGCCTGGATGGCTGCCCGGCGCGCGCCGTTGGGCACGTGCGCTGTTGCTGATCTGTGCCGCCACGGTGGCGGCGGGTTGCGCCAGCGTGCCCGATGCGCAGGAACGCCAGGCGCGCAAGGCGCAGGCCGGCCTGTCCGCTGACGCGGCCCGCGACAGTTACCGCCGCGGGCATGGCATTGCGGCGGATCCCGACACGCCCAAAGACGATTTCCTTGCGCGGCACCTGGCGGTGGAGCAAGCCGTCAGCGGCGCGCCGCTGTCAGCCGGCAACCGGGTCAAGCTGCTGGCGGACGGGCCCAGTACGTATCGGGCCATGCTGCAATCCATCGCGCAGGCCCGCCGCTACGTGCACATGGAAACGTACATTTTTGAGGACGACGCGGAAGGCGCCCGCTTCGCCGAGGCCTTGATCGCCGCGCGCAACCGGGGCGCCGAGGTGGCGCTGATGGTGGATGCCGTCGGCACCATCAAGACCCCCGACGCCTTGTTCCAGCGCATGCGCGACGCGGGCGTGCAAGTCGCGGTGTTCAACCCCGTCAATCCCGCCAGCGCGCGTGCCGGCTGGTCTCCCAACCAGCGCAATCACCGCAAGGTGCTGGTGGTGGACAGCAAGGTCGGCTACGTGGGTGGCATCAATGTCAGCAGTGTGTACGAGTCGTCGCCAGGCGCGGCCTCGGGCTCCGGCCCGGGCTCGGGCGGCGGGGCCGGCGCGAAGCAAGATGATCCCAAGGCGACGAAGGGCAAGGGTGATGCCAAGGCCTCACCCTGGCGCGACACGCATCTGCGCATCGAAGGGCCGGCGGTCGAGCAACTGGAACAGGTGATACAGGCGGGGTGGGCGTCGCAGTCAGACGAGCCGATCAAGGGGGGCGGTACCCAAGTCGCCGCGCCCGTGGGGTCGACAACCGTGCGCATCCTGGCCAATCAGCCCGATCGCAGCGACGGCTATACCGTTTACCTGACGCTGATGTCCGCGTTTGAAAGCGCGCAGAAGTCCATCCACATCACCATGGCGTACTTCGTGCCCGACCCGGCCTTCATCGACGTGCTGTCGGCGGCCGCGCGGCGGGGCGTGGATGTGGTGTTGGTGTTGCCGGGTTTCAGCGATTCGTCGCTGGTGTTCCATGCGGGGCGCTCGCACTACACCGACTTGCTCGATGCGGGCGTGAAACTCTATGAGCGGCGCGACGCCTTGCTGCATGCCAAGACGGCGGTGGTTGACGGGGTCTGGTCCACGGTGGGGTCCAGCAATATGGACTGGCGTAGCTTCGCCTTGAACTACGAAATCAACGCGGTGGTGCTGGGGCCGGAATTCGCCACTGAAATGGAAGCGCTGTTCCAGCGTGATGTTGCCGACTCGGTGCGCATTACCCCAGAGGCGTGGGGCCAGCGCGGTGTCGACGACCGCTTCATGGAAACCTTTTCGCGGATGTTCGAGCGCTGGCTGTAGCCCGCGCATCGCCCATCCGCGAAAAGGGCAAAAACCCTATGCGCGGTGTTCGGCCATCGCCGTGGTGATGTCCTGGGTGGGCTGGAACGACGCCGCTTGCGCCATCGCCCAACCCACGCGGAAGACCTGGTGGCGGAATTCGCCACGCAGCAGTTCACCCGGCGCCAACTCGGGAAACAGCGCGGACAGCAGACGGATTTCGCTGGGCGAGATGCGGCGCGCGATGTGATGCGGGCGCAACTGGTTCGGGTGGGTCAAGCCCGCTGCGGCCAGAAGTTCGGCCAGTGCGTGCAGTGTATTGCGCTGAAAGTCAGCCACGCGCTGCGCCTTGTCCGGCACCACCAGCGCGCGTTGCCGCAAGGGGTCTTGCGTGGTGACACCGGTGGGGCATTTGCCGGTATGGCAGGCTTGGGCCTGGATGCAGCCGATGGCAAACATGAAGCCGCGCGCGGCATTGCACCAGTCGGCGCCCATGGCCATCACGCGCGCCATGTCGAACGCGGTGATGATCTTGCCCGATGCGCCCAGCTTGATGCGGTCACGCAGGTTCACACCGATCAGCGTGTTGTGCACCAGGCGCAGCGCTTCGCGCAAGGGCGTGCCCACGTGATCCACGAATTCCACGGGCGCGGCACCCGTGCCGCCTTCCGCGCCATCGACCACGATGAAGTCCGGCGTGATGTTGGTTTCAAGCATGGCCTTGACGATGGCAAACCATTCCCACGGGTGACCCACGCAGAACTTGAAGCCCACCGGCTTGCCGCCCGACAATTCCCGCAGGCGCGCCACGAATTTCAGCAGCCCGATGGGCGTGTCGAAGGCCGAGTGGCTGGCCGGGGAATTGCAGTCCTGCCACGCGACGACGCCGCGCGCTTCCGCGATTTCGATCGTGACTTTGCTCGCGGGCAAGATGCCGCCATGGCCGGGCTTGGCGCCTTGGGACAGCTTGATTTCAATCATCTTCACCTGCGGCGTACAGGCGTTCTTGATGAAGGCTTCTTCCGAAAACGCGCCGTGTTCGTCGCGGCATCCGAAATAGCCCGAGCCGATGTTCCACACCAGGCTGCCGCCAGGTTGGCGATGGTAGCGGCTGATGCCGCCTTCGCCGGTGTCGTGCGCGAAGTTGCCCTGGCGCGCGCCTTCATTCAGCGCCAGCACGGCGTTGGCCGACAGTGCGCCGAAGCTCATGGCCGACACGTTGAAGGCCGACATGGAATAAGGTTGCGTGCAATCGGGCCCGCCCACCGTTACGCGAAAATCCGTGTCGTTGATGTGCGAGGGCGACATGGAATGGTTGATCCATTCATAGCGGTCGCCGTAGACGTCTTCCTGCGTGCCGAACGGGCGCTTGTCGACTTCGCGCTTGGCGCGCTGGTAAACGATGGAGCGTTGCGCGCGCGAGAACGGCGCAGCATGCGTATCGTCTTCCAGGAAATACTGGCGGATCTCGGGCCGAATGAACTCGAACAGGAAGCGCAGATTGCCAATGACGGGGTAGTTGCGACGGATGGCATGGCGGGTCTGGATCAGGTCGTACACGCCCAGTGCGCCCAGCATTGCCAGAGGAACGGCGGCCCACAGCCACCAGAGCGAACTGGTGAAAGCCAGGACGGCGGTGACGGCAGCGCCGGCCAGGGTCAACAAAAAGGCCGTGTAACGGCCAAGCATCCAACTCATGTTCCTCTCCGTGATGCGGAATTGCAGCAACCATACACCAGCCGGCAGCGCCCCAAAAAGAAAGCCCCCTGAAAACAGGGGGCCGTGCGTGGAACACTGTTTTTCAACAGCGGGGCATCAGCAACTGGAGGCTTGCGAGGTTTTTTCCACCGCCAGGCCGAAAGCGGGGCGCAGGTGCACGCCCAGAGCGCTGCCTGCGAAGGCGGCCGGCAGCCACAGCCAGGCGTGCAGGCTGCCCGACAGGATGCCGCTGAAGTAGGCGCCGATATTGCAGCCGAACGCCAGGCGCGAGCCATAGCCCAGCAACAGACCGCCGATGACCGCACCCGCCAGCGAACGCGCGGGTACCTTCCAGACGGGGGCGAACTTGCCCGCGGCGCTGGCCGCCGCCAGTGCGCCCAGCATCAAACCGATGTCCATGACGGTGGTGACGTCCTGGCGCAGGGGAGCGCCCAGCGACGGCTGCTTGGCCCAGTAGGCCCAGCTTGCAACGTCACCACCGACGGCGTTCAAGGTCTTGGCGCCCCACAGGGCGAAGGCCGACGTGATGCCCCAGGGGCGGCCGGCCAAGGCCAGCGTGGCGAAGTTCAGCACCACCAGCGCCACGCCGCCCCAGATCAGCGGCCAGGGGCCTTGCAGCAAGGACACGGGGCGCGACGTGCGCGATGCGAAGGAAATCACGTGCCCGTGGCGGCGCTTTTCAAGCGCGGTCGCGCCCCAGGCGATCAGCGCGAACACGGCCAGGTTGGCGATCAACGCGGGCGCCAGGCCCCAGGTCTTGATCAGCGAGGTGGGCGCCAAGGCGGGCAGGGCGGACCACCATTCGAAGTTGGCGGTGGCAACGACCGAACCCACAATGAAGAACAGCAGCGTGACCAGCATGCGGGTATTGCCCCCGCCCACGGCGAACAGGGTGCCAGAGGCGCAGCCGCCGCCCAGCTGCATGCCGACGCCAAAGAGAAACGCACCCAACAGCACCGACACGCCCGGCGGCGACACAAAGCCCGTGACCGGTTGGCCAAACAGCGTGCCCGCTGCCAGGAAGGGGAAGAACAGCAGCACGCCCACGCCCAGCATGAGCATCTGCGCGCGCAGGCCCGCGCTGCGGCGGTCAGACACAAACACGCGCCAGGCTTGCGTGAAGCCGAAAGAGGCGTGGTACAGCGTGACGCCCAACAGCGCGCCGATGACCCATAGCGCACCCTGGCGCCAACTGACGGTCTGAAGCAGATACAGCGCGCCGGCCAACAGCAGCAGCAGGGCAATCCAGAGCGGCTTGCGGTTGATGTGGATGGGCGGCAGGGCCGCGGGCAGGGGCAGGGTCGAGGCGTTGGAGCTCATGGGGTATCCCGGTGGGATCGGATTCGTCAAAGCAAACGGGCGCAAGAAATGGCGCCCGTGGATATGCATGAGAGTTTACGGCGGCTGTTTAATTGCTCATACCATCAATTAATGCTTGCCTAATAACTAAAAGTTATTAGAGGGCGGCGCCAAGGGGATTCCCCAGATTTACTGCAAGCGCCACACCAGCGCCGCCAGGGTCAAGAGCAACACGGGCAGCGTCAGCACGATACCCACCTTGAAGTAATAGCCCCAGGTGATGCGCAGCCCTTTGCGCGCAAGCACGTGCAGCCAAAGCAGGGTAGCCAGGCTGCCGATGGGCGTGATCTTCGGACCCAGGTCGCTGCCGATGATGTTGGCGTAGATCATCGCGTCTTTCAGCGGGCCGGTGGCGCTGGTGTCGGCGATCGACAGCGCGCCCACCAGCACGGTGGGCAGGTTGTTCATGATGGACGACAGGAATGCCGTGATGAGTCCCGTGCCCATCGCCGCGCCCCACAGCCCATACTCGGCGCACCAGTCCAGCACCCGCGCCAGATGCGCGGTCAGGCCGGCGTTGCGCAGGCCGTAGACAACCAGGTACATGCCCAGCGAGAAGATCACGATGTGCCAGGGCGCTTCGCGCATGATCTTGCGCGTGCCCACGATGTGCTGGCGTCCCGCGATCAAGAGCAGGCCCAGCGCCCCGGCCGCCGCGATGGCGCTGACCGGAATGCCCATCGGTTCCAGCACGAAGAATCCGGTCAGCAGCAAGCCCAGCACGATCCAGCCGGCCCGAAAGGTGACCGGGTCGCGAATGGCCGAGGCGGGCGCGGGCAGTTGGCTGACGTCATAACGCGGCGGAATGCTCTTGCGAAAGAACAGCAGCAGCACCACCAGCGTGGAGCCCACCGCCATCAGGTTCACCGGCAGCATCACCGAGGCGTACTCCCCAAAGCCGATGCCGAAGAAGTCGGCCGACACGATGTTCACCAGGTTCGAGACGATCAGCGCAATGCTGCCGGTATCGGCGATGAAGCCCGCCGCCATCACGAAGGCCAGCGACGCGCCCGGCCCAAAGCCCAGCGCCAGCAGCATTTCCATGACGATGGGCGTCAGGATCAAGGCCGCGCCGTCATTGGCGAACAGCGCCGACACGGCGGCGCCCAACAGCACGATCAGCACGAACAACAGCCGCCCGCGTCCGCCGCCCCAACGCGCCACGTGCAGCGCGGACCATTCGAAGAAGCCGGCTTCATCCAGGATCAAGCTGGTGACGATGATGGCGATAAAGGTGGCGGTGGCGTTCCAGACGATGCGCCAGACATCCGCGATGTCGGCCACGTGGACCACGCCGGTGGCCAACGCCAGGCCGGCGCCGATGACCGCGCTCCAGCCGATGGACAGGCCCCGTGGCTGCCAGATGACGAGCGTGATGGTCAGGATGAAGATGGCGGCGGCAAGCAGCATGACAGGCAATCAGGAAATGGGGTGGGCGCTGATCCAGGCCACCAGCAAGCTGACGGTGAGCACGGACGCGACGGTGGAAACGAGAATGGCGCGCGAGGTCACGCGGGCGTCGCGCCCGTACATCTTCGCCAGCATGAAGGGGCCCGTGCCAATGGGAAGCGCGCTCATCAGCACGGCGGTCCAGGCCCACAACGGCGGCATCGAAAACACATAGAACGCCAGCACCGCGGTAACGGCGGGCTGCAGCAGTAGTTTGCCGACCACCAGGCGCAGCACGCCGGGGCCCGCGGTGGCGGTCTCCGTCTGCGCCAGGAACAAGCCGATGGTGACCAGTGCGCAAGGGCTGGCCGACGCGCCTAGCAGGGCGACGTAGCGGTCGATACCTTCGGGCAGCGTCAGGCCGGTAGCCGCCCAGGCCAGGCCGAGCACCGGCGCGGCCAGCAAGGGGTTGCGCATCAACGCGCGGCCCACCTTGAGCAGTGTGACGCCGACGTTGGGGGCTTGTTGCCGGTCGAACTCGATCAGGGCGATGGCAAAGCCAAACAGGACGCTGGCGGTCAGCAAGGTGGTGAACGCGGCGGGCGCCAGGCTTTCCGCGCCAAACAGCGCCACGCACAGCGGGATGCCCATGTAGCCCGCATTGGCATAGGACGCCGCCAGGCCTTCGATGCTGCGGTCGGTGAGTGGGCGCCGTCCACCCCGGCCAGGCAGGAAAGACACCAGGAAGGTGACGGCGATGCCGCCCGCGAAGGCGGCCACAAAGCCCCAGTGCGCCATATGCGCCAGATCCACCTGCGTCATGGCGCGAAACAGCAGCGCCGGCAAGGACAGGTAGACCACGTAGCGGTTCAAGGCGTCTGTGGCGCCGGGTCCCAGCACCTTGCCCCGGGCAGCCAGCCAGCCGGTCAGGATCAGCGCGAAGACCGGCAGGGCGGCAGTGATGACGGCGTTCATGGATAGGGGCGTGGGCGCGGGAAGGCGCTCATTCTACTTGGATGGCTGTGGATTCCGGCGCGCGCTGCGGCTAACCAGCAGAATGCCCGCCGCGGCCAATGCCATGCCTGGCCACGCCAGCGCCGGGATGGGTTCGTCCAGCGCCAACAGCGCAAAAATGGCGGCGCAGGGTGGCACCATGAAGAAGAGGGCGGACACGCGAGAGGCTTCGCCGTGCCGGATCATGGTCAGCAGCAAGGTGATGGCGACCAGCGAATTTCCCACGACAAGGTACGCCAGCGCGGCCAGCAACGGGCCGGTCCATTCAATGTGCATGGGCTCAAGCGCGAACGCCAGTGGCGCGGTCACGGCGAGCCCGACGGCGTACTGCACCAGGTTGGACGTGACGGGATGCGTGGCCGCGCCGTAGCGCTTTTCGTAGAGTGTGCCGCTGGTGATGCAAAGCAAGGCGCCCACGGCAAACAGCAGCCCTAGCGGCGCCAGCACATCGATGGACGCCTTGGCCACGATGACGAGCGCGGCACCCGCAACGCCCAGGCCCAGCCCCGCCCAGCGCCGGGCGTCGACCCTTTCATGCGCGATCATGGGCGCCAACAGGCCGATCAGAATGGGTTGCAGCGAAGCAATCAACGCAAGCCCGGCGGCGGACATGCCTAGTTTGAGTGACAGGTAGGTGCAGCAGAAATAACCGGCCTGCAACAGCACGCCGACCATGGCCAGATGGCCCCATGCCCGCGCGCCTTGGGGCAGAGGCGGGCGCATGATCAGCATGAACGGCGCCAGGATGAGCACGACGCAGGCGTAACGCACGGCCAGGAAAGTCAGCGGATCGGCGTAAGCCAAGCCGATCTTCAGCACAACGAAGCCGCTGGACCACAACAACAGGAAAAGCGCGGGGGCGGCTTTCAACCAGGTCGGGGGCGCGGCGGGCGTCATGTTGGGTGAGGGCAACGTGGGCAAGCCGCGATCGTACCCCTTTTCGTCTCGTTGTCATCCCTGCGAGAATGCGGCGTAGGATATTTATTGTTGATCTGCCGCACGCGAGGAAATGGAGATGTCGACCAACAAGCAATCAGCGGTGCGTATTGCCCTCGGTACCTGGGACCGCCTGCGCGACGATGCCTATTCGGTCCGCCACGAGGTGTTCGTGGTTGAACAGAAGGTGCCGCCGGAGGTAGAGCTGGATGATGACGACGCCGTGTCGGTGCATGCGGTGGCCTATGGCCCCGACGGCACGCCGATGGGCACGGGGCGCCTCTTGCCCGATGGGCATATCGGCCGCATGGCCGTTCACAAGCGGGCGCGTGGCATGGGGGTGGGCGGTCAGTTGCTTAACGCCCTGATCGAACAGGGCCATGGCGACGGGCACCGCATGCTGGTGCTGCACGCGCAAAAGCATGCCGCCGGTTTCTATGAGGCGCACGGCTTCACCGTCGAGGGCGAAGAGTTCATCGAAGCCGGCATTCCGCACGTCGTGATGACGCGCGAACTGAAGTAGGGCACTACGCGCCGCCCCGCCACGTCGGGCGCGGCAAGAAAAGAAAAAACCCCGGTCGCTTTCACGAACGGGGTTTTTCTTGGCGCATCACGACAGGTACCTCGTGATGTAATAATTGGTGCCCAGGAGAGGACTCGAACCTCCACACCTTGCGGCACACGGACCTGAACCGTGCGCGTCTACCAATTCCGCCACCTGGGCTATGTTGCTCTTCCCTATGCTTCACATGTTTCGTCGCTTGCGCGGCGTTTCTTGTTCAGCAGCAGAGAAGCGAGATTATGCACATTTTTTTTGGCGTGCGCAAGCAAGAGTTTATTGGCCAGCGTTTATAGTGTCGCCCCATGTCTCGAGCCCTATGCACGCGTTGCCTGCGCCCCGAATCCCACTGCCTGTGCGCGCTTATCCCCGCCTTGTCATGCCGCACCCGTCTGTTGGTGCTGCAGCATCCCAGTGAAGCGCGCCATGCCTTGAACACGGCCAGGTTGGCGGTGCTGGGTTTGGCCGGCGCGCGGCGCGTGGTGGGCGAAACCTTCACGCCGGATGTGTGGGAAAAGCCGGGCTACGCGCACCGTCTGCTGTTTCCAGGGCCTGCCGCCGACGTCTTGACGCCCGGTTATGGCCGGGATCTAGGTCAGCCGATTCAATTGATTGTGCCGGACGGTACCTGGGGGCACGCGCGCAAGCTGCTGCATATCAACCCGGAGCTGGCGGCGCTGCCGCGCGTGATGCTGCCGGCGGGGCTGACGACACGCTATCGCGTTCGCCATGCCGACATTCCGGGCGCGCTATCCACCGTTGAAGCCGTGACGCACGCCTTGAACGCAATCGAATCCCCGATGAATGTCGACGCGTTGTTGCGGCCGTTCGAAGCGCTGATCGACGGGCAGATCGAAGGGATGGGTGAGGATCTTTATGCGCGCCATCATTTGCAGCGCAAGGTGCCGTGGCGTTAATGTCTTCACCCATGGCTAGGTGGGAAGAGGGCGAATAATCAAATCGGCTGGGCGCAAATCGGGTGCATCGGATAATGCGCCCGATGTATCGATTGTCAGCCCCGAATGTCAGCCCCGAATGTCAGCCCCGAATGTCAGCCCCGAATGTCAGCCGCTTGCGCTTATCGGCGCGCATAAAGCAAAAGCCCCGAGCATCTTTCGATATTCGGGGCCTTCAGCCTTGCTATCAACCCAGCGCTGACGCTGTTCTGACTTATATGCGGGTGGTGCCCAGGAGAGGACTCGAACCTCCACACCTTTCGGCACACGGACCTGAACCGTGCGCGTCTACCAATTCCGCCACCTGGGCACTGGAAGAGCTATTTGCTCTAGCAGGTTTGCTGCTGGTACTGCTTGTAATGCTGCTTCTTGCTATCCAACCCGTTTGAAAACGGATTCGATTTAAATTCCGTGGTGCCCAGGAGAGGACTCGAACCTCCACACCTTGCGGCACACGGACCTGAACCGTGCGCGTCTACCAATTCCGCCACCTGGGCACTGAGAGATACTTGTCAGAACTATGTGATACGCTGCGGCCCTAGTTGCATTGTTTTTATTAAGCGCTGTATGTGAATTTCAACTTGCGTTGTTTTCAACATACTGACTTAACTAAAACATGCGTCCTGAGCGCACTTGGTTTTACAATGTGGTCTTTCGACCTAGGGTGGCAAGCTTGGTTTTGACACCTGATTTGCAACCCTTCTGACCATTTCTGCTTCAGTGTTCAGCCTTGGGCGAACCACAGAAGCTGCGCATTATATACGGAAATTTCAGCTTTGGCAAAACGATCGAATAACGAATCGAAAAACAACAGATCAACATCCTTGCCCGAAGCGCCGCCGGACTTCGACCCTGACGTCCCGTCCCGTGAAGCCATTCTGACCGCGCTGCGTTCCGCAGGTTCGCCGTTGTCTCCGGTGGAATTGGCCGAACGCATGGGCGTCGAGCGCGCGGCGACGATGGTCGGATTTGAACGCCGCCTGGGCGCCATGGAGCGCGACGGCCAGCTTATGCCCAACCGCAAGGGCGTCTTGCTGTTGGCCACCAAATTGGACTTCGTTGCCGGCAAGGTGCTGGGTCACCGCGACGGCTTCGGTTTTCTGCTGCGCGATGATGGCGGGCCGGACTTGTTCCTGTCCCCGCGCGAAATGCTCAAGGTGCTGCATGGCGACCGCGTGCTGGTCAAGCCCACCGGCGAATACCGGGGCAAGCCGGAAGGCACCATCGTTGAAGTCATTGAGCGCCGCACCAATAAGCTGGTGGGCCGCTTCTTGCACGAGCATGGCTTGTCCATCGTTGTGCCGGAAGATCAGCGCATCAAACACGACATCCTGATTCCTCCCAGCGATACCAATGGCGCCCAGCATGGGCAGGTGGTCGCGGTTGAAATCATTGAGCAGCCCACTCGCCACACGCAGCCGTTGGGCCGTGTGGCCGAAGTGTTGGGCGAAATCGACGACCCCGGCATGGAAATCGAAATTGCCGTGCGCAAGTTCGACGTGCCGGTCGAATTCTCGGAAGCCGCCCGCAAGCAGGCAGCCCGCCTGCCTGACGTGGTGCGCAAGAGCGACCTGAAAGACCGCGTTGATTTGCGCGACGTGCCGTTGATCACCATCGATGGCGAAGACGCGCGCGACTTCGACGACGCCGTGTATTGCGAACCCGTCGAGCTCGGCACGGGCCAACGCAAGCGTCCTGGCTGGCGCCTGCTGGTGGCCATTGCCGACGTCAGCCATTACGTGCGTCCCGGCGATGCGCTGGACGACGACGCCATCGAACGCGGCACCAGCGTGTACTTCCCGCGCCGCGTCATTCCGATGTTGCCGGAATCCCTGTCCAACGGGCTGTGTTCGCTGAACCCCGACGTAGACCGCCTGGTGCTGGTGTGCGACATGGTGATCCCCGCGACGGGCGCCAAGGCCGGCACGGTCACGGCCTACCAGTTCTATAACGCGGTGATGCACTCGCAGGCCCGCACCACGTACACGAACATCTGGGCCGCGTTGCAGCAGCCCGGTGGCCCCGCCGCCGCCGCGATGCGCAACGTGTTGCCGCATGTCCAGCACCTGTACGAGCTTTTCCAACTGCTGGTGCAGGGCCGCAAGAAGCGGGGCGCCATTGATTTCGACACCGTTGAAACCAAGATCGTCTGCAACGAGCTGGGCCGCATTGAACAAATCGTGCCGTCGGTGCGCAACGATGCCCACAAGCTGATTGAAGAATGCATGCTGGCCGCCAACACCTGCGCGGCCGACTTCATGACGCGCAGCAAGCATCCCGGCCTGTACCGCATCCACGAAGGCCCCACGCCGGAACGCCTGCAGTCGCTGCGCGAATTCCTGCGTACGATGGGCTTGTCACTGGGCGGGGGCGACATGCCCACGGCCAAGGACTACGGCGATTTCCTCGATACCGTGCGCGGCCGTCCCGATTACCAGTTGCTGCAGTCGATGTGCCTGCGATCCATGCAGCAGGCCGTCTACAGCCCCGACAACATGGGCCACTTTGGCTTGGCTTACCCGGGCTACAGCCACTTCACGTCCCCCATTCGCCGCTACCCCGACTTGCTGACGCACCGTGTCATCAAGGCGCTGTTGGCCGGGCAGCGCTATGTGCCCAGCCTGGACGACCATGCGGTGGTCATCGGTCGCACGCAGAAAGAACATGAACAGGCCATCTGGGAAAAGATGGGCCTGGTGCTGTCGGCCACCGAACGCCGCGCCGATGAGGCGTCTCGCGACGTCGAGGCCTGGCTCAAGTGCTGGTTCGTCAAGGAACGTGTGGGCGAGGACTTCAGCGGCACCGTGACTGGCGTGGCCAGCTTTGGCATCTTCGTCACGCTGGATACGCTGCACGTTGAAGGGCTGGTGCACGTGTCCGAACTGGGCGGCGAGTACTTCCAATTCAACGATGGGCTGCATGAACTGCGCGGCGAGCGCACGGGCATGCGCTACCGCCTGACCGACAAGGTGCAGGTGCAGGTGGCGCGAGTTGATCTGGAAGCGCGCCGTATCGAGTTCCGTCTGGTGCAGGGCACGAGTTTCGACGCCTTGCGCAAGGCATCTGCCCGGGGTCCTGACGAGCCGGTGCGCCGCGTGAAGAAGGCGGCGGCGCCGAAACCGGCCGCGCTGAAAGGCCAGACCGCCAAGGAACGCCGCGCGGACGCCAAGAAAGCGGGCAAGCCGCCTCGGGCGGCCAAGCGCGCCGCCCCGGCAAAAAAGGCGACGCACAAGCGCCATTGACCTTCAGGTTGATGGTGCCTTCATGGCCGCCCCGCCGTAGGGCGGTACGGCCATAAGGGGTAACATTGCGTTGATGGCCGGCTTGGTCCGGTAGCCCGCCCCCTTTGGGGCGGGTATTCGTTTATCTAAAGGTATTGCATTTATGGCGTCGACCCAAGTTCTAGCCGGGTTTCACGCGGTTGTCGCGCGGCTGCGCCACGCGCCCGAGTCGATCAAGGAAATCTATGTCGAGGCCTCGCGCCGCGACAAGCGCATGCAGACGTTCATCGAACAAGCCGAGAAGGCGGGCTGCCGCGTGCATCCGGTTCCGATGGAGCGACTGGACGGGCTGTCGCGCGGCACGCGCCACCAAGGCGTGGTTGCCCTGGCCGACGAGCGCCAGTTGGCGGTGGACGTGGACGAAGTGCTCGACGTGATCGAAGGGCCGCCGCTGCTGTTGATTCTGGACGGCGTGACGGACCCGCACAATCTGGGCGCCTGCCTGCGTACGGCTGATGCGGCCGGCGTGCACGCCGTGATCGCCCCGCGTGACCGCGCGGTGGGGTTGAACGCCACCGTGCAGCGCGTGGCTTGCGGCGCGGCCGATACCGTCCCCTATCTGATGGTGACCAATCTGGCGCGCACCATGCGCAGCCTGAAGGACCGCGGCGTGTGGCTGGTGGGCACTGATGACCAGGCCACCGAGAGCATGCACCAGATCGACGCGCGCCAGCCCATGGCGTGGGTGATGGGGGCCGAAGGCGAGGGCATGCGACGCCTGACCCGCGAAACCTGCGACCAGTTGGTGAATATTCCGATGCTGGGTTCGGTGGAAAGCCTGAACGTCAGCGTCGCCAGCGCCGTCTGCCTGTACGAAACCGTGCGTCAGCGCAAAGCCTGACCGGTTCGGCCGACTTTTTAGCCTGAGCTTTTTTTCCAGATCTTTCTTTATTCAGCCCATCATGCACCAGAACGGCTTTACCACCACGATCCTCCATTCCGACCGCCAGCAATCCGTCGAGCACGGAGCGGTGCACAAGCCGATGCATCCGTCATCGGAATTCGCCTACGACGACGCGCGCGAGCTGGCCGCGGTGTTCCAGGGCAAGGCGGGCTTTACGTACGCACGCCAAGGCACGCCCACCACCACGGCGCTGGAAGCCAAGATCAATCACATGGAAGGCGGCAAGGGCACCGTCAGCTTCGCCACGGGCATGGCGGCGCTGTCGGCCATCTTCACGACCCTGCTACGCCGCGGCGACCACATGGTGTCCAGCCAGTTCGTGTTCGGCAATACCAACAGCCTGCTGGGCACGCTGCTTGAGTTGGGCGTCGAGATCACCTTTGTTGACGCCACGGACGCGGCGCAAGTGCGCGCGGCCATTCAACCGAACACGCGCATGGTCTTCACGGAAACCATCGCCAACCCGGGCACGCAAGTGGCTGACCTGGCCGTGATCGGCGAGATCTGCCGCGAAAAGAATCTGGTCTACGTCGTGGACAACACCTTGACGTCGCCCTGGATGTTCCGCCCGTCAGCCGTGGGGGCGTCGCTGGTGATGAATTCGCTGTCGAAATACATCGGCGGCCATGGCAACGCGCTGGGTGGCGCGGTGACGGACACGGGCCTGTATGACTGGGCCGATTACTCCAACATCTACGACGCCTACCGCAAGGGTCCGTCCACCAGTTGGGGTCTGACCCAGATCAAGAAGAAGGGCTTGCGCGACATGGGCGGCACGCTGGCGGCCGAGCCCGCGCACCGCATCGCGGTGGGCGCCGAGACGCTGGCGTTGCGCATGGCCAAGCACTGCGCCAACGCGCTGGCGCTGGCCCGCTTTCTGAACGAGCACCCTGGCGTGGCCAAGGTGCATTACCCCGGCCTGGCGGGTCACGCGCAGCATGCGCGCGCCGCCGCCTTGTTCGGCTCGCGCTTTGGTGGCTTGCTGGGCGTGGAGCTGGCCGATGGGGTGGACTGCTTTGATTTCCTGAACCGCCTGCGCATTGTGCTGATGGCAACGCACCTGGGCGACACCCGCAGCCTGGCTCTGCCTGCCGCGCACACCATCTATTACGAGATGGGCGCCGAACGCCGCAAGCAAATGGGCATCGCGGACAGCCTGATCCGTGTGTCGGTCGGCATCGAAGACGAGGCCGATCTGCTGTTTGATTTCGATCAGGCGCTCAATGCTTGCCTGAAGGGATAATTCGGCAACGGCGTGCCGGACGTCTTTGCGACTGGCACGCTTCAAGGACTCCGGCTCATGCTTATACAGATTGCAGACGTTTTCACGCCCGACGAGGCGGCTGATATCCGCCAGCGGCTGGATGCCTCCGAATGGGTGGACGGCAAGGTCACGGCGGGCTACCAGTCCGCCGAGGTCAAGCGCAACCGTCAGTTGCCCGAACAGCATCCGTTGGCGCAGGAACTGGGCAACCTGATCCTGCAGCGGCTGGCCACGAACAACCTGTTCATGTCAGCGGCCTTGCCGCGCAAGATCTTCCCGCCCCTGTTCAACCGTTATGAGAGCGGCGAGGCCTTTGGCTACCACGTGGATAACGCGGTGCGGGGCATCACGGGTACGGCCGAACGCGTGCGCACGGACTTGTCCGCCACGCTGTTTTTCTCGGAACCTGATTCCTATGACGGCGGCGAACTCGTCATCGATGACACCTACGGACCGCGCGCGGTGAAGTTGCCCGCGGGGCACATGGTGTTGTACCCGGGTACCAGCCTGCACAAGGTGAATCCGGTGACGCGCGGTGCGCGCGTCAGTTCGTTTTTCTGGATGCAAAGCCTGGTGCGCGAAGATAGCCAGCGCGCATTGCTGCTGGACATGGACGTGGCCATCCAGCGGCTGAATCAAGACGTGGCGGGGCATGCATCGATCGTGCAACTGACCGGCATTTATCACAATTTGCTGCGCCGCTGGGCGGATGTTTGATTCAGGCTTGAAGTGTTTTCTTTGGTGTCGCGCAAACCCCGAAATGCGCGTTTGTGTTTATTGCGAAAGCGGCTAAAAGCTAGTATTGGCGCGGGTTGTGGTGAGGTTTTTGCTTGACAGCGGCTCTGCGCCAAGGCCTAATACACCTCTGCGTCGCTGACGGTTTGAAGGCATTTATGCCATCAAATCCTAAGCGGCGCAGCAGTTTAAAAGTTGTGCTTTTGCAGCGCAAGAAAAGTCTATCCACTGTCTGTTCGTCGTTTGTCGGACCTTGCGATTAGTTGGTGGCGTCCCCTCATGACAGCCATGAACCCCACGGTCTCGCCAGACTCCATACCTTGTGAGGGGTACACCTGAATGAACAAAACTGAACTCATCGATCACATCGCCAGCAAGGCCGATATCTCCAAGGCTGCCGCCGGCCGTTCGCTCGACGCCCTGATCGGTGCCGTCAAGACCACGCTGAAGAAAGGCGGCACGGTAACGTTGGTTGGCTTTGGCACGTTTGCCGTGTCGGCTCGCGCTGCTCGCACCGGCCGTAACCCGCGTACGGGCGAAACCATCAAGATCAAGAAGGCCAAGGTGCCGAAGTTCCGTCCGGGCAAGGCCCTGAAGGACGCCGTCAACTAATGGACGGCAAGGCAATCGCAGGGCACCGGCCCCACGCGATTTGCCGACAATGACGCGGTCCGGTATACTCCGGCCCGCGTATTGCTTTTGAGTACCCCGAGTTGGCTGCGAATTGGTCACTGCCTTGAACGAATCATCGAGTTCAAGCAGCACTGAAAGTGTCAGGATCGGGTGCTTAGCTCAGTTGGTAGAGCGGCGCCCTTACAAGGCGTAGGTCACAGGTTCGACCCCTGTAGCACCCACCAAAAGCAACATCCGCAACATTCGCAACATTCGCATTTTTGCCGATTCTTCCAGCGAAACCCGCACACCTTAACGTGGCGGGTTTTTTGCTTTGGGCGCCGCTCGCTCCGCCCGCCTTCTTTTGCGCTTTCGCAAGCTTTCTTGTACACGTTTTGAGCTTTCTGGTTTGACCCGGTAGGGCAGTGTTACGCTATTCCAGACGAAATAGGACGTGCGAATCATTCGCATTTAAGATATTATGATCGGCTTGTACCGGCTGGCAGATGCCGCTTTTTTTTGGGCGGCGTCTTCGTCTAGCTGGCCGGATAAGTCAATGCACCCTGGCTGATTCATGCCTAGTTTTCAACGCGGTTCGAATTCTTCTTCGCCGTCTTCATTTGGTATACGCGCTGGCGCCGGACTGGCGGTTGTCGCACTTCACGCGGCTGTAATCGGAGCCATTTTCATGGCGCCCACGACTCGTCCTGAGCTTGAGGAACCCGAGGCCGTCATGGTCAGCTTGGTCGATGCGCCCATTCCGCAGGTCGCCAAGGCTGAACCCACGCCCGAACCGCCGCAGCCGGTGGTTGAGCCTCCGCCCGAGCCGCAGCCCGAAATCGAGCCGGAACCCGAGCCCGAACCCGAGCCTGAATTGAAGCCCGAACCGGAACCCGAGCCCGAGCCGGTGGTTGAAAAGCCGCCGATGCCGGCGCCGAAGCCCAAACCCAAACCAAAGCCCAAACCCAAGCCGCAACCCAAGCAGGAAGTCAAACCCGAGCCCAAGCCGGAGACGCCGCCGCCACAGACACCGCCCACGGGCGCGGTCGATGGCGCCCAGGCTTCGGCAAGCCCGCAGCAGGGTCCGCCGCCCGATCAGCCCGTGCTGGTGTCGAGCATCGAATTCCAGGGCGCGCGGCCCATGCCTACCTACCCGATGGCATCGCGCCGCATGCGGGAAGAGGGGCGGGTGCTGGTGCTGGTGGAGATCAATACGCAGGGCCTGGTGGAACGCGCAACGATCGACACGTCATCGGGCTTTTCGAGGCTGGATGAATCCGCGCTGACCGCGGCTCGCAAGGCCAAGTTCAAGCCCTATACCCGTAACGGCGTGGCCTATCCCGCCAAAGCCAAAATTCCGTTCGATTTCGTAATGAGGAACTGAGATGTCCAACGCACTGCATGGCGCCACCCTGGTGGCGCAGGCGACGACCAGCCCGGCCGCACCGGCTGCCGCCGCCGCTGCGCCCGCAGCCCAACAAGCCGCCACGGCCGGCGCCGGCGTCGTTCAGCAATCGGCTGATGCGCTGCAAAGCGCCGCCGCCACGCTGCCGTCGCTGCCCGCGCCCGCCCCGGTCGCCACCCCCGACATGGGCTTCCTGCACTTTGTCGCCCAGAGCGACTTCGTGGGCAAGAGCCTGTTCGTCATCCTGATCCTGATGTCGCTGGTGACTTGGTACCTGATCCTGGTCAAGGCCGCCAGCAATGTCAGCATGCGCAAGCGTTCGGCGGACTTCCTGAACAAGTTCTGGAACGCCAGCTCGCTTGAACAGGTCGAGCACGAAATCAGCACGCACGGCGCGCGCGATCCGTTCTCGCACCTGGCCAGCCACGCGATGCACGCGCAGGCGCACCATAACAAGTTCGGCGCCACCAAGCTGGAAGAGTCGGGCAGCAACTCCGATTTCGTGACGCGCACCATGCGCAAGGTGATCGACGAAGAAACCGCCAAGCTGGAGAACGGCCTGACGGTGCTGGCCTCGGTGGGTTCCACCGCGCCGTTCGTCGGCCTGTTCGGCACGGTGTGGGGCGTGTATCACGCTCTGGTCGGTATCGGCCTGTCCGACGGCGTGACCATCAACCGCATCGCCGGTCCGGTGGGCGAAGCCCTGATCATGACGGGCCTGGGTCTGGCCGTGGCCATTCCCGCGGTGCTGGCGTACAACACCTTCGTGCGCAACAACCGCGTGTTCCTGTCGCGCCTGGACGCCTTTGCCCATGACCTGTTCGCGTTCCTGACCACCGGCCAGCAAGTGATGCTGTCCGACGGCAAGGTGCGCGCCCTGCGCCGCCAGAACGGTAACGGCGCCGCGGTTCAACGCGGGAGCGAATAATGGCCTTTGGCAGCTTCGAGGGAAAAGGGTCCGGAAGCCATACGGTTTCCGAGATCAACATGGTGCCCCTGATTGACGTCATGCTGGTGCTGCTGGTGATCTTCATCATCACGGCCCCGCTGCTGGCGCATTCGATCAAGATCAACATGCCCCAGGTGGCCGCCGAGCAGATCGAGGAAGAACCCAAGACGGTCGACCTGGCCATTGATGCCAGCGGCGCGCTGTTCTGGGACGAAAAGCCGGTCAATATTGACGACCTGCCCAATCGCTTCAAGTCGATCGCCGGCACCAAGCCGCAACCCGAGATCCGCATTCGCGCCGATCAGAACACGCGCTACGAAACGCTGGCCAAGGTGATGGCCGCGGCGCGCCGTTCGGGCATGTCGCGCATCGGGTTCATCACGACGCCGCCTTCCAGCGGCACCGCGACTGGCGAAGCGCCGGCTGGGGCAACCCCGGGCAGCGCCACCCCGGCTCCCGCTGGGGCGCCGTCCGGCGGGTGAACGAATCCAGGGAAGGGGCGCATTTCGCGCCCCTTTTTTTTCGGATCGCGCTAGAATCGCGGCATGCGAGTTCTGGTAATCGAAGACGACACCACCCTGGGCCATGCGCTCCAGGAATTCCTGGCCGACCAGGGTTATGCGGTCGACTGGCTGACTGAAGGCGACCGAGTGCTGGGCGCCTTGGCTGGTCAGCCTTACGACCTCATGCTGCTCGACCTAAATTTGCCCGGCATGAGCGGGCTTGATGTGCTGCGGCAGTTGCGCCAGGACGGCAATCAAGTCCCCGTCCTTATCCTCACCGCGCGCGACGGCATCGAAGACCGCGTCGCGGGCCTGGACGCCGGCGCCGACGATTACGTCACCAAACCCTTTGAACTGCCCGAGCTGGCGGCGCGCGTGCGTGCCTTTGGCCGGCGGCGCGCGGGCCAGGCGCAACCCCTGATCGAAGTCGGCCCGCTGGTGTTCGACACGGTCGGCCGCGAAGTACGCGCCAATGGCCAACGCCTGTCCTTGTCGGTGCGCGAGCTCTCCGTGCTGGAAATGCTGATGGCCCGCGTGGGCCGTGTCGTCACCAAGCGCCAGATAGTGAACTCCCTGTCCGCCTGGGATGCCGATTTCAGCGAAAACGCGGTCGAAGTCTACGTCTACCGCCTGCGCAAACGCCTGGAAGGCACCGGCGCCAGCATCCAGACGGTGCGCGGCTTCGGCTACATGCTGGATGTGGAAACGGCCTGACGGGCCTGGCGCCGCCGGCAGGTTCCGGCTGCGCCCTTCCATCCGCCCAAGCGAGGGTATCGCGTCATGACGCACGAACGCACTCCTTCTGCTCCCACGCCCACTCGCCCCTTGCTCCCTTCCCGCTCGCTTGCCCGGCATCTTGTCATTCGCTTGATGCCCCCGATTCTGCTGCTTGTCCTGCTGGACCTGGCGGCCACATGGGTGATCACGCACAAGATCGACATGTCGCTCTGGATGCTCGAGGATTTCTTCTGGCTGATGGTGGTGGGGCAGATTGCGCTGATTGCGTTGTTTACCTGGGTGGTGGTGCAGGGCGTGCGTTCCGGGCTGCGCTCGGTGAACCTCTTGTCCGAGGAAATCCGGCAGCGCTCCATTGACGACATGCAGCCTTTGGAAGTGGCCGGCGTGCCGGTCGAGATCGAGCCCCTGGTCACGCACACCAACGACATGCTGCTGCGGCTGGATGCCTCGCTGGCGGCGCAGCGCCGCTTTATCGGCCATGCCGCGCACCAACTGCGCACCCCCTTGTCCGGCCTGAGGCTGGAATCCGAACTGATGCTGGCGCGCCCCTTGCCCGACGATGTTCGGGCGCGTGCCGAGCGCATCAAGGCCGTGAGCGACCGGATGATCCGCCTGGGCCAGCAATTGCTGGTGCTGGCGCGCGCCGACCCCAATGCCCGTCCGCAAGACAGCTTTGTGCGCATCGACCTGTGCGAATGGGTGCGGGTGCATGGCGCCGAGTGGTTTCCGCGCGTGCGCGAGGCGCGCTACGAACTGGACCTGGTGGCGCCGGACGCTCCGATCTGGATCGATGCCGATCCCTTGCTGCTGGCCGAACTGCTCAGCAACCTGATCGACAACGCCTTGCGCTATGGCAACGAAACCGGCCGCATCACGCTGATCGTGGGCGCCAACCCGCCGTCGCTGACGGTCGAGGATGACGGGCCCGGCATTCCGCCCGAAGAACGCGACCGCGTGTTTGAAGCTTTTTACCGTTCGCCCACCGCCACGGCCGGCGGCTCGGGCCTGGGGTTGGCCATCGTGCGCGAGATCGCGCACGCCCATGGCGCCTGGTGGAAACTGACCAGCCGCCCCGACTTCTCTGGAACACGGCTGTCCGTCGTGTTCCCCGGCCCCCGCAAAGGGGCTCAACTTACTCGTCAAGAACTCCGATCATGAGCCAAGCCCCGGCTGGTGTCCCTTCCCCGACTGGCGCCCATGCGGGCGGCGTGCATGCGCCGTCGTCGCGCGCGGCGCTGATCCTGGGGGCCTTGGGCGTTGTGTATGGCGACATCGGCACCAGTCCGCTGTATACGCTGCGGGCCTGCCTGACCGGCCTGAGCGTGCACACCGATCTGGAGCCCGCGCATTTGCTGGGCGTGCTGTCCATCCTGTTCTGGATGCTGATGCTGGTGGTGTCCCTGAAGTACGTCACGCTGGTGCTGCGCGCCGACAACCGCGGTGAAGGCGGCACGCTGGCGCTGCTGGAATTGGCGGTGCGGTCGCGCGAAGGCAAATTGCGCTGGGTGCTGATCGTGCTGGGGATATTCGGCGCGGCGCTGTTCTATGGCGACAGCATGATTACGCCCGCCATTTCGGTGTTGTCCGCGCTGGAAGGCATCGGCATCGTGTCGCACACCCTGGATCGCTGGGTGGTGCCGATAGCGCTGGTGGTGCTGGTGGCCTTGTTCGCGATTCAATCGCATGGCACGGGCTTGATGGGCAAGCTGTTCGGCCCGGTGATGCTGGTGTGGTTCGGCACGCTGGCCGCCTTGGGCGGCTGGCAAATCTGGCAGACCCCGGAAGTGCTGGCGGCCTTGAACCCCATGTGGGGCCTGCGCTTTGTCGTCGAATTTCCGCTGATCAGTTTCGTGCTGCTGGGCGCCGTCGTGCTGGCGCTGACGGGCGCCGAGGCCTTGTACGCCGACATGGGCCACTTCGGCCGGCCCGCCATTCGCGGCGCCTGGTTCAGCATGGTGTTGCCGGCCTTGACGCTGTGTTATTTCGGCCAGGGCGCGCTGTTGCTGCGCAACCCGGAAGCCATCCGCAACCCGTTCTTCCTGATGGCGCCGGACTGGGGTCTCGTGCCCTTGGTGGCGCTGGCCACCATCGCCACCATCGTGGCGTCGCAAGCCGTGATTTCCGGCGCGTACTCCGTCACGCGCCAGGCGGTCCAACTGGGCTTTTGGCCGCGCATGCAGATCCTGCATACGTCCGCCGTGGAAAAGGGCCAGATCTATCTGCCGCAGGTCAACGCGCTGCTGCTGTGCGCGGTGCTGGTGCTGGTGCTGCTGTTCCGCAATTCCGATAATCTGGCCGCGGCCTATGGGTTTGCGGTAACGGGCACGATGCTGACCACGTCGGTGCTGGCTTTCGCCGTGCTGCCGCGCGGTACGACGGGCATCAAGCGCATGGCGTGGTTCGCTGTCCTGGGCTTCTTGCTGCTGTTTGACGTGCTGCTGTTTTCGGCCAACGTGTTCAAGATTCACGAAGGCGGCTGGTTGCCGCTGCTGGTGGCCATTGTGGTGTTCACGCTGATGATGACGTGGCGTCGCGGACGCCGCCTGCTGTCGGACATGCAGCAACGTGACCGGCAGCCGCTGAAGGAATTCATGGAGCAACTGGAGCAATACCCGCCATCGCGCGTGCCGGGCACCGCGATCTTCATGACGATGAATTCGGGCAACGTGCCGCCGGCGCTGCTGCATAACCTGAAGCACAACAAGGTGCTGCACGACCACGTGCTGTTCCTGACAATCCTGGTGGCCGACGTGCCGTACATCTCGCCCGAAGAGCGTTTCGTGGTGAACAAGCTTTCGTCGTCGAGCTGGACGGCAACAGTGAATTACGGCTTCAAGGAAGATCCGGATGTGCCGGAGGCGTTGCGCCTGGTGGCCGAAGCGTATCCCGAGCTGGATCTGGAGCCGATGCGCACCTCGTATTTCCTGTCGCGCCAAACGGTGGTGGCCGCACGCAAGCCCGCGCTGTTGCGATGGAGGCGCGCCGTGTTTTCCTTCATGGCGCGGAACTCGACGCGCAGCACGAAGTTCTTCAAGATTCCCGCCAACCGCGTGGTGGAAATGGGCATGCAGGTAGAGCTGTAGCGGCCCGATCAGTTCATGGCGCGTCGGCTTCCATGGCGGTGCCGGCGCAATAAAAAACCCCTCGATGAGAATCATCGAGGGGTTTTTCGTTGGCGCTGAAGAATTACTTCTTCTTGGCCACGTCTTTCAGTTGCGGCAGCGACGTGCCACTGGACGCCAGCAAACCGGTCTTCACGTAGGTGAAGAGCTTTTCGCGGGTGTCGACGATGTCGAGGTTGCGCATGGTCAGTTGGCCGATGCGGTCGGCCGGCGTGAACGGGGCGTTTTCAACCTTTTCCATCGACAGGCGTTCCGGCGCGTACGTCAGGTTGGCCGATTCGGTGTTCAGCAGCGAATAGTCATTGCCGCGACGCAGTTCGATGGTGACTTCGCCGGTGATGGCGCGGGCAACCCAGCGCTGGGCCGTTTCGCGCAGCATGATGGCTTGCGGGTCGAACCAGCGGCCTTGGTACAGCAGGCGGCCCAGCTTGCGGCCGTTTTCGCGGTACTGCTCGATAGTGTCTTCGTTGTGGATGCCGGTGACCAGGCGTTCGTAGGCGATGAACAGCAGCGCCAGGCCCGGTGCCTCGTAGATGCCGCGGCTCTTGGCCTCGATGATGCGGTTTTCGATCTGGTCGCTCATGCCCAGGCCGTGACGGCCGCCGATGCGGTTGGCTTCCAGCAGCAGTTCGACCGGGTCGCTGTATTCCACGCCGTTCAGGGCGACCGGTTGGCCTTCCTCGAAGCGCACCGTGACTTCTTCGGCCTTCACGGCCACGTCATCGCGCCAGAACGCCACGCCCATGATGGGCTTGACGATGCGGATGCCGGAATTCAGTTGTTCCAGGTCCTTGGCTTCGTGGGTGGCGCCCAGCAGGTTGGAGTCGGTCGAGTAGGCTTTTTCGGCCGACATCTTGTAGTCGAAGCCGGCTTGGCGCATGTATTCGGACATTTCCGAACGGCCGCCCAGTTCGTCGATGAAGCGCTGGTCGAGCCAGGGCTTGTAGATCTTCAGGTCCGGGTTGGTCAACAGGCCGTAGCGGTAGAAGCGCTCGATGTCGTTGCCCTTGAACGTGCTGCCGTCGCCCCAGATGTTGACGTCGTCTTCCTTCATGGCGGCCACCAGCATCGTGCCGGTGACGGCGCGGCCGATGGGCGTCGTGTTGAAGTAGGTGATGCCGGCGGTCGAGATATGGAACGCGCCCGCTTGCAGGGCGGCAATGCCTTCGGCCACCAACTGCGCGCGGCAGTCGATCAGGCGGGCATTTTCAGCGCCGTAGGCCAAGGCCTTGCGGGGGATTTCGTCGTAGTCGGATTCGTCAGGCTGACCCAGGTTGGCCGTGTAGGCGTAGGGGATGGCGCCGTTGTTGCGCATCCACAGCAGGGCCGCGCTGGTGTCGAGACCGCCGGAAAAGGCGATGCCGACCTTCTGGCCGGTAGGAAGGTTCGGGAGGATAGTGGTCATTGTTTGAGGTGAGACGCCAACAGGACTTTGACAAAAGGCTTTGACAGCAGCAAGCCGCCAAACAAGAAAGGGTGCGGGCATTTTAACTCTTTTGCCTGGGGCGACCAGATCCGCACCGGTATTCCCCATTCCGTGGCGCCCCACGCGAGCGCTCAGGCCCCCGGCGCGAACAGCTTGGATAAATCCAGTTGCCGGATCAGTTGCCCGGTGGCCGTCGCCAGGCGGGTGGCGGGCCGGTGGCGGGCGCTGGCCAGGACTAGATTGTTGGTGATGGTGGGTGAGCCGATATCGCAAAGCGACAAGGCATGTTCGGCGGCCGGGCCGCGCGCGGCCGAGCGCGGAAGAATGGCGTAAGCGTCGCCTTGCGCGGCCAGTTCCACGATGGTCTGCACGGCGTCCACCTCGGCAGCCACCTTCAGGCGCACGCCCTGCGCGCGGCACACGCTTTCGACCAGGGTGCGGATGGCGTTGGGCAGGCTGGGCAGCACCAGCGGATAGTCGCCCAACTGCGCCACGGCAACGCGGGCCGGCAGCGGCGGCTGGTGGCCGGCGGCGGCGGCCAGCACCAGGTCTTCGCGGAACAGCGATTCGTAGGCAAGCTGGGGCGAGGGCGCGGGGTCATACAGCAGCGCCAGATCAACCCGCCCGGCCAGCAGCCATTCGCGCACCTGGGCGCTAAGGCCTTCGGCGACCGCGATGGAGGCCTCTGGGAAGCCGCGGCGAAACGCCTGCACGAGCGGCGGCGTCAGCACGCGGGCGATACGCGGGGGCAAGCCCACCACGACTTTGCCAGTGGGCGTGGCGCGCAGCGTTTGCAGATCTTCCTTGGCGCGCTCGGCCAGGGTCAGCAGGGCGCGCGCATGCTCCAGGAAGCGCAAGCCGGCTTCGGTGGGTTCGGCCCCGCGGCCGTTGCGGTAGAGCAGGTGCTGGCCAAGCTCCAGCTCCAGCAGGCGCACCTGGCGGCTCAAGGTGGGCTGGGCGACGTCCAGCATTTCGGCGGCGCGCGAGAAACTGCGCCGTTCCGCCACCCTGACGAAGTATTCGATCTGCTTCAGATCCATGGGATATTTAAATTATCTATATCTGAAATCAAAGATATAGCATTGTTCAGCGCGCAGCAATCCGCGACGATGGCGTTTTCCCAGTAGGAAACCACTGTGCCCGATTGCCGTCCTCCGCTTGCGTCTCCGTCCCGTCCTTGCCACACGCTGCCGCCGGGCGCTTGCGACACGCATTGCCACGTGTTCGGGCCAGGCGATGTGTTCCCGTATGCCGAGGGCCGGTCGTACACGCCGCCCGATGCGCCGTACTCCGCCATGGCCGCGCTGCACGCGCACCTGGGCGTTGAGCGCGCGGTGGTGGTGCAGGCCAACTGCCACGGCTCGGACCACAGCGCCTTGCTGGACGCGCTGGCGCAAAGCGGCGGGCGCTATCGCGGCGTGGCCTTGCTGGGGGCGGATGCTACGGCGACCAGCGTCAAGCATCTGCATGATGGCGGCGTGCGCGCCGCGCGCTTCAACTTCGTGCCGCACTTGGGCGGCGCGCCGGAGCCCGCCGTGTTCGACCACGTGGTCGCCTTGATTGCGCCGCTGGGCTGGCACCTGTGCCTGCACGTGGATGGGGCGATGTTGCCCGAACTGTTGCCGCGCCTGCTGGCGCTGCCCGTGCCGTTTGTCGTGGACCACATGGGGCGCCTGAAGGCTGCCGACGGGCTGGAGTCGCCCGCAATGCGGGCCTTGCTGAGCCTGGCTGATGTACCCCAGGCCTGGGTCAAGGTGTCGGGCATTGACCGTATCGCGTCGGGCAAGCGCCCGTTCGCCGAAGGCATCCCGTTTGTGCGCGCGCTGACCCTGGCCATGCCGGACCGCAGCCTGTGGGGCACCGACTGGCCGCATCCCAACGTGGCGGGCGACATGCCCGATGACGGCGAACTGGTGGACACGTTCTTTGAAGCGTGCCCGGATGCCGGATTGCGCCAGCGGGTGCTGGTGGACAACCCCGCAAGACTGTACGGATTCGCGTAGACGGCAGGCGGCTGCGCATCAGCGCGATCGCTTGGCGAGCAGTAAAAATTTCGAGCCATAAAAATTCGACTCAACGAGGAGACACCATGTTCAAGAAAGTACTTTCGGCCGCCGTGCTGAGTTTCGCCGCCTTTGGCGCGGCGCATGCCGACGGCCCCGTCCGCCTGATCATCGCGTTCCCGCCCGGCGGGCCGGTGGACCTGGTGGGCCGCGTGCTGGCCGAGCAACTGGGCAAAGAGCTCAAGCAGCAGGTCATCGTCGAAAACAAGGCGGGCGCCAATGGCAATATTGCCGCGGCCTATGTGGCCAAGGCGCCGGGCGATGGTTCGGTGCTGTTCCTGACCAGCGTGGGCGCGGTGGCGATCAGCCCGGCGCTGTACAAAGACATGCCCTATGACCCCGCGCGCGATTTCGCCCCGGTCTCGCGGGTGGTGAACAACGCCACGGTGTTCGTGGTGAACCCGTCCAACCCGGCGACGGACGCGGCGGACTTCGTCAAGCGCTCGCAGGCGGCGTCGCAGTCGGTGGCGATTGGCTCGTCGGGCATCGGCAGCATTCCGCACCTGACCTTGGAAATGTTCGAAGACGCCAGCAAGGCCAACGTGCTGCACGTGCCGTACAAGGGCGCGGCGCCCGTCATCAACGACGTGATGGGCAATCAGGTGGCCGGTTTCTTCGGCGACGTGCCGGGCCTGATCGGCCACATTCAGGGCGGCAAGCTGAAGCCGCTGGGTATTGCGGCGCCCACTCGTCATCCGCTGCTGCCGGACGTGAAGACACTGGCCGAACAAGGCATTGCCGGCGTGGAATCCAACAACTGGTATGGCATCGTGGCGCCCGCGTCCACGCCGGCCGCTACTGTCGACAAGCTGAATCAGGCCGTGCGCGCGGCGCTGGGCAATGAAGCGGTGCGCAGCAAGCTGGAAAAATTCGGTGCGCAAGCGGCGCCGAGCTCGCCGCAGGAACTGGCCGATCTGATCGCGTCCGATCGCGCCAAGTGGACCGCGCTGATCCAGCGCAAGAACATCCGTCCGGAGTAAGCATGAGCGCCAGCCGAGTGAAGCCCGTTGTACCGGGCACCCGCGCGGAACTGGCCACGCTGGAGGCGCGCATCAGCGCCGCGCGTGGTCGCATATCGCCGCTGTACCAGGTGCTGCTGAACAGCCCCGCCGTGGTGGAAGGCTGGGAAGCCATGCTGACCGCGATCCGCCAGAAGACGTCTTTGTCGCCGCGTCTGCGCGAACTGATCATCTTGCGCGTGGCCACCTTGAACAATGCGCCGTACGAGTTTGACGCGCATGTGCCGCATGCCTTGGCGGGCGGCATGCCGCAGGACGTGATCGACGCCTTGCGCGCCAACCCGGCGCCTGGCGACGTGCAGGGGCTGGCGCCCGGCGAGGCCGACGTGCTGGCGCTGACCGACGCCATGACGCGCGACATCGAGGTGCCTGACGCGGTGTTCGCACCGGTGCGCGCCCGCTACGATGACGCGCAATTGGTAGAGCTGGCGGCCACGGTGGGCGCGTACAACATGGTGTCGCGCTTTCTGGTGGCGTTGCGCGTCGGGCATTGAATGGAGAAGACTGTGCAGGAAATGCTGGAAGGGCAGGAAATGCAGCAAGGGATATTGCTGGTGTCGCTGGGTGAGCGCTTTGACGACACGCGTGCGGCCGACCTGGCGCAGCGTCTGACGACGGGGCTGGACGGTGTACGCGTCAATGTGTTCGCCGCGCTGGAAGAAGAAAACACCTACGTGTACCTGCGTGGCGCGGCAGCCGCGCTGCCGGAAATCCAGGCGCGGCTGGCCGAGCACTTTCCAGGCGCCCGGGCGCGTGTGTTGCATCAGACTTTGGACTTGGCCGGCGCCTCCGCCGGCCAGGATGCGCCGTGGCACTACATCGTTGAAACGGATGTGCTGCCCGAGGCCGAAGCGGACTTGAACGCCTGGTACGACCAGGAACATTTGCCCGGCCTGGCGTCGGTGCCGGGCACGGTACGCGCGATGCGCTACGAATGCCGTGATGAGTCGCCGCGTTACCTGGCCTGCTACGACCTGCACACCCGCGAAACCTTCGGCAGCCCGCCATGGCTGGCCGTGCGCGCAACCGACTGGAGCAGCCGCGTGCGGCCATCGTTTCGCAATACGCGCCGCACGATGTTCAAGAAAATCCTGTGAGGTTCAAGAAAATCCTGTAGTTGCCCGCCGCGGAGCCGGCAAGGAGACATGATGATGAAGCAATTGCTGACCGGCCTGACGATCACCTGCGCGTTCGCCACGGTGTCGCCGGCGCTGGCCGATGCGCCCAAGCGCGTGAATGTGCTGGTGGGTAACGGCGCCACCATCGAAGTGCTGGACCAAGGGCAGGGACCCGCGCTGGTGCTGTTGCCATCGCGCGGGCGCGGCGCGCAGGATTTCGACGAGATTGCCGAACGCTTCGTGCAGGCCGGCTATCGCGTGCTGCGTCCGCAGCCGCGTGGTATCGGCGGCAGCACGGGGCCGATGTCGGGCATCACGCTGCATGACCTGGCCGATGACCAGGCCGCGGTGATCCGTAACGTGGCGCGCCAGCCGGTGGTGATGGTGGGCCACGCTTTTGGTAATTGGGTGGCGCGTACCACGGGGGTGGATCACCCTGAACTGGTGCGCGGCGTGGTGATCGTGGCGGCCGCGGCCAAGCATTATCCCAAGGGCTTGAGCGAACACGTGGATCGCAGCGCGGATTTGTCGCTGCCGGATGCCGAGCGCTTGACGTCCATCCAGCATGCGTTTTTTGCGCCGGGTAATGATGCGCGTGTTTGGCTTGGGGGTTGGTATCCCCAGGTCAGTGATAGCCAGCGCATGGCGGGCAAGGCCACGCGTCAGTCTGATTGGTGGTCGGGTGGGGATAAGCCCTTGCTGGATTTGCAGGCTGAACTTGATCTGTTCAAGCCGCCTGCGACGCGTGATGAGATTCGCGATGAATTTGGTCGTCGCGTGTCGGTCGTGGTGATCGGGGGGGCTGGGCACGCGTTGGTGCCGGAGAAGCCGCAAGAGGTGGTGGACGCTATTGCGGGGTGGGAGCGTGGGTTGCGGTGAGTGGGCGGGTAGTTGCGCGGGGTGATGGGTTGCGCGCGATCGGGGG